>CAZQSD010000001.1:0-9155 GCA_964595885.1 uncultured Sangeribacter sp.
AGTCATCGATAGACGCGATGCTTTATGGTACAGCTGTTATTCCTTATGGCTTTGAGTTGACAATACGAGGACAGATTTTCCGTGCAAAGCAAACAGCAATGGAATATAACAATAATATTGTAGGTTCACAGAGAGGCATTGGTATGCTTTCAAGGGAAGCTGATGACTATAGATCACACACTTTCATGCAGACACTGACTTGGAGTCATGAATATGGGGATAACCATATCGATGTACTTCTTGACCATGAGAATTTTGATTCTTCATTTTCAGGTTTTTATGTTCAGAAAGCTGATCAGTCTCTTGACGGTAGATTGAATCTCAATAATTTCAGTGAGATGATTTATGATACAGAGGCTGCCTCAAGGGTTCGTAGTGAATCTTATCTTGGTCGCATACGTTATAATTATGACCAGAAATATTTTGGTGAGGTCTCTCTTCGCCGTGATGGTTCTTCACGTTTCGCAAAAGATTACCGTTGGGGTACATTCTGGAGTGTCGGTGGCAGCTGGGTTATCTCAAGAGAAAAATTCGTGCAGAATCTAACGTGGATGAATTATCTGAAACTTCGTGCAGCTTATGGTTCTGTAGGTAATGACGGCAGTGCTCCTACTTATGCTTATTATAGTGTCTATGACTATCGTAAAGTTGGCGATAAGACAGTCCTCGGTCCCGGATCTTTGGGTACATATAATCTGAAGTGGGAGGCCACCAAGACTCTTGACCTTGCTCTTGAAGGCTCTCTTTTCAATGATCGTTTTAACTTTACAATCGGATATTTTAATAAGGTTAACTCAGATCTTCTGTTTGCCGAGACTTTGCCTAACTCAGCAGGTACTCTCCAATCAGGTTCAAGTCCGTCAGTATGGCGTAACATTGGTACAATGAAGAACTATGGATGGGAACTCCAGTTTGGCGTTGATATTATCCGCAACAGTGAGTTTATGTGGAATTTCAATATTGATGCCACTTTCCTAAAAAACAAGATTACAGATCTTCCTGACGGAAAGGATCGTCCTTCTCAGAATCTTTTCATTGGCAAGAGCCTTTATGAGTTCAAGTCTTATCCGTTTGCCGGTGTTGACCAGCTGACAGGTCAGTCAATGTATGAGATTGATCCTACTTCTCCTGACTTCTATCACTATAATGATGATGGCGATTGGGTACCTGTAGAGGGTATGTTTGAACAGAAGGTAGAGGCAGCCCGCAATGATAAGAATGGTGTATTCATTGAGCAGAACGGTAAGTATTATACAAGTGTGACAAATTATGTTGGTCGTGTTCTGAATGGTACTTCTCTCCCGACTGTATACGGTTCATTTGGTACAAATCTTTCCTGGAAAGGCATTAATCTTGGCCTCCTCTTCACCTACAGTCTTGGCGGTAAGACTATGGATGGCCGTTATCAGGGATTCATGTCGCTTGGTGAAAGTTCATGGGGTGCACTTCATAAGGATTTGCTTAAATCATGGACACATGCTCCTGAAGGCATGACAGAAGATAGCCCTAACCGTATTGACCCGAATGGCATTCCGCAGCTCAATACTAACTATAGCCGTGAGAATAATTCAGGAAGTAGCCGCTGGCTCACCAGCAGCAGCTATCTTGCTCTGAAGAATGTCAATCTTTCTTATGATCTCCCTAAGAAATGGGTTAACACTTTACAGCTTCAGAACATAAATCTTGGTGTGTCAATTGATAATGTGTTTATTGCATGTGCACGCAAGGGCATGAACCCGACTTATGGATATGCAGGTGGTCAGGGTGCCTACTATGTTCCGGCACGTGTCTTCTCATTCCAGTTGAATGCGAAATTCTAATCTAACACTTTTATTGAAAATTCGAATATGAAAAAGAATATATTATTAAAAGGTTTGGGATTGGCGATGTTGGCCGGAGCTTTCACCTCATGCTCCAGCGACTATCTCGATCTTGCTCCGGAAATATCAATCCCCAATGATGAGGTTGCTACTACGCCAGAGGGCATGCGCAGTGCTACTTATGGTGTTTTCGGAAATATGTATCGTCAGTATAGCTCTTTGTACGACTATCTTTGGTTCAATGGTGAGCCTTACCTCTCAATGGTATATGGCGAGGCTGTGGGTCAGGATTATATTTCCTACTTTTGGACCTATGTATTGAAGCAGGTTCCTAACTGGGAAGTTATGACTATGACAAATAGTTGGCCTGCTTTTATTCCATGGACCTATTGCTATGGAATCATCGGAGCCGCAAATAATCTTATTGTTGCTACGGATAATGAAGAGAGTCAAGAGGATGAAGAAATTCGTTTCCGTCGTGCCCAGTGTCTGACAATGCGTGCCCATGCCTACACCCGTCTTCTCCAGCTGTATGCACCGAGATGGACTGATTCACGTAACGGTGAGATGGTGGCCGTGCCTTTACGTCTCACTCCTGTTGATCCGGATAATCCCGCATGTCCTCTTTCAACTATGGGACAGGTTCTTGATCAGATTTATAAGGATCTTGACGAGGCTCTTGAACTGTTTGCTTCCACCAAAATCAACAGAAGCTACTATTGGGAGACAGATGCTGATATAGCAAGAGGTCTTTATGCTCGTGCGGCCATGTTGAAGAATGATTACAAGACTGCACAGCAGATGGCTCACGATGCTCGTCAGGATTATCCAATCATGAGCTCGGATGAATGGCTCTCAGGTTTTGCTGAGCCTAATGCAGAGTGGATGTGGTGTAATCAGGAAGGTTACTCAAATGTTTACTATGCTTCTTTTGGGGCATCCTATGCATGTAATGGTGCTTATCCTACTCTTTGGGGTAATATCGGTGCGGGTGCTATGAGTGTTGATTTGTTTAATCAGTTCCAGACTCGAGATAACCGTAAGTCGGTCTTCTTCATGCCTGCAACTGCCGGTGTATTCGCTGGTAAAGCTGATTTTTATAGTTCCAAAAATGTTGTGGCTGCATCTATGAATGTCAATCGTGGTACTTTGGCAAAGGCTGTAGGAGAGTTCATCCAGAAGATGTATGCAAAGACCGGCGCTGACAAAGGATGGTTCCCTCCTTATACTAACCCGACGACCGGTGATTACTCCTCGACAATGGTACAGTTTGGCGCGCAGTTTAAGTTCTGGGGAACTGATGTGTACGCCTCTTCTCAATTCCCATATATGCGTGGTGCTGAGATGCTCTTCATTGAGGCAGAGGCAGCTTATCTTCAAGGCGATGAAGATACTGCGCGTAAGCTGATCAATGAGATCAATGCGTTGCGAATTGATAAGTATAAGGATATTACTGATTCCGGCGAGGCACTGTATGATCAGATTAAACTTGCAAAACGACTTGAGATGTGGGGCGAGGGTTACAACTGGTTCGACATGAAGCGCCGAGGTGATACTATGGAACGCAGAGCCTGGGTTGAGGGCGACACTGACAGCGGTAACTGGCCATCTAGCCTTACTCTTAGTGGATTTGATTACACTCCTGCCGCTCATAATGGTTGGCGCTGGGCAATTCCTGATTCCGAGCTTCAGTATAACACAGCAATCAATTATACTGATTTGGAATATACTGAATAAAACTTTGTTCAGGACATATAATGTTTTAGAGATTGTCGGACTAATATAGGGTTCGGCGATCTCTTTTTTTACATAAAAGATTATTCAACTTATAAAATTGAGAAGATAATTTTTGACTTTATTGAAAATAATTTGTAATTTTACACCGTTAATCAATTTTGGATTTATTAAATGTTCCAATATACCTTTATTATCTGATTCCACGAAAGAATGCTCATGCCAGCCTCGGTATTGATCAACTGTCAGTGGTAAGTAAAAACAAAAAGAATATGACAAAACGAATTTTATTTCTTGCCGGAGGAATAGCAATGACGTTAGGTGCGTCGGCAGCGGTTTTAACCCCTGAGCAAGCTTTGAACAGAGCTCAGAAAGGCATGTTTAAGGCTCCGGCTGCCCTTATGGTTGAGAATGTCAGCCCGGTGTTTACTGTTAAGACTCAGTCTGATGAAGCAGCAGTCTACGTGTTCGCTTCAAATGATTCTGATGGGTATGTCCTGCTAAGTGCGGATGATGTTGCTACTCCGATACTGGGCTATAGTGATGAGGGTAAATTTGATCCTTCTGATATGCCTCCCCAGATGAAGTGGTGGCTCGGGGAATACTCGAAAGAAATTGAGTATGCACGTCAGAACAGATTGCCTTCTTCAGGAAGCTATGAGGCTCCGGCAGATTGGACTGTCATTGAGCCTATGATTAAGACAAAATGGGATCAGAATGCTCCTTATAATGATGAATGTCCTGAGTACAAGGGGAAGAAATGTTATACAGGTTGTGTGGCTACTGCCATGGCTCAGGTGATGAATTATCATCAGTATCCTGAGATCGGAGAGGGAAGAGCCAATTATAGTGTTTCCGGTCTCGGACGACTCACTATGAGTTTCTCCTCTCAGAAGTTCGACTGGGAAAATATGCTTGACACATATGATGCCGGTTATTATACGGAGGCTCAGGGAGCTGCGGTGGCTTATTTAATGAAGTCTTGTGGATATGGCGTTGAAATGTCATATGGCACTAGTGCCTCCGGTGCGCAAAGTGTAAAGATTGCTTCAGCACTGACTAAGTTTTTCAAATATGATGAAAATATCAGATATGTATTCCGCATGGTTTACTCTTCGACTGAGTGGAATACCATGATATACGAAAACTTGAAAAATGTAGGTCCAGTAATATATGATGGTAATTCTCCGGAAGGAGGTCATTCATTTGTATGTGATGGTTATGATGGCAGAGGTTACTTCCATTTTAACTGGGGATGGAGTGGAGCCGGAGATGGATATTTCATGCTGAATGCCTTAAATCCGCTTACTCAAGGTATTGGTGGTTATGGTGGTGGATATAATTCAAGTCAGGATGCTGTGCTTGGTATTCAAATGCCAACTGGTGAACCTGTTATAGCCAACAGTAATTGCCTGCTTCAGTATGGGGCTTTAAGAGGAGAGGCTTCCGGAATGAATATTTCTATGACAATGGTAGATTGGAATCCGACCGGCTATGGTAATTTCGGTACTGAACGCTTTAAATGTACAATTGGATGTATCATAGATCCTGTGGATGGCACTGTTGGCGAGACCGTATATCAACCTGTTTCGAATAGTGCCGAATTTCCAATCAGCGTAGCAGCTTATTATTTGGTAACCGACACCAATCCTCTTGTGGTTCAGGTGCCGTCCACTCTTCCTGATGGAAAATATAAAATGACTTTAGCTTCCAAAGAATCGAGTAGTGAGGAGTGGATTCCTACAATGCCCCCATACGGCTATCCAAACTATTTCTATGTTGAAAAGACTGGTAGTAACATCACTGTGACAAATGTAGACGTCCCCCAGATTGTGGTGGAGGATTTAGCTCTTGAAAGTGAATGTTATTATAGCTATCTGTCAAAGCTCAAGATAAAGCTTAATAACCCGACTGAGTTTGAACTTACTCAGCCGATATGTCCGGTCCTTATTAAGGACGGGGAGCAAGTTTTTATTGGAGATTCCAAGTTGTTCACACTTGCCCCCGGAGAAACTGTTGAAGAAGACTGGTATGTAGGTTTCACTTTGCAAAATGGAATGACCGCGCCGGTAGCAGGTGAATCGGTTGCTTATGTTCTTGGAGCATATAACCCTGACATAAAGTTTATGTATGGAGAATATGGTAACGTGGAGATGCAACGTCTGAGAACACGTAATAATATTCGTTCGAGAAATCTTACTATCCTGAATGGAACTGAGGAGGGTGATGAAAATGAAGGAATTTACTATACTGTTTCAGATGCCGAGAATATTGAAATTGAACAGATGGTTGAGGTTATAACAGGTTATTTTGCTTATCCGCTTATGGTAAGGATATATGTTGAAGATGAGGCTAATCCGGGCTATTTGAAATTTGAGATGGAACAGTCTTTCAACGATATAATGTTTATTAAGAGTGGAGAAACCGGTACTACCAAAGCTGTGGTGGAATTCCCCGAGGCTCGTGAAGGTCAACTTTATTATATGCGTACTTTTTATGTAGCAGGCTATTCTGCTAATCAGCTTGGTACAGTCAGGTTCAAATATATTACCACCGGTGTTGATCAAGTTAAGCAAGATAACGGTATTCGTCTGATTGTTGATAGGTATGCTGATGAGCTATTCGTAGAATCCAATGAGGGCATACATGATGTTCAGCTTTGTAGGGCAGACGGCACTTTGATAAAATCTAATGTTTCAATTTCTGGTAATGGTGCTGAAGTGATGTTACCACAGGGTGTCAAAGGAATTGTGATAGTAAGGATAAGCGACAATACGGGTCATATTCGTTCTTATAAGGTGGCTCTATGATTTAGTCATGCTGTTGCAACATTCTAATATCTAAAAATAGGTCTGAATACGGGAATATCCTATTCAGACCTATTTTTAGATAAAAATAAAAAAAATTATTTAATTTTTTTTGTCGGTAAAGAAATTTATATTAATTTTGCATTTGAATTAAGAAGTGGTATTATCAAATAGGTAATCGCTTTTTATGTGAGATTAGTAATCAACCAAACAATTTAATAACAGCAAATGATGAAAAGTTTCGCTACATTGGCAATGGGTCTTACCTTTTGCCTCGCTGCTTCAGCAGCCCCAGTAAGAGAGGTGGTAAACTTGAGCAATCCAATGACTATTGCTCAGGCTGATATGACCGCCAAGATGTCTGCCACCCCGGCAAAGACCGCTGCCGCTCCCATGAAGATTGCTTCACTTGAGGACATATGCGGTGACTATGATTGGAGTTACTATAATATGTTTGATCCCGCTCAAACGCCTGCTGGTGGTGATCAGGTTACTCCGCTAGTAATCAGTCTCTCCGATGAGGCCAACACAGTCGTGATTACAGGATATTATGATTTGGTATTTAAGGCTACTGTTGATTTGGAGGCAAACACTATCACATTCAAAAAGCAATTTGCTTTCGTTGCTTCTGATTCTAATAAAGACGTATATCTCACTCCTTATTGCATGGTGCGTGACGAGAAAGGTCAGTATTCCGGATATGAGGAAGTAGAAAGTATTTACGGTACTATTGAAGAGGATGGTATTTCTTTTAATGAGGACTATGGCCTTGGCTTGCCTGCACCTGGGCAAGATGGTTCTTTCTTTGGTCCTTTGTTCTGCCGCACTATGCAGATGCTGTCTCGCCCGGTGTTTACTTATAATCCGGAAGAGTGGAGAATGGTTGAGGAACCTGCTCAGTACACTGATGGTTGGATTTCATGGGTATTTACTGAGAATGGACAACCTATCACATATCCTGTTCAGATAGCTGTGAATAAGAAAGATCAGAATAAGATTCTCCTTGTAGATCCTTATGGAAACAAAGATATTTGGGGTCAGCTGAATCTTTCAACTACTCCCGGCTATATTCTGCTTGATGTCGCAAATCCGGATCTTGTAATGGCTTCTACACGAGTATACTCAGGTTTTGCAATGGATGGCCTTTATCAGGACGCTCCTGATGTTGTAGAGGAATTCTATAACTTCAACCTTGAGGCTTATCTAAGTGAAGTTAGCATGGTGTCTGATGAGGAGATTGAGGAACGTTTCTTTAACAATGGTATTGATGCTTCCTATATGGAGGATAATGTAATCACTATCTATAATTGCTACTTCGGTTTTGCAACAAATAAGATTGCAACTAACTGGTGGGGTGAGAATGTTCCTTCTGAAGTTGTTCTTCCTGAGGGATGGAATGGTGTTGAAGGCATCGAGGCTGACAGCAATGCTCCTGTTAAGTTCTACAACCTCCAGGGCGTAGAGATCGCTAATCCTGAGAAGGGTCAGCTCGTGATCAAGAAGCAGGGCAGCAAGGCTCAGAAGATGATCGTTAAATAATCATCAAGCCGCTAAATAAGCTGAATAAAATAAGTTGGGACTGTCGCTTAGCGATAGTCCCAACTATTTTTATATTAACAATTAAGGATTATCCGCGAGTTAATGGGATAATCCTTAATTTGTATCAATAAATTACGAAATAATTCTTAATGTAATCAATAACTTGGGGTGAATGGAGCGGATTTCTTCAGGGCATGGTTAGCTTCGCCTACAAGCATGGTTTCGTTGGATGTATCGAGTTTCAATACTGGTGCTCCCTTTTTTAGATTGCACTTGGTCAGGTCAACATAGTAGTAACCCATATTGGTCACGATATCGAAATAGTAACGACGATTTTTGATATCGGCAAAAGAACGCCACTGGGTTGACGATACGTTGGGCTCACCTTCAATAAGATAAGTGTAAGGCACACATGAATTAACAAGCACACTGCGTGCGATGCTTACTGCGAGGGCAGGATCAGAAACTGATTCCACATGGTGGGCGAAGAAGTTGGCACGCACACAACGGTCAGGACTGCTGACTGTGCCAGGAAGCATGTGTGTGCCTCCAATTTTATCCCAATAAGCAATTATGGCTTCCATATCCGGCCATTGTGGATCGTTGGTCATTGCCCATATATCACCCGGATCATATATTTTTACGTCACCATGATCAAACTCAAGAATAGCTGTCTTGCCGGAAGCGTCTGTGATGCCCCAATGGAGAGCTGACACAGTACCACCGTCAAAAGTGGCTCCACTCAGAGAAAAATTGTGTTTGCTGAGCACCTCTATCACCTCATCGGTGGTGGCATTCATATCCAAAAGCCAACCCACAAACATTGCGAGAGACATAGGCGGCAGATTACGGGTATCTTCATTATCATAAACGGTGCCTTTACAGAAAAGACCGTTTATGGTGAGTCCTTTCTCATTCATCCCTTCAGTGATGCCCGCATCATAACCTACAGCATATACAGCACCATATTTTGATGTCCATTTGATTGCGCCGGGAGCGTCAGAGCCGACTTTTTCCATCCCGGCCGGATAAACATAGAGGTTGGTTGGAATCGGCGTTTTCCAATCAAGTGAACGTCCAATCACAAAGGTAGAGTCCTGACCATGATAAACAACTCGGGTGCAGGCACCGGCATCAGGAGAATGGAGAGCTGCGAATGCCAAAGCAGATACTGCCATAAGCGAGGTGATTTTTTTCATATGTATAGCGAATTATGAGTTTAAGTTTCTAATTATTATCTTAAACCATAACAATG
>CAZQSD010000001.1:9255-16036 GCA_964595885.1 uncultured Sangeribacter sp.
AAATGGTAATCGGAAAGTTGGGTGATGGCATGCCGGATGTTGTCATCATATGCTCCTTCAGTGGTCTCGCCTCCATAAAGATGGGCAATCGGGATACGGAAAATCAGGGCTGCCGAAGCTGCGGCCAGCATTTCATAACGGTCGCCTAATATAACTGCAAGATCAGGCCGGAGATGGGTGAAGGCATCTGCCAGCCCAATCTCTGTCAGTCCCATAGATTTTACTGTGGCAGCCGGGGAATCTCCTGAAAGCAAGGAGTCTACTTTCCAGTCGACCATGAAGCCATCATTTTCAATTTCGCTGACGGTCATTCCATATTCGGGGGCCAGATGCATGTTTGTAGCTATTATCTGTAGCCTGATGCCCAGCGTCTCCTTAATCTTTTTCATTAGGCGCGACATGATGCCGTAGTCAGCACGTGTGCCGGTGACAAAACAAATCTTTTTCATCATACTCTTTTTTTCATCACGCCAATGCTATATGTCTATCAGATCATCAGTATGATAGGATTTTGTAGCAGTGCGGCCTATAACATCATCCCATCGCATAGGCGATATTCCATTGCCGGGACGTTTGACAGTCAGGTTCTTCTCAGTGAAGATGTCTCCTTTCTTTATTTCTGCGGCTGCCACTATGCTCTTTCGGGCAGCATTAATATTTCTTCTCTCTGAAGAACTTATGCGCTTAAACGGTGAGCCGAGGGATCTCGACACATGTCGGATGCCCCTTACCATTTCCGACAATTCATGCGGATCGAGTGAAGCGATGTGGTCTGGTCCATCCATTGATTTGTCAAGCGTGAAATGTTTCTCGATTACAGTTGCACCCAAAGCCACTGCCGCCATAGGCACCACTATGCCGGGAGTATGGTCGGAATAACCGATGTTGACACCAAATGCCTCACGCATTGTGACCATTGCCCGTAGATTTACGTCGGAGAATGGGGTGGGATATTGGGTATTGCAATGCAATACGGTTATTTCCCCACGCGACATGCCTCCGTCATAGAGCACCTGCAGAGCGTTTTCCACATCGGACAGGTTGCACATCCCGGTGGAAAGAATAACAGGTAGTTTCAACCGGGATATTTTCCTGAGATAAGGAAGGTTGGTGATTTCTCCCGACGGCACTTTCATATAATCCATTCCGAAGGTGGCCAGGAAATCAATGCTCTCCAAATCAAAAGGCGTTGATAGAAACCCTATTCCTTTATCTCTACATCTTGCGGCAATTATCTTGAAATCTTCAAAAGGGAGTTCCAGACGCCGCAGCATGTCAAGCTGCGATTCTTTTTGTGTGTTTGCCTTCTGATAATCAGCCGTCTTCCCGGCATGCGTCACAAGTTTTTCCGATCTGAATGTCTGGAATTTTACATAATCAGCACCTGCGGAAGCGGCCGCATCCACAAGTTGCAATGCCGTCTGGAGGGAACCATTATGATTTACTCCGGCTTCGGCTATGATGATAGGTTTCATATTGATTGATGGTTAGAGTTTAAGTATAAGAACCTGGATGGCGACGTAGAGGAGTGCCATGATAAATGCCCGGTTCGGTCAGGCTTCGTGTAAGGGTGGTCCCCATACCGATGGTGATTCCCGAAGCAATTGTTATCCCGTTTTTCAGACGGGAGCCAAGTCCTATAAAGCAGTTGTCGCCTATTACTGTGCCGCCGCCGATCACCACGCCGGGTGCAATGAAGGTGTTCCTGCCTATGCGGCAGTCATGCTCCACAATGGCTCCGTTATTGATGATTGCCTGCTCGCCTATGATGGCACGGTTTATTATGGCCCCATTGAGAATCGCGGCCCCGTTTCCAATGATGGATCGAGGTGTAACAATGGCTGTGGGAGCAATGATGGTCTCAAACCTGGCACCAAAGCTTTCATATAATTCAATCAGCTTCCTCCGTTTCTCCATCACAGGCAGACCCGAATACACAAAAGCTATATGAATCTTATGGCCCTTGTCGATATATTCCGGAGCCGACAGGTCTGTACCGAGATAAGGAATTGGCATTGCCTCAACGGGCGCCAGATCAAAGTAGCCATAAGCCGGACAGTTGTCTGACAAGGCTTCCAGAAGCGAAAGACCATGTCCGCCACCTCCTGCTAAAATCATTCTATTTTTATTGCTCATAATTAAGGAAAGGGGGATTAGTTGGTAAAGTGTGATCTCAACTGCCAGAATGCAACGGCAGAGGCAGCCGCGACATTCAAAGAGTCAACTCCATGTGACATAGGTATCTTTGCTGTGAAGTCAGCTTCTGAGATCACCTCCTCTGCCAATCCGTCACCTTCTGAACCCAGGATTATTGCCAACTTCTTCTGTTGCGTGAGCACGGGATCATCAATTGATACTGAATCATCAGTCAATGCCATTGCCACAGTCTTGAATCCCCCGTGTTTTAAAGAATTGACCGGAGTCTCCAGCCAGGTCCAGGGCACCAGAAAAACACTTCCCATGGAAACCCTTATTGCACGACGGTTAAGAGGGTCGCAGGATGTGGGGGTGAGCAACACGGCATCGATTCCGAGAGCGGCTGCCGACCGGAAAATCGCTCCAATATTGGTTGTGTCGCTTACGTTGTCTATCACTGCAATCCGGGAGGCGGCTTTACAGATTTCTTCCGCCGAGGGGAGAGGCTTGCGGCGCATGGCACATAAGACGCCTCGTGTAAGTGTATATCCCGTAAGTGACGCGAGAATGTCCCTATTCCCCGTATATACCGGAATGCCGTCGCATGCAGATATAATGTCGGCCGCGTCGCCACCGACATGCTTTCGCTCGCAAAGAATAGCCAGTGGCTCATATCCTGCTGACAGGGCAGTGCGGATCACTTTTGGACTTTCCGCAATGAAAATACCCCTCTGCGCATCAAGCCGGTTGCGTAACTGAGCCTCCGTTAAGGTAGCAAATACCTCGATGCCCAGATGGGAAAGTGATTCTATTTCGATTACATTGTTCATGATGCTGCAAAATTAAAACTTTTTCTCCTTTTATCGGCAGATTCTCTGCCTTAAAATTCCTGAGAGTGCTATTCCTTTGTCAATTACTTCGCATAAAAAGTTTTTTCTATCTGAAAATTTGTTAATTTTGCAAAATAAAACATCGACATCCATGAAATATGACATCATCCCACATATCAGGCGTTTTATTCCTCGCTTTGCGTGTTTGAGTCTTTTTGCATTCTTCGCGTTGCATTCATCCGCCACGCGCATCCATTGCAGTGAAGACACTGTCAAGGTAAGGGAGATACTTACTGTCCTTTCGGAGAGCGGAAGTGATAAATTTGGTCAGCGATGCGTAGAGGCTGCCCTGCAATTGACCGGAACGCCCTGGGCACCCCCGGCAGACAACGACAGCATAGGCACAATGGTGGTCAGCCTGCATGGGTTTGACAGGTTAGGATTTATAAATAATGTGCTTGCCCTGGCAAAAGCCAGCATGCATCATGTGCCAGTAGAGCGTCAGTTTGAATTGGAGCTGGAATCATACAGCCGCCGCAAAGGAGAAGATGGCGGCTTCCCCTCGCAACTTTTCTATGGGGCAGACTGGATTGTGGACAATATCTACAGAGGAAATCTAAAGGAGATGACAGAATATATAGGGGGAGGAGGCTTCAAGGCCAAGACCCTGGATTATCTGACACGTCACTCAGATGAATTTCCTGCAATGTCAAATCCTGAGGTGAAGGATAAGGTCAGGATGATAGAAATGGGTTACCGTAGCCACAGGATTCCGCATCTTAAGAAACAAAGCGCGGGCAACAAGGAGATCAGAGACCTATTGGAAGACGGCGACATCATCATAATGCTTTCCAATGAGATTGACCAGGATGTGTATGACATCGGAATCGTCAACAAGGTTGACGGCGAGCCTTATCTGATCCATATCTCTCATGAGAGCGGGAAAGTGGAGCAGGATCCATATCCGCTGGCACGACTTTTCAAACTTGAGGGGCAACATTTTTACGGTTACAGATGGCTCCGGCCGACAGAATAAAGACGGGTAAACTAAAAAAACGAAATAGAAGGCTATTTGTTTTTAGGAAAACTATTGCATATGTGATTGCATTTTGCTAATTTTGCAGTGTCGCCATCGGGTGAGACGGGGAGCTTTGGTTTCCCTTTGCAAGGTGTCGGCGAAAATGTACCAAAACATAATACTTATGCCTAATTCCTCCCGCCCACACATTCTGATGATTTACACAGGAGGCACCATCGGAATGAAAGAAAACCCTGATACGCATGCTCTTGAGCCTTTCGACTTTAATCATCTGCTTGAGAATGTGCCGAAACTGAAGATGCTGGATTTCGATATTGACAGCTATCAGTTTGAGCATCCTATTGATTCATCAGCCATGACCCCCGATCATTGGGGGCAGATTGCAAAGGTCATAGAAGATAACTACGACCGTTATGATGGCTTTGTCGTGCTTCATGGCACCGACACGATGGCCTATACCGCTTCTGCATTGAGCTTTATGCTTGAGAATCTTTCCAAACCGGTAATCATCACAGGTTCGCAGCTGCCTATTGGCGAAGTGCGCACTGACGGGGAGGAAAACCTGATAACGGCGTTGCAGGTGGCCGCTGCACGTGACATGAACGGCGAACACATAATAAGGGAAGTGGCAATCTTATTTGAGAACTATCTATGGCGAGGCAATCGCAGCACAAAGCGCAGTGCCGATAATTTCAATGCGTTCAAAAGCAACAATTATCCGGAACTTGCCAAAATAGGACTTGGAATCACTTTCAACCGTGATGCGTTGTGGAGAGGAAAAGGCCAGAAATTGCCTTTGAATGTGCATTACAATATGGACCGTAATGTGCTTTATATAGACTTGTTTCCGGGCATAAAAGAGTCGGTGGTTAGACACATGCTCAGCACTCCGGGTATCAAAGGAGTGGTGCTTAAGACTTTCGGCGCCGGCAACGGCCCCAACGATCAGTGGTTTATTGACTCAATAAAAGACACTGTGGCCCGGGGGGTAGTTGTGGTCAATATTACCCAATGCAACAACGGAAGCGTACATCCGTTCCGCTACGTGACAGGCCTTGAACTTGCCCATGCCGGAGTGGTGTCAGGCCATGACCTTACGTCGGAGGCTGCCATCACTAAACTGATGTATCTGCTTGGGCTCGGACTTTCACCGGAGGAAGTGAAAAATTATATGGAATATAGTCTTTGCGGGGAGATGACCTGCTGAAGATAAATTGCATATAACAGATATATTTTGTAACTTCGCCCTGTGAAAAGAAAAACCTGAAAGATGAACGGACTGACAGCGGCGGATTATGCTGACACCGGACAATGGCGATTGATCGTACAAATCAGTGCCACCGGTATAAGTGCCCATATTGAAAATACAATCCACACACAGTTGGAACCCCAGCTTCTGTTTTCTTCCAAATGGGAAGCTGACACCGACAACCTGCTGAGAAATATCGAGAACGCGGTTTATGATCATCCCCGTGTGCTTGATGATTTCTCAGCACGTGTAATAATATATGACCATAAGACGATGTTTATGCCGACACGGGTGGTGGAGGAGACGGAGGGCGCTGAAGAAACTATCTATACGGCTCTCTATGAGTGTGATCCGGCGGAAGTCATGACTGATGTAGATGCCGATCTCACGGCTGCCCACTGTCTTACGGCCGGATTGAAAGGGTTTCTTAACCGCACCTTCCCCGGGGCGAAGATTGAGTCAAATCTCATGAACAGGGTGCGCCTTCTCAGGAAAGAGAATAATGGAAAGACAATGTATGTGGATGTCAGGGAAACCGAGTCTGATTTCATTTTGCTTGACGGCGAGGCGCTTCTTTCGGCTTCTACCCATTCAACGGGAAGCAGGGCAGACACTGCGTATCATCTATTCAACATTTTAGATGTATATGGCTTGCCGGCCACTACTCCTGTCATTTTATCTGGAGACATGGCCGGCGATGAGCTCAAAGAGATGGTCAAGGCAGTGCAGGCTGCCTGTTGATGATTCATAAGTAATTGCGAAGATGAGAATTATTAGAGGAAAATACGGGAAAAGGAGATTTGACATTCCTAAAAATATCACGGCGAGACCGACTACTGATTTTGCCCGTGAAAACTTGTTTAATGTGCTTGAAAACATGTGTGACTTCGAAGATAAGACTGCGCTTGATCTTTTTGCAGGCACGGGCGCAATCAGTCTCGAATTTTTGTCACGTGGTTGTCGTGAGGTGACAGCGGTAGAGCAGGCTCCGGTGCAGGTTTCATTTATAAGGAGTGTGGTGGAGAAGCTTGGCGACACAGCATTGCGCGTCATAAAGGGCGACGTGTTCCGGTTCATAGCCACTTCTTCCCGTAGCTTTGATTTTATATTTGCTGATCCTCCTTATGATCATCCCCGGTTTGAGGAAGTGCCTCAGTTGATTCTTGACTCTCCTCTCGTAAAGCCGGGCTCGGTAGTGATAATCGAGCACTCACGCACAAGGGATTTTTCCATGTTGCCGGGCTTCACCCAGCACAGGGTGTATGGCAGTGTGAATTTCTCTATATTTATTGTAGAATGAATAATTAATACCCAAATGGAGAATAATATAAAACTTGATACAATAGAGGAGGCAATAGCCGACTTTAAAGCCGGAAAGTTTATAATCGTTGTAGATGATGAAGACCGCGAGAATGAGGGTGACCTCATCATAGCTGCCGAGAAGATAACGGCTGATGATGTCAACTTCATGCTGAAAAATGCGCGAGGTGTGTTGTGCGCACCCATCACCAATGAGCGATGCCGGGA
>CAZQSD010000001.1:16136-76720 GCA_964595885.1 uncultured Sangeribacter sp.
ACTGAGGCAGCTGTAGACTTTGCCCGCCTTGCCGGTTTCCGTCCGGCTGCCGCCCTTATGGAGATAATGAGTGATGATGGCACAATGGCCCGGCTGCCCGAACTTCGGCGCAAGGCGGATGAGTGGGGAATGAAACTTGTCAGCATCCGCGACCTTATCGCCTATAGGATGAAGAATGATTCAATCATGGAGAAAGGCGTGGAAGTGAACATGCCGACCGCTTACGGCCATTTCCATCTCATCCCTTTCAGACAAAAAGACAACGGGCTTGAGCACATAGCTCTCATAAAGGGCGATGTGACCACTGAGGAGCCAGTGTTGGTAAGGGTGCATTCGTCATGTGCTACCGGCGACATATTCGGCTCCATGCGGTGTGAGTGTGGCGAACAACTTCACTTGGCAATGAAAATGATCGAGAAAGAAGGACGCGGAGCAATAATTTATCTTAATCAGGAAGGAAGGGGAATCGGACTCATGGACAAGATAAAGGCATACAAGCTTCAGGAGCATGGGTTTGATACGGTTGATGCCAACCTTCATTTAGGACATAAGGCAGACGAGCGTGACTATGGGATAGGGGCAACTATCCTGAATGCCTTAGGCATAAAGAAAATGCGACTTCTGACTAATAATCCGGTAAAGCGCATCGGACTTGAAGGCTACGGGCTGGAGGTGACCGAGAATGTGCCGATTGAGGTGGAACCGAATCCATATAACCGCTTCTATATGCAAACCAAGAAGGAGAGAATGGGTCACGATCTGCATAAACTTGACTGACACGATATGAGGAAAACAATGTTGCTGGCGTCAACGGCCCTTTTTGTTCTTGGAAGTGCCACCGGAAAGAAAATCCTCACCCATGAGGATTTCGACCGTTGGGAGCTCCTCACCAACTACGCCGTGTCAGACAACGGCGAATGGGCATCTTTTGCTGTCAATCCGCAGGAGGGAGACGGCAGGCTGACTTTCTATAACACTGTTAACGGCAAAAGAATAGAGATTGCCAGAGGTTATAAACCATCGTTTTCTGCTGATGGAAAATGGGCTTTTGCACAGATAAAACCTTTCTTTTCCGATACGCGACAAGCAAAGATCGATAAGAAAAAAGGATTTGATATGCCTCAGGATTCTCTCGCCATTATCAATCTTGCCTCCGGAAAGGTGGAGAAAATCGGAAATGTTATATCTTATAAAACCGGAAAGGAAGGTGGCGAATGGGTGGCATGGCTGTCATGTGATACAACTTATATTAAGCCTGATAAGCTTAAAGATAAGGAGTGTGGGCGTCCGATGGTGATGAGAAACCTTGCCAAAGGGGTTACTAAGATTGAGAAATGGGTAAGCAGCTATCAGTTTTCCAGAGATGGCAGTAAACTGGCATTTGAAATCAAGGGCCCGGCAAAAGATTCTGTCGTCACCAATGGAATGGGGGTTATTATGCTTCCCGACACTTCAATGAATCTTATTGACAGGGATAAGAAGTTTTATGGGGTGCCGGTATTCAATCGTGCAGGCACACAGCTTGCTTTCACGGCTTCCACCGATTCGGCAGAAAGCGGCACCAAAAGAACAGAATTGTTTTTGACTGACCTTATTCCAACCCACCTTATTAGTAAGGAAATCAAGATAAGGGATGATTTTAAAGATGACAGCGGGGAGAGCCTTGCTTTAAATCAGTATTCGGATGCTCAGTTTTCTTATGACGGACGTAGGCTGATTGTCGGTGTGGCTCCATACGTGGCTCCTGATGACACTACCCTTATAGATTTTGAAAAGGGCTCGCTTGACATATGGCGCTGGGATGCCCCTTACACTCCTCCGCAGGAAAATAACAATGTGGATGCACTCAGGAAGTTTACTTATCCGGTTGCAGTAGAGCTTTCCACAGGCAACCAGATTCTCGTGTCAGACAATCCGCTTGCAGTGGTGAGTGAACCTGACCGCTGGGACGGAGACTGGGCATTGATTGCCGATATGAAGAACACTATCATATCTTCACAGTGGGATTACCAGTTCCCGGTTGAGCTGTCGATCAAGAACATCTTGGATGGTGAATCCCGTCAGGTAAATGTAGCACATAATGATATGTTTGAGTTGTCGCCGTCAGGAAAATACATCTTATGGTTTGACAAACGTCAATATCATGCTTATGAAATAGCCAGCGGGCGCACAACCATCATAAGTGCCGATGTGCCATATCCGTTATGGGATGAAAGGCAAGATGTCCCGCTGCATGAGCTGGAGGCTTATGGGATAATGGCCTGGACGGAGGATGATAAGGATGTATTGGTGTATGACACCTATGATGTCTGGAGCCTTGATCCTAAGGGGGAGAGAGCTCCGATTTGTGTGACGGCAGGGGAAGGTAGGAAACGTGGTCTTAAGATTCGTATGGTCAAGACAGACCCTGAATTTCATGCCTTGAAAACCGGCGAACGGATTCTATATACCCTGTTTGATTATGCTGATAAGCGTAACGGGCTCGCAACCCAGAAATTTACCGGACATGCTGTTGCTCCGAAGATAGATTTCCTTGACGAATATGCTTTCTCGAGGATTCGCAAGGCAAAGAAGGCTGATGTCTACAGTTGGTCACAGGAAAATTTCAACACATCGCCAAATATATATGTAAGCCGTAATATAGAAAAAGGGGAGGAGAAACGTGTGACCGACACCAATCCACAGATGGCTGAATATAACTGGGGGACGGCACAGCTTTTCAGATGGTATGCTTATGATGGCAAACCTTCCGAAGGGGTGCTATATCTGCCTGAGGATTTCGACCCCGACAAGAGTTATCCGATGATTTCATACTTCTATGAGACTTATTCCAATGATCTCTATCGTCATTATGATATGGAGCCGTCATGGAGCTGGATTAACTTTCCGTTTTATGTAAGCCGGGGATATGTGGTGTTCGTGCCCGATATCCACTACACGGCCGGAATCCCGGGAGAGAATGCCTACAATTATGTATGTTCCGGGGTTGAGGAAGTGTGTAGGCAGTATCCTAATATTGATAAAAACCGCATAGGCATTGATGGCCAAAGCTGGGGTGGTTATCAGACGGCTTATCTTGTGACTCGCACCAACATGTTTGCCTGTGCAGGGTCAGGCGCGCCGGTTGCAAACATGACTTCGGCATTCGGTGGAATACGCTGGGGTAGTGGCGACTCCCGGCAGGCTCAGTATGAGGTTGGTCAGAGCCGTATCGGTCGTAATCTTTGGGAAGCACCGCAACTCTATATCGCCAATTCGCCTGTGTTCTTTGCCGACAGGGTAGAGACTCCCTTGCTCATAATGCACAATGACAATGATGGAGCCGTTCCCTGGTATCAGGGCATTGAGATGTTTATGGCGTTGCGTCGCCTTGGAAAGCCGGTATGGATGCTTCAATACAACAATGAGGCCCATAACCTTAAGGAACGGCGTAACCGCAAGGATATAACAAAACGTCTGCAGCAATTCTTTGATCACTATCTGAAAGGCGATCCGATGCCTGAATGGATGAAAAAGGGAATTCCTGCTACACGTAAAGGCCAGGAATATGGCTTTGGACTGACCGAGGAATGATGAATAGAAAAGCACATATGCCGTGAGTTTCGCGGCATATGTGCTTTTCTGCATGTCAGCCACCGGCTTATTCATTACAAGCATCAGAAAACTATGAGGGGATTGAATAAAGAAATTTTACGTCTTAGCATTCCGGCTATTGTTAGCAACATCACAGTGCCGTTGCTCGGTCTGTGTGATACAGCCATTTCAGGCCATTTAGGCTCGGAACTATATCTTGCGGCGATAGCAGTCGGATCGATGATGCTAAATGTGGTCTTCTGGTTGTTTGGATTCCTCCGTATGGGCACCACAGGCATCACTGCCAAAGCCTTTGGAGCCGGAAATGACCAGGATGTCAGGAAAGTGCTTACACGTGCCCTCTTTTTAGGAGTTGTGATAGGGTTGCTGTTGGTAGTGGTGCAGACCCCACTGTTGAAAGGTCTTGAAGATGTAATAGGGGCTGAAGATAGAGTCGCCAGTCTTGTCGGGAAATACTTCTCAATATGCATCTGGGAAGCTCCTTCAATGCTTGCCACAATGGCGATAAGCGGATGGTTTGTGGGAATGCAGTCAACTGTATGGCCTATGGTGATAGCCATTAGTGTAAATGTCATAAATATTTTGGCAAGCCTTCTTTATGTCTATGTGTTTGGCATGGGATTTGTTGGAATAGCTTATGGCACCCTCACTGCCAACTGGGCAGGGTTGGCGGTGGCAATGATAGCGGTTGTAAGATTCAGGAAAGGGGAGAAAATCTTCAGTGGTGTGGCCGATGTGTTCAGTGGAGGAGGATTGGGAAGCTTTTTCAAAGTCAACGTCAATCTGTTTTTCCGGTCGGCATGCATCACGGCCGTCAGTCTTGGTGTTACCGCTGCCGGAGCCCGGTTGGGAGCCATGACACTTGCTGTGAATGCCGTACTGATGCAATTCTTCACACTGTTTTCTTTTTTTACTGATGGATTTGCATTCAGTGCAGAGGCCCTTACGGGACGCTATTGTGGCGCTCATGATAAGGCTATGCTCCGTAAGAGTGTGAAATACGTGCTGTTGTGGGGGTGTGTAATGGCAGCCGCCTTCAGCCTCCTTTATATTGCCGGTTATGGGATTATTACAGATCTGCTGACTGATGATGAGGGAGTGCGCGAGGGAGTGCGTGTCATGAGATTGTGGATCTGGCTGCTGCCTGTTGTTTCGGTGTGGGCGTTTGTCTATGACGGTTTCTATGTCGGGATCACCGCAACTGGACATATGCTGGCAGCTACGTTGGCGGCTACGGCAGTGTTTTTCATAATGGTTTCACTGATTCCTGCAGGGAGCGTGGCTAACGCAATTACGGTTTCTGATAAACTATTATGGAACGCTTTTCTCAGTTATTTGTTAATAAGAGGAGGCTTCCTTGCTGCCATGTGGCCTACGACCCGCAAAGCAGCTATGAGATGAATAAATTGGAAATGATATGATAAAGTTTGTAAATGCCAAGATTAATCTTGGACTCAACATAGTTAGAAAACGGGAAGACGGCTATCACGATCTTGAAACGGTGTTTTTTCCGGTGGGTATAGAAAGCGGCATGCCCCAACAGCCTCAGGCGTTTGACGATATTCTTGAAGTGACCATGATTCCGGGGCAGGCAAGTGGATGTCGTTTTCAGTTTATGGGTCGTCGTCTGTCATGCCCTCCTGAGAAAAATCTTATTGTCAGGAGTGCCCAGGTGTTTTTCCAGAATTATTTGGATCGGACGGGGGGAATGGAAGAGACAGGGATGTATCATGTCTCTCTTGACAAGCATTTGCCGGATGGCGCGGGGTTGGGTGGAGGAAGTGCGGATGCAGCTTTCTGTCTGACCATGCTGAATGAAATAACCGGAAGTGTTTTCTCTGATCGTGAGCTTGCCGATATGGCTCTACGTCTGGGGGCTGATTGTCCGTTTTTCATTTATAATACTCCTTCATTTGCTGAAGGAGTTGGAGAAATCTTGACTCCTATAGAATTGGATCTTAAAGGTAACAGTCTGCTTATTGTTAAGCCGGAGGTGTCGGTGTCAACAAAAGAAGCGTTTGCCGGCATCACTCCCGGAAAGCCGAAGTTTGATCTTCGTTTCCTTCCTCATCTCCCGCTGGAGAAATGGCGCGATAATGTGGTCAACGATTTTGAGGCCTCTCTTTTCCCCCGCTATCCTCAGCTGAAGGAACTGAAGGAAGAGTTGTATGAGAGGGGTGCGGTGTATGCGTCAATGACAGGTTCCGGCTCCGCCATGTATGGCATTTTCGATGATGAGAAGGTGGCCAGGGCAGCACAAAATGCATTTGATTCAACTAATAGTGGAGTTTGGTTGTTTGGATTATAAGGAAGATGATAAAATACATCATTATTCCGTATTGAATTATGCCATTTAACATTTATTGGCTTAATATTTGAAGAGTAACACATCAAACAGCTATCCATTATGGAAACAAATAAAGATAAAGAATACGAAGGCCGTCGTCAGGAAGACGAAGTGGCAGAAGGAAATGAGTCCGCATTCGAAGCAGCGGTTGATTCAGAGGATGAAAATCTTGAATCGGAAGCTATTAAAGAAGCTTCGGAAGAAGAGACTTTGGAGAAGAAGATGAAATCTCTGGAGGATCAGGTGGCACATGAGAAAAAGGAATATCTGTTTCTCATGGCTGAATTTGATAATTTCCGTAAACGCACCCTCCGGGAGAAGAGTGAGATTATCCGGAATGCCGGCGAGAGCGTTCTGAAAGGTCTTTTGCCTATTATGGATGATTTCGAGCGTGGCATAAAAGCTTCCGAGGGAAGCGACGATGCCTCCACACTGAAAGAAGGAATGGTGCTTATATATAATAAGCTGAAGAAATACCTTGCACAAAACGGAGTGAAGGAAATGGATCCGGGTGATGACAGCTTCGACACGGAGAAGCATGAGGCAATCTCAGTTGTGCCGGTGCCTGATGATTCAAAGAAAGGAAAGATCCTTGACACTGTTGAGAAAGGATATATGCTCAATGACAAGGTTCTTCGTCATGCAAAAGTAGTGGTAGGACAGTAAGAAAAGCAGTAGGTCATGGCAGAGAAAAGAGATTATTATGAAGTGCTCGGCGTTGCGAAGAATGCGAGTGCCGACGAAATAAAGAAGGCCTATCGAAAGATGGCCATCAAATATCATCCTGACAAGAATCCCGGTGACAAAGAAGCTGAGGAGAAATTTAAGGAGGCAGCGGAGGCATATGATGTGCTCAGTGATGCCGACAAGCGTGCCAAGTATGATCAGTTTGGTCATGCAATGGGTCCGCAGGGCTTCGGCGGTGCCGGAGGCGGCGGTGGCTTCTACAGCAGTGGCGGTATGTCAATGGAGGATATTTTCGCCCACTTTGGCGACATTTTTGGTGGCAGAATGGGTGGTGGCTTTGGCGGCTTTGAAGGGGCCGGTGGCGCACGCCGTCCCCATGTCAACAAAGGTACAGACCTCCGGATTACGGTCAAAGTAACTTTGAAGGACATTATGAACGGCGTTGACAAGAAACTGAAGATTCCTCGTTTGGTAGCTTGTCCGCATTGTAAGGGTACGGGTGCTAAAGATGGCACTGCTTTCCGCACCTGCCAACGTTGTCATGGCACCGGTTACATCAATCATGTGCAGCAGACAATGTTTGGCGCAATGCAGAGTGAGTCGGTTTGTCCGGAATGTAACGGTGAAGGTAAAGTTATTTCTGAGGCTTGCACTTATTGCGGTGGTTCAGGTGTGGAGAAGAAGGAGGAGATTGTCAGCTTCCACATCCCTGCCGGAGTGGAGGATGGAATGACCCTCACTATGCGAGGCCAGGGTAATGCTCCTCGCCATGGTGGAGTAAACGGTGACCTGCTTATCGTTATTCAGGAGGAGAAGAATCCGGATCTGATTCGTGATGGCAATGACCTGATTTACAACCTTATGCTTGACTTCCCGACAGCAGCATTGGGTGGCATCGCAGAAATACCTACCGTTGACGGACGTGCCCGTGTAAAGATAGCTCCGGGTACACAGCCTGGCAAGGTGCTTCGTCTCCGTGGCAAAGGCTTACCGCAGATGAACAGTAGTGTGAAGGGCGATTTGCTTGTCAACGTGATGGTATATGTGCCTGAGGCTGTGACAGATGCTGAAAAGGCAGCTATTGAGAGCCTGAAGGATAATCCTAATATTGTTCCTACGGAATCTACTTCTAAGAGAATATTCTCCCGTCTGCGTCACATTTTCAATAAAGAAAATCGTGGAGTAGAATAAAGAGAATAAAAGCATAAGAAGACATTTATAGATAAAATGAATGCAAGTCGCCGCTCGGATATGCAAAGTATCTGAGAGGCGACTTGCATTATTGCATTAAGTGAGAGTGTGGCTAAACTATTCTTTGGTGAGGACGTGGGGGAGTAGGTTACGTGTGGAAGTGCCGAATTTTACTTTGTATGACTTGGAGGAAGCATCGTAGCCTTCTATGACTCCTTGTCCGAAAATCTTATGGCGTACCTTTGTGCCATTGGGCATGATATCATCAGCGGTTTGACCTAATTCTCCGTTAAGCATGCTGACCAGGCCGGCAGTTCCGGCTTTCAAAGTGGGATCAAGGGTGCCGGTAACTTTCAGCATACCCTCGGGAACTTCCGAAAGAAAACGCGACGGATATTTCAGTGCGCCGTTTTCATTCATATAGCCCTCCGACTCACAGAGCCAGAGCATTTTCTCTGCACGGGTGGTGGCTACGTACATTAAACGTCGTTCCTCTTCTTCACCGTCTTGCCGGCGTTCTCGGATAGAACGGTGATTAGGGAAAATACCTTCAGTCAAGCCTACTACAAAAACTTCCGGAAACTCCAGTCCCTTTGCCTGATGGATAGTCATCATCCTTACTTTCTCCGAGTCTGAATTTCTGTCGGCATTGGTGTATAAAGCAATTTCCTGAAGATAGGAAATCAAATCGGCATCACCATCATCCATTCTGCCGGCTTCAAACTCTTTCATTGAATTTATTAGCTCCGCAATGTTTTCCAAACGTTCTTCTTCCTCATCGTTTCTGTAGAGATCGCCCAGTCCGCTTTCTTTAAGAATCCAGTCGGTCAATTCAGACACGCTCATCAAAACAACCCTGTCGCGTGCGGAATCTATAAGTTCAATAAATTTACGAAGTGACGGTTTGGCAAATGCTTTCTCGTGAATGTTATTCCTCAGAGCCACCATAAGGGACTCTCCGGTTGCTTCTGCTATCTTGGTCAGATTCTTCAGGGAGGTATCACCAAATTTTCTTGCAGGAAGATTGACAATTCTCCTGAAAGCCATATCATCAGAGTCGGAGGCTACCAAACGGAGATAACTGATCACATCTTTAATTTCCTTACGTTCAAAAAAACGCACGCCGCCCCAAACAGTATACGGGATATGGCGTTTAAGTAAAGATTGCTCAATCTGGCGCGACAGGAAAGAACTTCTGTAAAGCACGGCAAATGAGTTGTAG
Source organism: uncultured Sangeribacter sp. (assembly GCA_964595885.1). GTDB lineage: Bacteria > Bacteroidota > Bacteroidia > Bacteroidales > Muribaculaceae > Lepagella. Next base: position 25,178 of record CAZQSD010000001.1, read on the forward strand.
GTCATGCCTTGTTTGCAGCCTTCCTCTATGCGTTCAGCAATTTTTTCAGCTTCCTCTTTTTCTGATTTAGAGTGGAGATGCACCACCTGCCGTTCATTAAGTTTAACGGTGAACAGCTCCTTTTTTACCCTGTTTTTATTATGGTCGATGATATGATTTGCCACATCAAGAATATCAGGTGTGGAGCGATAATTTTCATTGAGAATAATATCGGTCTGAGCCTTGAAGTCAACAAATATCTTGGGATTTGCCCCTCTCCATTCATAAATAGCTTGGTCAGGATCACCTACGACGAAAAGGTTGCCATGATATTGGGTAAGGGCATGAAGGAGTTTCCAATCATCGCCTGTGCAGTCTTGCACCTCGTCAACCATTACATAGTTTAGTTTCTCAGTCCAATATTTCCTTGCATCCTCAAAATGATTGAGGATATACAAAGTGAAATATAGAAGATCATCATAGTCGAGGGCAAACTGTTTTAGTTGCAATCGTAGGTATCTTACGGTTGCATCAGGGGCTTCATTAGCGGAATTGGGAAGGAGGTGTCGCTGAATATAGTGGGTAGGCTCATAACCTTTAAGAGCTGCCACTCCCTTCAGAAAGCGTTCGGCTGTGGTTTTACGGCGGTCTACACCATATTCCTGCATTGCCTGCTTTGCGAGTTGCTTTGCATCTTCCTCATCAAGGATAAGAAAGTTGCTGGGGTATCCGAGGCGATAGATTTCACGCCGAAGGAACTTTGCACAGAAGCTATGTATTGTGCATATAAAGTCATTTACACTTCCCCTGTCAACCATTGTGGAGATGCGGCGTTTCATCTCGTGAGCAGCTTTGTTTGTAAAAGTCAGGCAGAGGATATTCCCGGGACTTATGCCAACCTCATTTACCAGGAAGGCGTAACGATGCGCCAGCACACGGGTCTTCCCGGAGCCGGCTCCTGCCACTACACGCACCCTTCCTTCAGTGGCTTCCGCTGCTTTCTGTTGGTTGGCATTAAGACTCATTTAATATAATTATCGCTGAGTAATTCAATTATCGTTGAGTAATCCAATTGCTGAGGAATCTAATTATTGGTGAGACTCGTAGAGCAAGGCTACGGCATTAGCTGCAATGCCTTCCCGGCGTCCGGTAAATCCGAGGCCCTCAGTAGTAGTAGCTTTTACAGAGACACAGTCTACATTTATTCCCATCACATCGGCGAGAGTTTGCCTCATAGTTTCGATGTGTGGCTTAAATTTCGGTGCCTCTGCCATTATTGTGATATCGGTGTTTCCAATTTCCCAACCCCTTTCTCTTATCAGACGGCACACTTCCGCAAGGAGCAATTTGCTGTCAGCCCCTTTATATTTCGGATCTGTATCCGGGAAATGGTAACCTATATCCCTAAGGGCGAGAGCCCCAAGAATGGCATCGCATAACGCATGTATGGCCACATCGGCATCGCTATGACCAAGGAGTCCATGAGTGTGGGGAATTTTAATGCCGCATATCCATAGTGGTCTATCCTCAACCAAACGATGGACATCATAACCTTGACCTATTCTTATCATGATTTGTTTTGTTGGTGTTATCTGCGGCGTTTGCCGAGGAGGTCACGCAGACCATCCATGTCGAATGAAAGTGTGAAACGCAGTGTCTGATCAAGGGGTGAGCTTTGCGCTGTGGCAAGCATGTATGACGCATCAAGTCGGAGCACATTCAGAGAAAAACCTGCACCGAATGTGAAATAGCTTCTTCCTCCCTTTGAGGCATTTTCATAATTGTAACCCATACGGGCGAAAAATTGCTGATTGTAGGCATATTCTCCACCAAACGACACGTTGATTTCCTTGAGTTCCTCTGCAAATCCCCCGGGAGCATCAGAGAAGCTTTTGAAGATACCCGTGATCGGTGACATTGTCTCCCATTTTTCTTTGGCCTCCTCATATTCAATCTGTCCTTCGATAGTGTCCATATCATAGTCTTTTTGGCGTGGCATAGTGGGCACAAGAAGTTTGTTGAGGTCAAGACCTATTGCAAGGGTGTTATAGTCAGCGAGGGGGAACATGAATTGGGTGCCGAGGCGCAGATTTGTGGGTAGATATGCGTAGTTGGCCCCATGGTCATAACTGACTTTCGTACCGATGTTGGAGATGTCAAAACCCCAGGAGAATTGACATTCGTTTCTGCCGACCATAGGGTAAGTCACATAATAGCCGGAAATATCAACTGAAAATGCATTGGCCGCCGTGTTTGATTCTCCCGAATATGAATCGTCATAGGAGAGATCGGAAAGGATATAGCGTAAAACTACACCCATAGAAAATTTTTCCGACAATTTGCGGGAGTAGCCTAAGTCGATTGCAAACTCGTAAGGATTGATGGTCTGCACTGTGCCATAGCCTTCATAATCCGTCATCGAAACTTCACCAAGAGAAAAATAACGGAAAGAAGCACTGATGGCCTGATTATCGCCAGACCCTAATTTCCAATAACCCGAAAGGTCAGCAAGGAAAATGTCGTTTACAATTTTACGGAGCCAAGGGGTGTAAGACAATGCCAAACCTCCCTGTGCATAGCCGAAAGCATATTTTGAAGGATTCCAGAACTGGGAGTTCATATCGGGGTCGGTTGCGGCACCCAGATTACCCATGCCTGAACCTCTTGCATCAGGAGTTATGCTCAGAGTGGTCACACCCGTATTGACGGGGTTGAAGTCATTATCCTTAATGTCGTTTTGTGCGTTGGCTGTGACAGCCGGGCCCATAATCATCGTCAGTAAGCCGACAAATAGTATTTTGGAGTTTATTTTCATCTGGTTGGTGGAATAATTCATGACGGATTATTATTGTTTACGTGCCATAAAGGATCAATCCTTCATAGATAAAACTGCAAAAAAGGAGAAATATTGCCTTTCTTATTTGATTTGCACGGAAAGAACGCTATTACCGTTTATTTGAAGTTCGAAGAGGTCGCCTATGGAGACTTTGTGACCTTCCGGAAGGGCAGGAATAATAAGGTCGCCCATTTTTAATGTGTTGGTGCGCGAAGCCTCTGCAATGACTTGGGCTAATGATAATGACATTCTCACGGTTTCAAAGCATTCTGTGGCTCTTCCGTTTATTTTCATTTCCAATGTCACTTCTCCATTTTCCGGAAAGGGTATGAAGTCAGCCATTATCAGTGAGCGGTCGAAGGAGCAGGCCCTATCCGGCGAAAGACCGCCATCCTTTAACTCTCTAATAAGGTCGGCAGCCCGGAAATGGAGTGCGGGAGCATAGGTTGTAAAATATCTGTGTGCAAAACGTGGTGCAACAGATTTTCCAAGACGGTTTATCCTTACTGCAATAACCGGAATTGCCTCAAAGCTTTTTGCAAAGTCCGGGATAAAAAAGGGTTTCCCGGCATTTGTCAGTGAAGAGTCAGCCAGGAAATACCACGACATCAAATGTGGTCTTTCCCCATTATTGTAATTATTTTCAAAAACGAAAGTTTTCATTCTATCAATTCTGCAATCTTACGTCGGCATTCAGACGATTGTAGATTAATGCCAGATGGGCATATATGGAAGTGTTTGCCATCACAATTCCTTCAGCCACTTTTACACGGTAAGGGGTGAAATTCCATATTGCCTTTATCCCTTCCCCTATGGCTGTGTCGGCTGTATCTTGAGCCGCTTCGGCAGGCACGGTCAAGATGCCTATAGTGGCCGGGTTAGTTTCCATGACCTCTGCAAGGGAATCAATATGATATATTGGTACGTTGCCAACAGAAGTGCCCACTTTCTCTGGATTTACATCAAATCCGGCGATGATCTCAAGTCCGTAATTGGAGAGGCCGGAATCATGCATAAGGGCTTTCCCAAGACTTCCCGCACCAAATACATAAGCTTTGTGAGGAGTCTTGAAACCGAGGAAGTCAGACAATGTGTCGGCGAGGGCACTAACTTCGTAGCCTATTCTGGTTTTTCCTTTCAGCGCCAGGAAAGAAAGGTCTTTGGCAATCTGCGCGGCATCCACGTTGAGCGCACGTGAAATCTGGGTGGAGGAGACGAAATCCACATTTCTCATTTTCAGAATCTCCACATACGCGAGATACCAAGGGAGCCGACGCAGTGTCGGCTCCGGTAGAATGATATTTCCGTTGAAGGTCATATGATAGTGGGTGCAAATTTACTGTTTTGCAACAGCAAGTTTGTTTGTTTTCATTATCGTGGCCCCTTCAGGAGTTGTCACGATGGCACGGTAGAGATAAATTCCCCGGTTTACTCTGCCTCCGTTGGTGTAGCAGAGATCCCATCCGAGACTTACTGAAGTGCCGGAAGCTGACAGCGACGGTGCGTTGCCCGACCAAACACGTTTTCCATTAAGGTCGTAAACCTCGATCGTGCAGTCCATGATTCCGTTTGCTCCATCAGTGCTTACGAGGAAGTTCACGCTGGTGGTAGCAGGATTAACGTCTGTTGTCAGCGTAGTGATTTCGGGCAACCATGAGGCCGAAACATAGAAAGTAAGCTCTTTTGAGGTGGAGTTGTTGGCGTTATCCCACACCGTAAGTTTCAGAGTATGTTCTCCCGGAGCGATTCCCTGCAGCGGATAAGCGATACTGCCTGAAAGATGGTCATCCGCATCAGGTGAGAAATAGAGGTTGACATCATTGAAATAGGTGCCATTGTCTAAGGTAAGTATCATCTGGTGGCCTAATCCTGAGTCGGAGACATTGATGCCCGAGGGATCAGAGAAGCTCGCATACAAAATAGGAGAAGGGCTGACGGGGGCACCATCGGCAAAGTCAGATGAGTTCAGGTAAAACTCCTTGACTGAGGGTCCATCAAAATCATCCGGGGCATTTTCATCGAAACCATATACATAAAACTTCTCAAACGAGCCGTTGGCTTCTCTTCCGGTTTCATCATATGCGTAAAGGGATATAAGAGCCGGAGAGTAGTTGTTTTCAATCTCGGAAGGCATGTTGACAGTCAGCGACCACATACCGTTGGTCACTCTTGCGCGTCCGGTGTATAGGCGTGTCTTCCGGTCGTTATATGTATCAACTTTGCCCTCTTTGCCATTACCATTGGTCGTAATCACGATCTCAGCGTCATAAAGCTGAATTTCGACTATGCCGTTGAAGTCTTCAATCAGGTTTCCGTCAAAATCAGTCACCATTCCTGTAAGGTCGAAAGAGGAGCGGGCTGCTATGACAGGCATATCTTCAATCTGGTCAACATCCGTGCCTTTGATGGATAGGACAGAGACGCTATGACCGGGGGATAGAACCCTGAGTGACGGATCACCGATCAAACCATACTTGAGTTTATTAGTATGGTTGTCACTATCATTCTTTCCATTGATCATGACATCGCCAACACGTAACGGGGTGCCATCCTCATTGCGGCTATACATATATTTGGCTGTACGTGCGTTTTGGGCACCGTTCTGTTCGATCAATACTTCGCGGCTTGGACAAATCATACCGATTACGCCGGTATCAGGATAAAGCCACAGCAGCTCGCCACCACTCACGTCATCAGAGTCCCAACGCATGAATTCACACGTTGCTGCATAGATGAAAGGCAGATTTGTGTTAGTCATTGAGGTGAGGTCAGACCATGTCACCAGAGATTCGTGAGTCCAGCTGCGGGGATTGGCATGACCTATATAGTTGATGTAGGAAACGCCTTCAGCCAACTTATCAAATAATTTTTGTTTTGCTTCAGGATAGATCGCTCCTGTGGCACCATAAGAAAGGGTGTAGGAGTCAAGATAAAGTTTCTCATAAAGGAAGTCCGCGCCATTTCCGCCTGAACGAAGAGCCTCATAGACATTCTCTGCCTGGGCAAGGTGCTTGCCGTTATCCTGATCATCGGCAATAAGCATGACATTATTTCGCCATGAGCCATAGACCGGGCGCTTCATGTATTTTTCAAGCTTGGCCACTGCGGTATTGGCTTCCTGAAGCGACTTTACAGGCATCCTTCCTACAGCAACCTGGATTTTTAATGAGCCTATGTTTAGCGAAGACGGCTGGTCAGCAAGCATCCCTATATAGTCATCAGTGCTATAGGAGGAACTCTTGGTTATGGTGGTGGTGGCGGGCGACTGCCATATAGGCATACGAGGATAGCCTGCATTCTTTACAGTGGGTGTAACCATCTTGTTGTCATAGGAAGGACGTCCCATAAGAAGGCAATAACGTGGATAGTTGCCGTCCTGTTCCATACCTCTGTCATACCACATTTTCAGTAGTTTACGGAACGCAGTGATATCAGCCACACCTGAAGAGAACTCATTATATATGGCCTCCGGGGTAACTATAGCAACCTTAAGGCCATCAGTTGAGGCATGCAGGTCTGCAAGTTTTTGGGCAGCTGACCTGAAAGCCTCGGGGGTGATAATGAGCATTTCCGGGGCTTCCATTCCGTGCAGATTCTGATTGCTAACCTTTCCGGCTGCCGCTACCTGCCGTGTGGTCTTAAGCGGATTGAAGGCAACGTATTCGCGCATACCTTTGGGGGTAGCGAAGGATGCCACATTGCCTGAGAGGGTATATTTTACATTGACAGGGTTTATCGGGTCTGTCACATCCCAAATGACAGTGGATTCGTTACAGTTACCGACTTCAACTTTTGTTGAAACGGGAGGATTAAGGTAAAAATAAAGCTCGTCGTTTCGCAGTTTCAGTTCGCGTTCATATTCCACCTCTATATAGTCAAGAGCTGCCGTAAAAAGAGTGCCTTGTGTGGAATAGTCAATAGTAAGATTGAGTTTCTCGCCGGGATCCTCAACTGACTTGACCATTGTCTTTAATATGTAGAGAGTCTTATCTCCTGAGACAGCAGCTATCACATCAGAAGCAGTGGTGGGTAGCTGCTCGTTATTGGCAGTGAAGATAAGGGAAGATGATCCGTTGGTGGTATAGGCCCCAAAGGAAACAGTGAAAATAGCGTCTCCCATATTTCCGGGAAGATCAAATTGGAAGGTCCTTTTTTTCTGTGTGCGGAAATCTTCCCCAAGCAGGGTGCGACCTGAGTTGGTGGGGGCGAGAAGGTCTTGTTCATGCACAAGCCTTTCTTTGAAAGATCTCAGGGTAAGACCATCTGAGATCTCCACCGCATCCCTATCATCAACTGTGGGTCTTGCCGGATCAATATCACTGACAAAATAGTAAGAATGGTCTGAATAGGGATTGTTGGTATGTTTATATGCATTTGTGGCAGATGAGGAAAGTTCCCATTTAAAACAGCCATGTCCGAAAAACACGATGCCACCCGGTGTCCTTACTGAAGGGAGAAGAGGGAGATCATCGGGCATCGAATCGTAAAGACGCTCGTCAAGCATTCTCCCGCCGAAGCCATAGACATTCACTTTATCCGGGTCTGAAAAGCCGAGATTCTTAAGAGTGGCATTGCTGATGAATTGCATTCCTGACTCCTGGACTTCGATTTTTGCCCAATTCCCGGAGGATAACTTTGAGGAAGTGGCAAAAGTCTCCGGTGTAAGAGAGTAGGCAGGGGTGACGGCTGCAAGCAAAGCAATGGCTGTCCCAATTAATTTGGGATAGGATAGTTTAAATCGGGATAACATATTTGCAAATTGGAGAAATATTTTCACTGTCGTATGGTTGGTTTGAAAAATATATAATCATTCTGTTGGCGGCATCATACTGCTGCACAACAAGAGGAATTTTATTTTAGATAAACGCAATAAAGGGCATTTTATTGTGTTTGTTGATATTGAACTTCGTCGTCGCTTGAATAAGGCCATAGGCTGCCGTTGAGAAATGATTCCCATTCCTGACGGTTGCCACAGAACACGTTGAGATCAACGCTGCCTTTGATTCCATCGACTACCCCACGATGGTTATACTGCCAGAATGTCCATTCTGCATTTATTGGATTCTCTTGAAATCTGCATATCCAAAGGGGCTGTCCCACAAAAGTTTCAACAAGATAATCATAATATCCGTCAAGATTGGTGTAAAACATTACCCTATGGCCTAACAGGTTAAGATAGTCAACCATCTCTGTCAGTCTGCGGTTGATAAGCTCCGGTGGAATGGAATCAGGATTGCCGGCTTTTTCCACGTCAATCACCAGGCCTAAGTCCGGACGGCGTGATCCGACGGCTTTAAGAAGGTTGATGGCTTGCTCCACACCGTCACGGTCAAAACGGAAAAAATGATAAATTCCGGTCTTGAGTCCCGCAGCTTGGGCAAGAGAGTAATTCTCCCTAAATTTCTTATCTTTAAAGTCTTTACCTTCAGTGGCTTTTATAAACACGAACTCTATCCCGTCTTTGGCAACTTTTCTGAAGTCGATGTCACCGTTATGTGCTGAGATATCAATTCCTTTTATGGGAAATTTGACAGGATCGACGTAAGGGGGAGAAGTCATGAATTCCCTATATGCCCACACTGCGGCAAAAAGCAACCAGAGACATACCATGAGAAAACTCATGGCAACCAGAATGTCTTTGTGGGGCTTGTCGGAAAACGGTAACTTCATAACACAAAGGTATAAAATAAAATTCAAAAAAGTGATGAAGGATTTGAAAAATATGTTAAGTGGGGATAAAAAACAAATATTAGTCACAATTATGAGTATAAATCCAGTTGTATTCACTAATTTTGCAGCAAGATTTTCACAATAAGTAAGAATGAGTGAGGCTTCATATCATATTATAGTGATTGTTGTTGGCGCCGTAGCGGTCATAAAAGGCTTTCACAGTGGATTTACCGGTCAGGTTTCCGGTGTGCTTGGGTTTGCCTTCGGCACTGTCTGCACCCATGTGTTCAGTGATCAGGCCGATACTTTTATGAGAGCGGTGCTGCCTTGGCTTTCTGGTCATGTCGGAGCCGGTTTTATTTATAGTGTCACATCGTCTGCCCTCGTATATGGGGCGGTATATCTGTTTTTTAAGTTTTTTACAAGAGTGCTTAGAAGCGCGATGCAGGTGTTTTATGTCGGAATGCTTGACAAGCTGCTTGGAGCTGCGTTCTGTCTGATGAAATACATGCTTGTGCTGTCAATCGTTTATAACCTCATAGTATGTGTGGATCCGTCTTCACCACTCATGAAATGTGCCACTGCTGATGACGGAAATGTGGTGGAAGGGGTCATGCTGCTTGCCCCTGGTCTGCTTGGATGCACCAGTTTCGAAGATCTGTCACATCTGATACAGCTTCGGGAGGCAAGGAAAATAAGTTACAACCTTCCCCCCGCCGAGAGTGTTATAAAAGAAAGTAAGTATTGTCAACTAAAAAGGTTAAATATTATAAATCATGCTTAAAGTCAAAGACCTGAAAGCCCGGATCAACGGCAAGGAAATATTAAAAGGAATAAATCTGGAAGTGCGTCCCGGAGAGGTGCATGCCATAATGGGTCCCAATGGATCTGGAAAGTCTACTTTCTCCATGGTTCTTGCCGGCAATCCGGCATATGAAGTCACAGGGGGTGAAGTGGAGTTTTATGGTAAGGATCTATTGGCTATGGCGCCTGAAATAAGGAGTCATGAGGGTGTTTTTCTTGGATTTCAGTATCCTGTGGAAATTCCCGGAGTGTCGATGGTCAACTTTATGCGAGCTGCTGTAAATGCCAAGAGGGAGTATTTCGGCGAGCCGCCCATGAGTGCGACAGAGTTTCTCAAGATGATGCGTGAGAAGAGGGCTGTGGTTGATCTTGACAACAAACTTGCTTCCCGTTCGGTCAATGAGGGCTTCTCGGGGGGTGAGAAGAAAAGAAACGAAATTTTCCAGATGGCTGTGTTGGAGCCTAAGTTGTCAATTCTCGATGAAACCGACTCCGGCCTTGACATTGATGCGCTTCGCATTGTGGCTGAGGGTGTGAATAAACTCAAGAATAACAATAACGCCACTATTGTCATCACCCATTATCAGCGTCTGCTTGATTATATAAAACCGGATTTTGTCCATATCCTCTATAAAGGACGCATCGTGAAGACCGGAGGACCGGATCTTGCCCTTGAACTTGAGGAGAGAGGTTATGACTGGATTAAACAGCAGGTTGACAACGAATCAAATAATTTCTGAGAAAAATGAGTGCATTGTCACAATACATAGACCTTTATCGCGAGCATAAGGAGCTGATTGACGGCAATAGTGCCCACACGCTCAATATGCATCGTGAGGAGGCGTTACATGTCCTTGAAGACATGGCTCTCCCCCACAAGGGGAGTGAGAACTATGAGACCACTGATCTTGAAGCGATTCTTGCTCCTGATTATGGGGTCAACATAGCGAGGGTGAATATCGATGTCAATCCGGCTGCATCGTTTCATTGCGGTGTGCCTAATATGTCTACGGCTCTTTTTATGCTGGTCAATGACCTCTATGCTGAGTCTGACTCTTCACGTTTAGGATTGCCTGAAGGGGTAGAGGTAGGGAGTTTACGATATTTCTGTATGAACCATCCTGAAATATCCGCACGTTATTATGGCAGCTGTGCCGATATAAATAATCCGATCGTGGCATTAAACACTCTGCTGGCGCAAGATGGAATAGTGGTATATGTGAAGAAAGGGGTCAGGATAGAGAAACCGCTTCAGATTGTCAGTATCCTTCAGAACGGCATGCCGCTGATGGCAGTGCGCCGCATCTTAATAATTCTCGAAGAGGATTCTGAGGTGAAGATACTTTCATGTGACCATACCCAGAATCCTGAAGTTGACTTTCTTTCTCTTCAAACCATAGAGATAATGGCAGGCCGTAATTCCCGGCTTGATTACTATGACCTGGAAGAGTCAACCGAAAAGACATCCAGACTATCAGCCTTATATCTTCGTCAGGAGGAAGGCAGCAATGTGCTGATTGATGGGATCACACTCTATAATGGCAACACCCGTAATGAATATTACTGTTCGTTTGAGGGGGAATATGCTGAATTGCGTCTGTTAGGAATGGGAATTGAAGACCGTAGGCGTCATCTTGACACCTATTCCAAGATTGAACACCGTACTAAGAACTGCCACACTGACGAACTGTTTAAATATGTGGTTGACGACGAGGCCGTTGGGGCATTTGCCGGACTTATCCACGTCTTGCCGGGTGCCGATAAAACTGAAGCTTATCAGAGCAACCGCAATATAGTTGGCACAGACACGGCTAGAATGTTTTCTAAACCTCAGCTTGAGATATATGCGGACGATGTGAAGTGTAGTCATGGCACTGCTATCGGGCAGCTTGACGAGAAGCAGGTGTTCTATATGCAGACAAGGGGCATACCGGAAGCTACTGCCAAACTACTGCTGAAGCAGGCGTTTATGGCCGATGTGATTGATGGCGTAAGGCTCGATGGGCTGAAAGACCGTCTTCATATGCTTGTGGAACGCAGGTTTGCCGGAGGAAGTGCCAATTGCCAGACGTGCCGTTCGGCATGTGCTGACCATAATGAATAATCTTGATAGAAATGGAAAATATTGATGTATTGGAAATAAGAAAGGAATTCCCGGTGCTTGAAAGACGGGTGGCCGGGAAACCTATGATTTATCTTGACAACGGTGCCACCTCACAGACACCCACGCTTGTGCTTGATGAGATCAGAAGGATCTATGTCAATACGAAGGCAAACGTGCATCGTGGTGTCCATACCCTGTCGCAGGAAATGACCGATCTTCAGGAACAATCGCGTGAAAAGATACGTCAGTATATCAATGCAGATTCAATAGAGGAGGTGATTTTTACACGAGGCGCAACCGAAGGCATCAATCTTGTCGCGTCATCTTTCGGAAGACGTTTCAAGGAAGGTGATGAAATTATTCTGACTGTCATGGAGCATCATGCCAACATTGTGCCCTGGCAGTTGCTTCGTGAGCGCACCGGCATAGTGTTGAGAGTGGTTGATATTAAAGATAACGGTGAGCTTGATCTTGATCAATACCGGAGTCTGTTTAATGAGCGCACGGTTATGGCTTCTTTCTGCCATGTCAGCAATGTTCTTGGAACTGTCAATCCTGTAAAGGAAATGACTGAGTATGCTCATTCGAAAGGTGTGCCAGTGTTGATTGACGGTGCTCAGGCTGCCCCTCATCTTGCAATTGATGTGAAAGATATTGACTGTGATTTTTATGTTTTCTCCTCCCATAAGATGTATGGGCCGACAGGAATAGGTGTGCTTTATGGCAAGAAGAAATGGCTTCTTGAGATGCCTCCTTATCAAGGTGGGGGAGAGATGATAGCTAAGGTGACATTCGCCCACACCACTTTTGCAGAACTTCCTTTTAAGTTTGAGGCGGGTACTCCCGATTTCGTAGGAATAGCAGCTTTCCGGAAGGCTATTGAATTCATCGAGGAAGTCGGCATTGGAAATATCGAACGGCATGAGTTGGCACTGATGGATTATGTGCAGGAGAAAATGCTTCGTATTCCCGGATTGAAGATATATGGCACCGCTCCCGGTAAAAGTGCTGTCATATCATTTCTTGTTGGCAAAAGTCACCCATATGATTTGGGATTGCTTCTTGACAAACAGGGAGTAGAGGTAAGGACGGGACATCATTGTGCCATGCCATTGATGGATCGTCTTGATATTCCGGGTACTGTGCGTGCCACTTTTGCAGTCTACAATACTTTTGAAGAGGCTGACGCATTTATTAACGCTCTCCAAAGGGCTGCAGCTATTTTGGAGTAAACAGACAATCTCACGGGTTGCCGAAAGTAAAGCGAAGTCCTGTGTTGATGTTGAAGTTGAAAGGTTTGTCTTTATAGATTGTCTTTAGTGTTGATCCATCATCGAAATAGTAGCTTACACCCGGTTCTGCAAATATACTTACCGTAGAGCCTAATTTTATCTGCACGCCGGCTGCCGCATTGACCGACCATTGGAAGGGCTTCTCTCCGTTGAGGGTCCTTCCTCTTTTTGTTTCCGGCTCTTTGTAGGTTGTCGTGAGCATTTCGTTGTATATGCATTTCTCCCATACTGTTCCAGCCGAAAGATAAAGGTTGAGGCATTTCCATGACCATGCTGAGAATTTTATGTTTAGTGGAATCCCGATATAATATAAGGTTTGATCAGCTACCGAATATGACGATTTACTCCACACTGTTTCTTTCGATAATAGGCGTGAATAAGTTATGCCGGTTTCGATGCCGAATCGGTTGTTGAGGTTATATTGGATAGTAATAGCCATCCTTATGGGCAGATAATAGTGTGTGTCGGTATGCTCATCCAGAAATTCTTCACCGTTGGGCACAGGAGGGTGGGGACCAGGATTAACCAGGGTAGATTCATCACTATCAGGATCAACGACATCAGGATAGTGATTATCAGAGTCGGTATTGCCTTCGGGTCCATAACTATCATCGGGATACGGATTACTATTGGATGCATCGTTATTATCCATCTCATGATTGTTGTTCGGATGTGTATTTGAAGGAACAGCCAAACCAAAATCCGGATTGGCTATCTTTCGGCTTGCATCCATTGAAGAACTTCTTATTCCTGAAGTGGTGATGCTTAGGAAACATCTATCATTTCCTTTGGAATGACTGCTTTTTATATATCGTTTGCCAGAGACGCGAGAAATATAAGATTCCGGTAGCGCCTCTCTGACGGAATGCATCCGGGCATTGTCTGTGTTTTCATCCTTATGGCTTTCATCTGTAGTTTCGGTGTAGGGAGTGTCAGTATCCGACCTCTCATTTATTGGCGGAGTTACTTCATCGGATTCGGTTATCTCCTCTTGAGGATTACCGATTGTGGGTGGCTTGATAGGGAAGCCGTTATTCGCATAACGTTTGTTGTTTGGTGTGGATTCACGGGCTACCAATTCTTTGTTGTCAGGCTTATTAAATGAATATTTGTGAGAGTTATCTTCTCTTCTTGCGGCAATCATTATTTCAGTCGGCTGTAAGGTGGTAGTCTCCTTGATGGTTAAGACTACCCCGGTGCCTGTCCCTAATACAGCTGCAATTGAGGCCGCTATCGCAATCCGTCTGTGCCATATTCCTGCACGTCTTGATTTTGAAGGTATGGCGTCGCTGCCGGATGTCATGAGTTCTTCCTGAAGACTTTCCCATAATCCTTCAGGAGCTTCTGTCTCGAAGTCTGACAGACGGCTGCGCAAATCGTTTAACCATTTATCTTCCATAGGCATTCAGGTTGGTTAATTCATATTTCTTGATTTTCTCTGCTAATAAGGCTTTGGCTCTGTGAAATTGGGAGGCAGATGAGGCTTCCTTTATGCTTAGAATTTTTGCGATTTCCTTGTGGCTTTTCTGTTCAAACACATAGAGGTTAAATACTGTGCGGTAACCCGTAGGGAGTTCGCGGATCATTTGGTGAAGCGTCTCCATTGAGATCCTGTCGATTTCCGGTTCTTCAATGCTAATATCTATATTTTTATCTGTCATGGTTACTAAATCTGTACGATATTCCCTTTTTATAAATTTTAAAGATTCGTTTACTACAATTCTTGTCAGCCATGCCTTCAATGATCCTTTCCCACGATACTCAAAAGATTTTACTGAGGAGAATATTTTAAGAAAACTGTCGTGCAAGACATCCTTGACATCATCTGCAGAAGACAAATAGCGTGTGCATACGCCGGTAAGGTAGCCGGCGTATGCGCAATATATGGCTTTGTTAGTCGATGAATCATTGCTGTTAAGCAGCCGGATGATTACCGACTCTGTTTCGGCGCTGTCTGTCAAATCCGCTGTCTGTGGAGTGTTTAAAATTTTGTAACTGCGCCCATGAAAAGCACTGTTCCTGAAATTGTATCCTGAATAAAGTACATGAATGGGTGATCAAACTTTACGAAATTATTATCCGGACCAATGCTTTCATCCATTCCTGCCAGACTGACCGCAGCAGCTTCTGTGCCTTCTTCATCTACAATAATTTTCACGGCGTGTTTGAATAGAGTGAGGGCAAACTGGCGATTCTCTGTTTCGCTGTTAAAACCGACATTATTCAAACCGCTCATGCACACTTTCTGCAACCCCATATCCTGAAGATGAGGAAGCATTTCTAAATTTACCTCACTTTCGAATTTAGGGAGTTGGAGGTTGACATTGCGTTTTATGAATGAGGCACGGAGGTTTTCAATTTTTTCCTTGTCAAGGTCAGCGAGCATAGTTGGGAAATCGGAGTCTTCGGTAGGTTGGATAACTGTCATAGTGTAGCGTCCATCGCTGTAGGGGAGGGTTATGCCGCATATTTGATCAAGGGTGCCATATTCCATATTTTCCTCCAGCACCATGTAGGCCGCCTCTGCCTCAGAACCATCAAGATTGTGGAAAATGTAATTGTAGGTCCTTTCCTTGTCGAACGACTTCTCCCATTCTCCTTTGAAATAGGTTGTATTCATAAAAACCAAGGGAACGCGCAATGGCTCTTTCAGAAATTCCTTGATCATTCCCTTAGTATTTTCCTCCACAAAACTATTGATGGCGACTCTGCCGTTCTCATCTCCGGGGTGGATTGAAAAAATCTGAGAAGCATACATGGTCTCCAGACTGGTAGCTAACTGTGGATACAGATTAAGTGCTGGAGCATGCCAAACGGAGTTTGTGAATATGCATAATGTGTGGCCTTCCGGGGTGGCTGCATCATTAAGAAGGGCATTGGTGAAAATATTGAGTTGTGACAGCCCCTCATTTCCCTCTTCATATCCTAATACTCCCAGGAGCTCATCACGGCTTTCTCCCGTGTCGCCGTTAGCCATCATTGCCAATGTGCAAAACACACTTGCAGGGGAGATACATAGGTTGCCACCTTCTGATGAATAGACTTTCTTGAAAAGATCTATGCCAAAATGGTTGACCTTCTCAACATTCCCAGTTGCCACAGCCTTCAGGGAGGCGGGGTGCCATTCCGTTTTTTCTGTTTCATTGGGCTGTGGTTCCTTCACTTCTGAGGCCACGTCATTTGCGCAGCTGCCGGCCAGGATGCTTAGTGAAGCGAAGCCGATGTAAAATAAATTCTTCATAGGATTTATAATATGTTTTTAGTGGTTTCTGTCCATTGATGTCATATTGTGTAAATCATATCGTTGTTACGCTTATGATCTATATAACTATATTATAAATACTGCTACCTTGGAAATCTTGCATACGCAAAACAAAAAAATTGCCTGTAAAGGAGTATTATATGTTAAGTAATGTTAAACTATGAATATTTACTAAACCTTTTGTGGGGTTATATTGTCATATAGTCAGAAAATCGTTTCATGATGTTAGGTTAGTTAGAAAGTATTATTAAAATTTTGTGACGTCTGGTTGTGAAACCGGGCGTCTTTTATTAAAAGACAGCGACCAAATATTGAGACTGGTCGCTGTCACTCTTTAATATCGTAATAACCAAATTCAATGATCAGAATAATTCAGGAAAGAAGATAGTCGGTCACTTTTTTTACTGCATGATGATAACTTGCCTTCAATGCTCCGACTGATGTGCCGAGAATCTCAGACATTTCCTCATATTTCATTTCGTCATAATAACGCATATTAAACACGAGCCGCTGCTTATCGGGAAGTTTGGCTATTGCTTTCTGGAGCTCTGCCTGGAGCTGGTCGCCATCAAAAAATTCGTCAGCTTCAATATTGTTGAGTAAGAAAGAGTCATCTGAGTCCTCGCTCATCTGCAGCCGCTGCTTCTCCTTATTGATAAAGTTGATTGATTCGTTGATGGCAATTTTGAAAAGCCATGTCGATAACTTTGCATCCCCCCTGAAATTGTTGAGATTATTCCACGCCTTAAGGAAAACATTCTGCACAAGATCATTGGCATCATCATGATTAGCCACCATTTTTCGGATCTGCCAGTAGACGGGACGGCTGTAGGTGGAAAGCAATACACCGAAAGCCTGAGAGGCAGTTGACGGATCGTGCAACTGTTTCACAAGTTGTTGTTCATCTATTGGTGTTTGATATGCCATATGGATTTTGTGGGTTTTGGCTTTTGTTAGTTGAGTGTGGGCGTATCCGCTTATTAATTGGGTAATGATTTGGAAAAAGCACACACTATTCAAGATGTAAAATTAATATAGATTTCTGAAATATTAAATAATAAATTGCCTTAATAACTTAATTTAACATATTCTGACCGATATTTTGACACTTATTTCCTGTAAACCCCGAACATAAGCCTATCACAAAAAGACATTCCCGAAATGAAAAATATATGTCGGTTATATTTTCATTTTTCTACTCAGAACCAATTGATAAAACTTAGTGTTATAATATTGTAAAATTATTAAAAATTATTAAAACCGCTTATCCTGTATGAAAAATCTTCTTCCCCGACATATGTTTCGCGTGTTGACAGTGGCGCTATGCTCTCTGTTTTCGTTAAACATGTCAGCACAGCTCTATGAGATAGCAAATCGGATTCCCTCTTTGATTAGTCCGGCGCTGTCAGGATCTCTCAATTACAAAGGTTTTGTAGAAGGTGGCTACAGCAAGATACTGGGGAATTATGATGCTGATTTCCTCGAAATTTCCACATCACAAGGATTCCGCTACTCAGGGTGGTTTTATATGGGTGTCGGAATGGGTGCTGACATACTTTTCTCCCATAAGAATGACCAGTGGGGAAATTGGAACGGCAACACAGGATTTGACACCCAACACTCTTCAACCACTACAGCTGTGATGTTGCCTTTGTTTACCGACTTCAGATTCAAGCTGGGAGGGGAGGGAGCATCTTTCTTTATAGATCTTAAAGTAGGATGTTCGTTTCTTCTGAGTGATAAGTATATTTCTATAGGGAATGGGTATCTTACCAATCAGGAATATTTCTATCTTCGTCCGTCCATGGGTATTCGTATTCCTACTAATTCGAAAAATTCCAAGCAGGCGGTTGATATAGGCATTAATTATAAGCTTCTTACATCGAATTATTGGAATTCATGGAGTCGCCATATTACACTCAGCGGGTTAGGGGTGTCGGTAGCATATGAATGGTAACACTCTATTTCCGGTAAAAATAACAGAGAATGATAGGAGGGTACGGGAAACCGATACCCTCATTTTTTTTTCATTATGCTGCAATTATTCTCAGATTTGAACGTTAATTATAAAAACCTAAATTTCCATGACCATTTCAACTAACATTCTTAAAACAGTAATTGTAAGTGCTGCAATAGGAATCGCGGGCATTCCCTCGGTTAATGCTGTTGTAGCCAAACCGGGGCTGATAGAGGTAAGTCAGCCTGACGGCACTATAGTAAACATACGTCTTGAGGGAGGTCCCCGTAATCACGTGGCTTATACATCCGATGGCTATCTGCTCACTACAGATGAGGGTGGATTCTATGTGTTTGCAGACTGTGGCACGGACGGTTTGCCTGTTGCTACCACTATCAGAGCCTTGAATCCCGATCAACGCACCCCTGAGATTAAGGAGGCCATATCTAAACTTGACCAGAGTCTGGTCACAGATGCGTTCTTATATCGCGACAATCTCAAGGAAGCAAAAGAGAATTCAGTCCGTAAAGGTCCGGGCCTGTTCTCAACCCAGTTCCCGTCAAAAGGGGAGCAGCGGTCAATTGCCATACTCGTAAACTTCACAAATAAAGAGTTTACCATAGAAGATCCTTTGGATTATTATACACGTCAGCTCAATGAGGAAGGTTTCAGTGACTATGGCGGCACAGGAAGTGCAAGAGAATATTTTGTCGACAATTCTTATGGTCAGTTCCAACCCACATTTGATGTGTATGGTCCTGTGACTTTGGCTCATCCATTCAGTTACTATGGGGCAAATGATCAATGGGGCAACGATAAGCGTCCGCATGAGATGATTATCGAGGCATGCCAGATTCTTGATGAGGAGATTGATTTCTCAGAATATGATCGTAACGAAGACGGCTATATCGACAACATTTATGTATATTATGCGGGTTATGGCGAGGCTGACGGTGGCGGCGCACCTACAGTATGGCCTCACTCATATGACCTTATGTATGCTGATCCTGACACAGAATATATCTTTGACGGTGTTCAACTCAATCACTATGCCTGCTCTAACGAATTGAATCGAGGGTCGAACGAACCAACCGGAATCGGTACGTTTACCCATGAGTTCAGTCATGTGATGGGGTTGCCTGATCTCTATGCCACCAATGGTTCCAATTCCTTTACTCCCGGCGAATGGAACATACTTGACGTGGGTTCATATAATAATAACAGTTGCACCCCTCCCAACTATTCTTCATTCGAGCGTTATGCATTAGATTGGATGGAACCGGTGGTGTTGAAAGAAATAGGAGACTATTCCCTTGAGCCCCTTATTTCTTCAAACAAAGCCTTCATCATCCCCACAGAGGTTGAAGATGAATATTTCCTTCTGGAAAACCGTCAGCATGTAGGCAATGACCGTTTCATCCCGGGTCATGGTATGCTGGTATGGCATGTTGATTTCGTTCAGGAGACTTGGGACTATAATATTGTCAACAATAACTATAAGCATCAGCATGTTGATATTGTAGAGGCTGATAATGATAAGAAGGATAAATCCCGCAAGGGTGATACATTCCCCGGCACTGCGGGCATCACCGCTTTCGGAGAAGAGACAACCCCGGCATTGGTTAGCTGGGGAAAAGTGTCACCCGGAATTGATCTTTATGATATTGCGGAGAGCGAGGAGGGGCTGATAACTTTCTCAGTAAAGGAATCAATCTCTGCCGGTGTTAAGGACATTGTCAGTCTGGAGGGAACAAGGATTATAGTCAATGGCAGATCGATAAGCTGTGCTGAAGGCGTAGCTGCCATATATGATCTTTCAGGTAAAAAAGTGGCGAGAGCCTCCTCTATTCCTGTGACTGTTGAGCCGGGCCTATACGTCGTTGTAGCAGGTAATGACAAGTGTAAAGTCGTTGTAAAATAAGATTTTATTGATCTGTAAAGCAGAGGTTGATAATCACTTGCTTTCAGTAAGTTTTAAGAGAGTCCGGCATTATCTTCAGTCATGCCGGACTCTCTTGCTATTTGTTGATTGGTTATTTGTAGTGGGAAAGTAATCAGTCTTCCATGCTGATTACCCCCTTGTATTGGCCTAAAAGACTGAATTTCAACAGCACACCATCAGAAAGGCCTATCTCATAGTGGGTTGATGTCTTTTTGATGCTTACTGTCTTGACTCCATCAAAATTCTTGGAAATATACTTGGCTATGGTGGCCGGAACGAGATTATCTGGCAACGCTCTTGTGCCGCAATCAACAGAAGTCCATTTTCCGGAGTTGTTAAACTCTATTTTTGTGCCATTGACTAACTTCACATCATAATCGGTTTTTTTCAGCAGATGTTTGTCTACCTTTATCATTCCAATTTTAGTTTTTGGAAAATATTTAGTCAGCATTTCCTGAGCAGCTTCCGGAAGATCCTCCCGATCAAGGGTATATTTGTCGAATACGGCATAAGACGACAACACACCAGTCAGGATCATCACCACCAATAAAATATATTTTTTCATAGCTTAATTATATTTTGTTTTGATAATATAACGATGAGAGCCGCAGGGAGGTTCTATATTAATTTCTTCAAAATTATGATAAAAATGTCGGTAATTTTTTGTGAAATGAAAAATAAGTTGTAATTTTGCACTTGAAAAGAGCGCACGTGGCGTAATGGTAGCCGCGCCAGACTTAGGATCTGGTGTCTAACGACGTGGGGGTTCGAGTCCCTTCGTGCGCACATCAGCAGCCGGAGCCTATACGTGGGTTCCGGCTGTGTCTGTTATATTTTAAGATTATGAAAAGATTCAGCCTTTTAGTTATGATGCCATTGGTTACGGCGATGGCGATCCAGATGTCTGAGGTTTCCTCTGCCGAACCTCTTCCATTATCCGTCGTGTCAGCTTCCATCGAAGCGTCTACCGACCAAGCTGAAGACATTATGACACATTTCTGGGATTCATTTGATTTTTCTGATTCATCGCTCACTCAAGACCTGGCGCTTATCGAGGAGAAGTTTTTGGAATTTATAAATTTGATGCCCTATGCAGATGAGGAAAAACTCTCTAAGCTAATATATGGTTTTCTGGATAAGGCAAATGTAGATGAAGCCACCTACTCCGTAATATATAATCTTGCAGGCAAATATCTCAATGATTTCGATTCGCCTGTTCGTGATGAAGACTACTATATTTTGTTCTTGAATCATGCTGTCGAATATGGTAAGTTGGGAGAGGCCGACAAGGAAAGGGCAGAATTCCGGCAAGAGATGGCTTTGAAAAATCGTCCGGGCACACAGGCTCCCGATTTTGCGGTCATAACCCGGGACGGGGAAAAACATAATTTTACGGAATTGCTTGCTGAGGGGTATAACATCCTCGTGTTCTATGATTCGGATTGCAATCATTGTGATGAGGTCTTGGCGCGGATATCTGACGAACCGATATTAGACGGAGTGAATGTTTTGGTGATTGATGCTGAAGAAGACCGTAAGCTATGGGAAACCACCTGTCAGAAACTACCGGCAGCTTGGAAAGTGGGTTTCAGCCTTGATCCAATTCAGGATGAGGAGACGTATATTTTACCTGAAATGCCTACTGTTTACTTGATAGATGGTGATGGTAAAATAATATTGAAAGAGACAACACTGATAAAAATCATCGGGGTCTTATCAGCTGCCGACGGTTTATCAAGGTAATTTCCAAAGTCCTTTGACTTGCAATAAAAAATAATTTTTGTTAACTTTACGCAAAATTCTACTTTCTCAAAACAAAATGGCAGAAGATATTGAAATAACTGACACCCCACAGAACGAAGAAAGACCGGCTGATCCCACCTCGAAGAAAACCATTCTTGCAGGAATGTTCCGTAACTGGTATCTTGAATATGCCAGCTATGTAATTCTTGAAAGGGCAGTGCCACATATAGAAGATGGTTTGAAGCCAGTGCAGCGACGTATTCTTCATTCTATGCAGACTCTTGATGACGGCAGATTTAATAAAGTGGCCAACATTGTAGGCAACACCATGCAATATCATCCTCATGGCGATGCCTCTATTGGCGATGCCCTTGTGCAACTTGGTCAAAAGGAATTGTTGATTGATACGCAGGGAAACTGGGGAAATATCCTTACAGGCGACTCTGCAGCGGCCCCCCGATATATTGAGGCCCGTCTGTCGGAGTTTGCGCTTGAGACAGTGTTCAGTCCAAAGATCACTGAATGGACCCTTTCTTACGATGGGCGTAAGAAAGAACCTGTCACATTGCCGGTAAAATTCCCGTTGCTTCTGGCCCAAGGGGTAGAGGGGATTGCAGTTGGTCTCTCTTCAAAAATACTTCCTCATAATTTCAATGAGATTGTTGAGGCTGCCATTTCATATCTTAATGGGCAACCCTTTAAACTTTTACCTGATTTCCAAACAGGTGGGCTGCTGGATGCTTCCCGTTATAATGATGGAGCACGGGGCGGCAGTGTGAAAGTGCGTGCCAAGATTGAGAAAATTGACAATAAGACTCTCGCCATAACCGAACTCCCGTTCGGTAAAACTACTTCCACGCTCATAGCGTCAATTCTCTCCGCTATGGAGAAGGGTAAGATAAAAATCAGGAAAGTAGATGATAACACTGCTGCAACAGCAGAGATCCTTGTGCATCTGATTCCAGGCACTTCTTCCGACAAAGCAATTGATGCCCTGTATGCTTTCACTGATTGCGAGGTAAGCATATCACCCAATTGCTGTGTGATCATGGACCGGAAGCCGCATTTTCTTTCAGTGTCGGATTTGCTTAGATTTTCTGTAGACCACACACGTGAACTTCTGCGCAGCGAACTTGAGATAAAGTTAGGCGAGACCAGGGAAATTCAACTTTATTGTTCGCTTGAGAAAATATTTATCGAAGAACGTATATATAAGGATAGGGAAGTAGAGGAGGCAGCCGATATGGACGCTGCGATTGCCCATGTTGATCGGCGTTTAGAACCGTATAAGCCGTCATTCTTCCGTGAATTGACACGAGATGATCTTGTGCGTCTATGGGAGATCAAAATGGGCCGCATTCTTAAATTTAATTCCGAGAAGGCTGACCAACGCATAAGCGACCTGCAGAAAGACATTGATCGCCTGCAGTTTGATCTTGACCATATGACCGACTATACCGTTGCATGGTATTCGCATCTGAAAGAAAAATATGGCGAATCATTTCCACGCCGTACAGTGATTCGTGGATTCGATTCTATAGAGGCGGCAAAAGTGGCGGAGGCAAATAAGAGACTCTATTACGACAAGAGCGGTGGTTTCTTGGGCACCTCTTTGAAAGATAATGAGTTTCTCTTTACATGTTCTGATATTGACGATATTCTAATTATATATAAAGACGGCACTTACAAGCTTGTGAAAGTGCAGGATAAGCTTTATGTCGGCAAGAAGATAATTCATATCGGGCTTTTCAAAAAAGGCGACAAGCGCACAATTTACAACGTGATTTACCGTCATGGCAAACCGGGTGCAAAAGATGAAGACGGTAAGTATCTGGGCTACTCTTATAAAAAACGTTTCTTCATCACAGGTCTGACTCGTGAGAAAGAATATAATCTTACAAAAGGAGCCCCGGGGTCAAGAGTGGAATGGCTTACCTGTAATCCTAACGGTGAGGCAGAAATCGTAAAGGTTAATCTCAAGGATGAGCCTAACGAGACAGGCCGACGACCACGCATGAAAGATGTGATGGTCAATTTCGCTGAGCTTGACATTAAAGGTAAGGAATCGCTTGGCAATCTTGTCACAAAGTTTCAGGTTGACGATGTAAAGCTTGTGGAGAAAGGGTCAAGCACACTTGGCGGACGTGAAGTTTGGTTTGACCGTGATGTGTTGCGTCTGAACTATGACGGACGAGGGGAAAGTCTCGGCATTTTTCAGGGGGATGACATGGTGCTCATCATAACCAAAGACGGTGAGTATTTCACATCTACCTTTGCTGACACCAACCATTATGAAGACAACATTTATAAGATTGAGAAATTTGATCCCCATAAGGTGTGGACGCTCGCTCTGTTCGATTCTTCTCTTGGCTATCCATATTTGAAGCGGTTTGTGTTCGAGCCTACTGCCAAGCCACAGAGATTTGTAGGGACGGAGGCCGCATCCAAGCTTTTGCTTCTCACAGACACTGTCTATCCACGTCTTGAGGTCACTTTCGGTGGGGCTGATGAGGTGCGTCCTCCTCTTGAGATTGACGCAGAGGATTTTATCTCTGTGAAAGGATTCAAGGCAAAAGGGAAGAGGATATCTACTTTCATTTTCAAAAGCATCACCGAATTGGAGCCAACCCGTTTCCCTGAACCTGCTGAAGAGAAGTCGGCAGCAGAGATTGAAGAGGTTGATCCGGAGGATGACTCATCAGATAGGCAGGGCCCGATAGTGGTGCAGGGCGATTTATTCGCCATTGATGAAGATTCAACCAATCCCTGACTTATTATGAAATGGATTGTTAAGACAGCTATCTTCGGAGTCATGGCATTAGGTACTATAATGCCGACTGCCGCAAGCGATCAGGATGAGGCTTCGCATGGGGAGTCGCGTCCTGTCACAGGTATCTACGCCATAGAGGGAGGTGGGAAGAAGGTGCTTGCCACTTATCTTTCCCCTTTGCGCTACACAGGGAAGGATTTCACAATTTCAGGCGCGTGGAGTAAGGCCATGCCATTTAATCCTCAGCATTCATTGATGCACTTCAATGCATCGGTCTCTTTCGACAATCTGCTTAATCCTGCACACACCGCACGAATGGTGGCATTGTCCGGATCGTTCAGTTGGGGCATGTCATGGCGCACAATGATCCCCTGGCAACTTCAGTTCACTGCCGGAGGCTGTGTGGATATCGACGGAGGAGCCTACTGGCTGATGAGAAACGGTAATAACCCTATTCAGGCAATGGCTTCTGTGAATCTGGCCCCCCGGGTTTCTTTAGGGCGACCGTTTAAGATCGGTAAAGTTGATTTCCTTGTGCGTGATGAAGTGTCTCTTCCGTCATTGAGTGTGTTTTTTTCTCCTGAATATGGAGAATCATACTATGAGATATATCTTGGCAACCATAAGGGCTTGGTCCATGCCGGATGGTGGGGAAATAACTTCAGGATTGACAACCTGTTTTCCCTTACATTTGACTTCGGGCGGACTGCTGCCATGATAGGATACAGGTTTAAGACTGATACGCAATGGGCGAATAATTTGAACACGCAGATATTTACCCATAATATTGTCATAGGAGTGATTCCCGGTGGAATCGGACTGAAACCGAAAGTCCGTCGCCTTCCGTCAGAGACGATTTATTCCCTCTACTGACTTTCCTATTTTCTTATCTTCGATATTTAATAAGACAAATCCAACATGGTGAAACCATCTGTAATAAAGGCATCTCTGGTTGGTGGCATAATACTGCCATTCCTGGCTACATGTCATGACGCTCCTGATTATAAAGACGATATATATGGCAATTTTGATGCTTTGGTAGATATCGTTGACTCAAGATACTGTTTCTTTAAGGAAAAGGACATAGACTGGCGTGCCACCGCCGCCAACTATCGCACTCTTATTGATGAGGAAACCAATTCCATAGAACTGTTTTTCATCTGTGCCGCCCTGCTTGATGAACTGAAAGACGGCCACGTAAACCTGTCATCAAGATATGATACGAGTTATTATCGTAAATGGTGGACTGATTATCCACAGGACTTCAATCTTCGCACCCTGGAAGAATATTATCTGGAATTTAATTGGCTTACTACAAGCGGGATAATGTATACCCAGTTGCCCCGGGAAATTGCCTACATGTATTATCCTTCTTTTTCTGCCACTGTCGGGGATTTGTCGCTCGATTATGTGCTTGCGATTCTGCACAATAGTCGTGGACTGATAATAGACATCCGTAACAATGGGGGAGGTATGCTGAGCAACATAGATACATTGGTGGGTAGGTTTATAAAAGAGAAAATCCTTGGAGGATATATTCAGCATAAGACAGGACCTGGTCACGATGATTTCTCCACTCCTTATCCTATAGAATATGAGCCGGCTGAGGAAGGACGAATAATGTGGGATGGTCCGATTGTGCTCCTGACTAATCGTTCATGCTTTTCAGCCGCCAATGATTTTGCTTCTGTAATGAAGAGTCTTCCGAATGTTACGGTCATCGGAGCTAAGACGGGGGGAGGCGGAGGGATGCCATTTTCTTCCGAACTCCCTAACGGTTGGGCCATACGCTTTTCGGCATCGCCAATCTATAACGCAAAAATGGAATGCATAGAAGAAGGTATTGAGCCGACAGAGGGCTATGAAGTCCATGCACCAGCCGAGGAGCTTGCCGAGGGAAAGGATGCGATTCTTGATCGGGCCATAGAGATATTAAAAGACCTTCCTCTTCCCGAGAATCCCGATGAGGAAATCCCCGAAGAAAAGGAAGGACAGTAAACTGTAAAAGATAATATGATTATTCTTCAGCGTAGGAAAGGATTGTTGGGCTTTCCACGTCTACACCATATTCTTGTGCGAAACGGAGTATTGCCCTTGCCAATTTTGGCTTTAATTCCTCCGGGCAATAACGGAAATATGCTTCAGCAGCCCTGACATGGGCTGCATCGGGCATAGGATATTCTCTTCGCTCAGGAAGCCCGAACACACTATCGGGGAGTTCCTTCTTTTCTTCATAACTCAGTACGTCACTCATAGTATAAAAAAATTAATAGATTAAAATATTGTGTGACCACAACAAGCCACATAATTTTAACGTTTAAGAAGCAAAAGAGGTTACAAGCCCTTTTGGGATTAACAATTTTTATACGTAGGTATGGGTCATCAAGACCGCATATTTGCAATATCTAACTCAAAAGACCGGCAAACATTAATATAAAGTGATGTGGACGTTCAATCCGATTTATAAGACAGTGATCTGGGGTGGCGAAAAAATTGCCGCCTATAAGAATATATCATCACCTTTGAGTGATATAGGGGAAAGTTGGGAGCTTTCCGGAGTGTGTGGTTCTGAATCAGTGGTGTCATCCGGTCCGGACAAGGGTCTTACGATAACTGACCTTATAAGGCGTGACGGAGCGGCCTTGTTAGGAAAGAAGAATTATATCAGATTTGGCGATACTTTTCCCTTGCTCATAAAATTTATTGATGCCGGCAGAGACCTTTCAGTGCAGGTTCATCCTTCTGATGAGCTTGCGCATAAGCGTGGAGTGGAGTCCGGTAAGACCGAGATGTGGTATGTCATAGGTGCAGATAAGGCGGCGCGTCTTGTCACAGGCTTCAAAAGAAAGATTGAACCGTCGGAATACTATTCTCTTGTGGAGAGTGGGGAAATTATGGATGTGCTTAATTTTGAGGAAGTCACTCCCGGAAAAGTATTTTACATTCCTGCCGGCCGTGTGCATGCAATCGGCAAAGGCTCATTTGTAGTGGAAATTCAGCAAACTTCGGATGTCACTTATCGTCTATATGATTATAAGCGCAAGGACAAAGACGGCAAGGAACGGGAGCTACACACGGAGCTGGCGTTTGATGCGATTAATTTTGATGACACTGACGGAAAACCTATTGACTATGTCTCGCGTGTAAATTTTCCGGTCAATCTGGTCACCACCCCATATTTTACTACCAATCTTCTTAAGGCAGACCATGAGCTCATCCGGGATTATTCAGAATGGGATACCTTTGTGGCGATCATCTGCACGCAAGGGAGTGCGGTCTTGACGGCCGGGACCGAGACACATACGCTGACCACAGGCCACACTATCCTTATTCCGGCCTCGTGCCGCTCGCTCACTATACGTCCGAATGGACTTTTTGAGGGAATAGAAACCTTCATAAAGTAAAATTTTTCGTCTGAAATGTGGCAAATAAGGGAATTTATATGTATCTTTGCATGTTTAAACCAATTGGCGGAAAAGAAAGCTTAACAACTGGCGAGGAATAGCGTCATAAATTGGTAATAACAGTAAAGATTTTATATTATCACATATGTATAGAGACAAGACATGCGGCGAATTACGGCTTTCTAATGCCGGCGAAAAAGTCACTGTTGCCGGATGGGTGCAGCGCATCCGTAAGATGGGCGGCATGACATTCGTGGATGTTCGCGATCGATATGGCATTACCCAGGTAGTGTTTAACACGAGTGAGAATGAGGCGGAGAACGCCCTTTTCAATGCTGCCAATGCATTGGGAAGAGAATTTGTGGTGCAGGTGTCAGGCACTGTGGCCGAGCGTACAAGTAAAAACAAGAATATCCCTACCGGTGAGATAGAGATTATTGCTGAAGGTCTCAATATCCTAAACAAAAGCGACATTCCCCCCTTCACTATCGAAGACAACACCGATGGCGGTGATGACTTGAGAATGAAATACCGCTATCTCGACCTCCGTCGCCCGTCAGTGAGAAAGAATCTTGAGCTTCGTCATAAGATGGCTTTCGAGATCCGTCGTTATCTTGACTCACAGGGTTTCCTTGAGATTGAGACGCCTATTCTGGTAAAGTCTACTCCTGAGGGTGCGCGTGACTTCGTGGTGCCTTCACGCATGAATCCGGGGGAGTTCTACGCTCTTCCGCAGAGTCCTCAGCTTTTCAAGCAGCTTTTGATGGTTAGTGGATTTGACAGATATTTCCAGATTGCCAAGTGTTTCCGCGATGAGGATTTGCGTGCTGACCGCCAGCCTGAGTTTACTCAAATCGACTGCGAGATGAGTTTTGTGGAGCAGGAAGACGTAATCGACATGTTTGAGGGTCTTGTGAAGCATATCTTCAAATATGTAAAAGATATAGATTTCACCGAGCCGTTCCCTCGCATGACTTGGAATGACGCCATGCGTCTTTATGGCAGCGACAAACCTGATATCCGTTTTGGAATGGAGTTTGTTGAACTGACCGACCTTGTGAAAGGTAAAGGCTTTTCTGTGGTTGATGATGCTGAGCTGACTGTTGGTATCTGTGTGCCCGGATGTGCAGGCTATACCCGCAAGCAGATTGATGAGCTTACGGAGTTTGTTAAGCGTCCACAGGTAGGAGCAAAAGGCTTGATGTGGGTTAAGGTCGAGCCGGATGGACAATTCAAGAGTTCTGTCGGCAAGTTCTTCTCAAACGAAGACCTTCAACAGTGGGCAGACCGCATGAATGCCAAGCCCGGTGATCTTCTCCTGATCATGAGCGGCGAGAAGATGAAGACACGCAAACAGCTTTGTGAACTTCGCCTTGAGATGGGCAGTCGGCTTGGATTGCGTGATAAGAATGTATTTGCTCCGCTTTGGGTGATCGACTTTCCCTTGTTTGAGTGGGACGACGAGACTCAGCGGTATTATGCGATGCACCATCCCTTCACCTCTCCCAATCCTGAAGACATTTCGAAGCTGAAGACTGACACAGGGAATGTGCGTGCTACCGCCTATGATATCGTTGTCAACGGCACAGAGCTTGGGGGTGGTTCCATAAGAATCCATGATGCTGCCCTTCAGGATGAAATGTTTGAGCTTCTTGGCTTCACTCCTGAGAAAGCTAAGGAGCAGTTTGGCTTCCTGATGAATGCATTTAAATATGGTGCACCTCCTCACGGCGGTCTGGCCCTCGGTTTCGATCGTTTTGTGTCGATTCTGGCCGGGCTTGACACTATACGTGACGTCATTGCTTTCCCGAAAAATAACTCCGGACGTGATGTCATGAACGAGTCGCCTTCACCCATTGACCAGGCTCAGCTTGATGAGCTTCAACTGGAATTGAAACCGACTAAAGAATAATTCAGAAACTAAAATAATATGTTGAGAGTAAAAGACATAGCAGCCGCGATAGAAGATTTTGCCCCTAAAGGTCTTCAGGAATCGTATGATAACGCCGGGCTTCAGGTAGGTGATCCTGATATGGAAGTGACGGCTGCCCTGTTGTGTCTTGATGTCACGGAAGATATTCTCAATGAGGCAATGGCTCGCCACTGCAATATGATAGTCTCCCACCATCCCCTTTTGTTTAAAGGTTTGAAAGAGGTGACTGGGAAGACTGCCACTGAACGAATAGTGATAAAGGCCATTCTCGATAAGATCGCCATCTATTCTGCTCACACCAACCTTGATTCGGCCTGGGAGGGTGTGAGCCATGAGATGGCACATATAATCGGAATGAAGAATATTCGTGTCCTGGAGCCCCGCGATGGAGATTGTAAGTATGGACTTGGTGTGATAGGCGACATTAAGCCGACTCCGAAGCTTCAGTTTCTGCGCAACCTTAAGGAGGAATTTAAAGTAAGATGTCTTAGGTATTCCTCCCAAAGTCCACAATTGGTGGTCAGGAAAGTGGCAGTTTGTGGTGGCAGTGGTGCATCTTTGATCAGGGATGCTATTTACGCCGGGGCAGATATTATTGTGACAGGCGATGTGAAGTATCATGATTTCACGACCTATGGACTTGATATTATTATTGCCGACATAGGACATTATGAGAGTGAGCTTTGCACAAAGGAGATTTTTTCCCGGATCATAAGGGAGCGGTTTCCTGATTTCGTGACATATTTTGCTGAGACGGAGTCTAATCCGATCAATTATATGTAAGGACACATTCCGGATGGTGACTCTGATCAGATTAGGAAAATTAAAAATATAACATAAAGCCTATGGCTACTGACAAAAAAAACGACAAGGAGCGCAGTGTGGAAGAACGTCTGCAAAACCTATTCCAGTTGCAGACCCTTCTGTCTGAAATAGACAGAATCAAGATTCTGCGCGGTGAGCTTCCAAATGAGGTTAAGGACCTTGAAGATGAGATCATACGCTATCAGACCCGCATCCAGAAGCACAAAGACGAGATTGAGGATCTTAAGGAATTTGTGACTAAGAAGAAGGGTGAGATTGTTGAGCGCAAGGAAAAGATTGCAAAGTATGAAGACCAGATCAACAATGTCCGCAACAACCGTGAGTTTGCTTTTCTTGAGAAGGAGAAAGAGTTTGAAGGTCTTGAAATAGAACTTGCTGAAAAAAACATCCGCGAGGCTGTAGAAAAACAGAATCAGAAGCTAATGGAGATTCAGCAGGCGGAGGAAGGGCTTGCTGACAACAAGCATATCCTTGAAGACAAGAAAAAGGAACTTGATGATATCGTTTCAGAGACACGTCTGGAGGAGGAGAATATCCGCACAAAAGCTAAAGATCTTGAGCAGAAGATTGACGACTACACTCTTGCTGCTTTCAAGAGAATCAGGAAAAATGCCCGTAATGGTCTCGGCATCGTGACGGTGCAACGAAGTGCCTGTGGAGGTTGCTTTAACCGTATTCCTCCCCAACGCCAACTGGAAATAAAGATGCACAAGAAAGTTATTGTATGCGAATATTGTGGCCGTATCATGGTTGACGGTGCTCTCGTCGGAGTTGAACAGCCGGTGGCAGAAGCTCCCGCAAAACCGAAACGTAAGCTGAAATCCGCGTCCAAAGAATAAATGCTTCCCTGGGAGAATTTACATAAAAATCGGGCTGTGTCACACCACAGCCCGATTTTTTTAATGCCCATTCTTTTTGCTTTTACTTTGTTTTTTTCAGTTTTTTTGAAATAATATTTGTAAATTTGTCCTGTGTTCTTAATACAAAGCTTTTCAATACTTAATTAGATACTTAGCAGTTATCTGACATGAGACGAATAATAGTGCTCACATTACTACTCATAGGTGTGTCAACCTTTGGTTTTGAGTTACGTTCCCAGCTTATCAGGAAGGCCGGCGAACTGATTCATGCGGCATTTGATGGACAACCGGACACCACAAACGAGGCTATCCTTAAAAATATACATACGGAAGAACAGGGTTTGTCTGACTCTGTGCGCATGCTGGAACTGACGCTTCAGCTTCAGGAAATGAAACTGCAAGAGATGCAGCTGCGTTCAGATCTTGCCAATGCGCTTAACCGAAACCATATGACCGACTCTCTGAAGATAGCCCGTCAGAAACAACGCATTGACTCACTGCGTAGCGTAACCACCGGAGTGCCTGTAATAGTGGAAGGTGACACTCTTTTCATGGTCTATGCCTCACGTGGCGGCCAGTCTGCACGTGATCGGGCTGAGACAACTAATGAGATGTTGATGAAAATCGGCAAGACAAGAAGCGAGAGCCGTGATTCTGTCTATATGCTTGATAACGAGAATTATATTGATATAATGTATGGTGACCGTGTGTTGTTTACAGTGACTGAGCAAGATGCGCTTTGGCATGGTGTGACAATGCAAGAACTTGCCGAGCAGTATATGCCGGTTATAGTTGAGAAGGTAAATTATCTGAAAGAGGAAAACAGTTTGTGGCAGTTTATAAAGCGGGGATTGCTTTTTCTTTTTGTTTTGACCTTCCAATATCTCATGTTCAGACTGATCAACTTCCTTTTCCGGAAGCTTCGACGTCAGATTATCCGATTCAAGCAGCAGAAGCTTAAACCTGTTATTGTGCGTGATTATGAATTGCTCAACACACGGCGGCTCTGCCGGATACTGATAGGGCTAAGCAACCTCCTTCGTTACCTTATTCTTCTGCTCTTGCTGATACTGACCGTGCCTTTACTATTTTCCATATTCCCTCAGACAGAGAAGTTGGCATACAGAATCCTGTATTATATCGTTGATCCGATCAGGATGGTGTTGATAGCTATAGCGGAGTATATCCCTAATCTTTTTATCATCATAGTGATTTGGTATTGTGTCAAGTACATAATAAAAGGCCTGCGTTACATCACATCTGAAATTAAAAACGAAAAACTGAAGATTTCCGGTTTCTATCCCGATTGGGCACAACCTACATTTAACATTATCCGTTTTCTTCTTTATGCTTTCATGATAGCAATGATTTATCCCTATTTACCGGGCGCCGAGTCGGGGGTGTTTCAAGGGATATCGGTATTTGTGGGTCTCATAGTGTCGTTGGGTTCAAGTAGCGTTATATCTAACTTTATAGCCGGATTCGTTATTACCTATATGCGGCCATTTAAAGTGGGTGATTTCATAAAGGTAAATGACACGGTAGGCAACGTAATCGAGAAAACTCCCTTCATCACGCGTCTGCGAACCATTAAAAATGAGGTGGTGACGATTCCAAATTCTTTTATAATGTCGTCAAACACTGTTAATTACAGTGCCTCAGCGCGTCAATATGGCCTTATAGTCCACACGATATTAACTATGGGTTATGAAACGCCGTGGCGACAGGTGCATGAGTTGCTGATCAAAGCCGCCCTGGCCACGCGGGGAGTGTTACACCATCCGAGGCCCTTCGTGTTGGAGACAGAACTTAACGACAATTATATGTGTTATCAGATAAACGCCTATACGAGGGATGCCGATGATCTTCCGCAGATAAAGTCAGATCTTCTTCAGAACATTCAGGATTTCTTCCACACAGCCGGAATCGAGTTGGTGGCGCCGCATTATTATGCTACCCGTGACGGTAACGGCTCACGCATCCCGGAAGATTTTCGAAGGATGCATGAGGCCGAAAGATCCCATTTTTTGTAAATCAGTGTTTGTATGAGCGGTTCTTTGGAAGCTCCTCCGCAAATCTGTTGGGGAAAGTCCAATGCTGGCGCGGATGACTCATGGCCCAGACCACAAGCCCTATTCCCAAAAGCACAAACGGGATGCTGAGAAGCTGACCTATATTGATGCCATATGTGGCAATCATCTCATATTCTGATTGCACCTGTACATTCTTTACATACTCTATGAGGAAGCGAGGAAGGAAAATGCCGATGAAGAATACTCCCGTGATAAGATATGGACGTTCTTCAGCATTCTTTTTCCAATACATCCACATGAGTAAACCAAAAAGGGCAAAATAGCATAATGCCTCATAAATTTGAGTTGGATGCTTGGGCACACTCTCACCGTCACGCAAGAATATGAAACCCCAGGGCAAATCAGTGGGGCCGCCATAGATCTCACTATTCATGAGATTGCCAAGGCGGATAAGTCCTCCGACAAGAGCAATGGGGATCACTAACTTGTCGAAAGTCCAGGAGGCCGGTTTCTTGGTGACGAACCATGAGAATAGGAACACTGCGATAATGAGTGCGATCGTGCCCCCGTGAGAGGCTAATCCGCCGTTCCATATTTTGATGATTTCCGCAGGATGGGCTGAATAATAATCCCATTCGTAAAAAAACACGTGTCCGAGGCGTGAACCGACAATAGTGCCTACCACGACGTAGGCAAGCAGTATGCCGAGCCATTTTTCGGGTGCTCCCTCGTGGCGGAACATCTTGGCAACTATATTGTAGCCTATAATAAAGCCTACTGCGAAAGCCAGTCCGTACCATCTTACTGATATGGGGCCAAGACTAAAAAAGATGGGGTCAGCATTCCAGGTGATGAAATCAAGCATGGTGTTGGTTTAGAATGTATGGTTTATTATTTAGAATTGAGAGAGAATTTATTGTTTTAGGGTTGAGGGAGAATTAGGGAAGCGACATAGAAAAGCCGCGCCTGTAAGTGAAACGGACAGACGCGGCTTGTTATTGTGATTTCCCGTTCTCAGGGTGTGGTTTATGTTTATTTCTCGCTTACGATTTCGGCGGTGTCTTGTGCGATCATCATTTCCTCATCGGTTGGGATCACAACCACATGCACTTTTGAATCTTTGCCTGAGATTTCAATCTCCTGACCACGCACCTTGTTTGCCTCAGCATCAAATGTGACGCCCATGAAAGCAAGTTGCTTGCAGATTCTTTCGCGGGTGATGGTCTGGTTCTCACCTACACCACCTGTGAAGACGATCACATCCACGCCACCCAGCACCGCTGCATAGGCACCGATATATTTCAGAATGCGATATTCATACATGTCGAGCGCGAGTTTTGCCTTCTCATTGCCTTCAGCAATGGCATTCTCGATGTCGCGCATGTCGCTTGATAACTCAGACACACCGGCAACACCACTGCGCTTGTTGATGAGTTTGCCTACTCCGGCAGCGTCAAGGTTCTCACGCTCCATAAGATAAACGAGCGCACCCGGATCTACATCACCTACACGTGTGCCCATCATAAGACCTTCAGTAGGGGTGAGACCCATTGAAGTGTCAACACTCTTTCCGTCGGCTATGGCTGTGATGCTGGCGCCGTTGCCGATATGGCAGGTGATGATACGCTGCTTGTCATAGGGGAGGCCGAGGAAGTCGCATGCGCGGCGTGACACATAACGGTGGCTGGTGCCATGAAAGCCATAACGGCGCACACCATATTTCTCATATGCCTCATATGGCAGAGCATACATGAAAGCCTTGGCGGGCATAGTCTGATGGAAAGCAGTGTCAAATACTGCCACCTGAGGCACCTCAGGCATTAATGCTGACACAGCCTCAATGCCTGTCACGTTAGCAGGGTTGTGAAGGGGAGCAACCGGATAGCATTCTTTTACTTTCTCCACTACTTCCGGAGTGATGAGCACTGACTTGTTGAACCATTCCATGCCATGCACCACACGGTGGCCAACGGCATCGATCTCGTCGAAGCTTTTGATCACCCCCTCTTTGGGATCGGTAAGGATGTCAAGCACATTCTTTACCGCTTCTTTTGCCGTGGGCATTTCCACAGTGATCACTTCTTTTGAGCCATCAGGACGCTTGAATTTCAGGAATGAATCAGGTAGTCCGATCTTTTCAACTCCACCTTCGGCGAGCACAGCTTTGCTGTCAGAATCAATGAGCTTATATTTTACGCTGCTGCTTCCGCAGTTGAGCACGAGTATTTTCATTTTCTTTAAATTAAGGGTTAATATAAGATAGACGGGTAGTTATCCCAAATCTGCATCAGAGATTCTTGTCGCCGATTGCCTGATTGCAGGTCACGATGATAGTGTTGGCTATATCTTCAACAGTCGCACCGCGAGAAAGGTCATTTACAGGGGCTGCAAGACCCTGGAGGATAGGACCTACCGCACCTGCACCGGATATGCGCTGCACAAGCTTGTAAGCTATGTTGCCGGTCTCAAGAGAGGGGAAGATAAGAGTGTTCGCATGGCCTGCCACTTTGCTGTCTGGAGCTTTCAGTTCGCCTACGGACGGCACGATAGCGGCATCGCTCTGGAGTTCGCCATCGATCTTTAGGGTCGGATCCATTTGCTTGGCAAGTTCAGTGGCCTCACGCACTTTGTCAACTTTCTCGTGGCTTGCTGAACCTTTGGTTGAGAAGCTCAACATGGCCACGACAGGATCAAGCCCTGCGATGTCGCGGGTGGTCTTGGCAGTAGCTATGGCTATCTGTGCGAGTTCTTCCATTGTTGGGTCAGGCACCACTGCACAGTCGGCAAACACAAGCATATGTTCGTCGCCATAGGGGCAGCTTTCCGGCAGGAGCATTATGAACGCACCGCTCACGACTGAGATGCCCGGCTTGGTCTTGAGCACCTGGAAAGCAGCGCGGAGCACGCTTGATGTCGGGCTGAGCGCACCTGCCACCATTGCGTCGGCATCGCCTGCCTTGATGAGGAGGCAGCCCAGATAAAGGGGATTCTTGACTGTGTAACGTGCATCTTCAAGAGTGACGCCTTTTTTCTTGCGGAGTTCGCAAAACAGCTCAGCATATTTCTCTGTGAATTCAGCGTCACACGGATCATAAAACTCAGCCTCTCCAATGTGCTGAAGGCCCAATTTCTCAGCCTCAGCAAGAACTTCCTCCTTTTTGCCGAGGAATATGATGTTGGCTATTTTCTCGGAGATTATTTTTTCGGCAGCCTGAAGAGTGCGGGGCTCTTTTGATTCAGGAAGCACGAGACGCTGCGGATGTTCCTGCGCCTTCTTTGTAAGTCTTTCAAATAATGTCATGACTCTCGGATATTTTTATAGTTGTTTTTCAGATATTATTATCAATTGCCGTCAGGGGTCCCGATCGTGAAGAGGGCGATAACAGGGGCATCAGTGACAAGGTGTATGCAAAATTAATAAAAATTTTTTAAGGAAAACTGCGTGATGTGATTTTTGTGATAAAAAAATATCAATCTGAGGTATTAAAATATTTTTTTCACCTGTCTTTACTGATGACACGTGGATTTTTTGTAATTTTACAGCTTCAAAAGCAATGACAACGTAATGAGAATAATTAAGCGTCTTTACGGCTTCATATTAAAAAGCTTCCTTCCGCTGTTTGCGATGACGTTCTTCATAGTTCTGTTTATCGTGCTCATGCAGTTTTTGTGGAAGTTTATTGACGATCTTGTGGGCAAGGGTCTGTCGGTGTCGTTGATAGGAGAATTGTTTTTCTATGTGGCGGTCAGCATGGTGCCTATGGCTCTCCCGTTGGCGATCCTGCTTGCCAGTCTGATGACATTTGGCAACTTTGGAGAGAAATTCGAACTGACCGCAATGAAGGCTTCCGGCATTTCGTTGCTTCACGCTATGCGTCCGCTTATAGTGTTTATAACTTTTATCGCTGTCGGTGCATTCTTCTTCCAGAACTATGTGCTCCCCCAGGCACAGGTGAAGATGTGGACGCTGCTGTTCTCGATGCGTCAGAAGTCGCCGGAATTGGAAATTCCGGAAGGAGTGTTTTATGACCAGATTCCCGGTTATAACCTGTTTGTGGAACATAAGAACCGTGATACGGGAATGCTTTATGGAATGATGATTTATGATGTGAGCCGGGGGGGTGACAACTCCACCATTTTGCTTGCCGACTCCGGGCGTCTTGCTTTTACAGGAGACATGCGCTATCTTTACCTTCACCTTTATGAAGGAGAGCAGTTTGAAAACCTGAGAGAGCAGAAGAGCCTTGATAAAAATGTGCCATTCCGCAGGGAGTCGTTTGCCGATAAGGAAGTGCTCATCCCATTTGATGCCAATTTTAATCGCCTTGACGAGGGAGGAATGCGAAATCAGTATGTGGGCAAGAATATTAAGGAGCTTCGCCACACTATTGATTCTATTGGCGCTCGTCTTGACTCTACCGGAGCCGTCTATGCCTCCGGGCTAAAAAATGACGCTTTCCCGGTGTTGCGAGCGAACCGGCGTTACATGCAGTCGAGAGATGGGAGTTCAGATTTAGGGGATGAGAATGCTCCGGCCGACACTGTTGCCGATGTCCCGGCTGTCAACCTTGATTCGCTGATAGCCACATTGTCACAACCCCAGCAAGTTCAGTTGTTTTCCAATGCGCTCGACATTTCCAAGCGCAGGATGGCTGACTATCAATTTAAGTCATTGACTGTGCATGAAGACAAGCGTAGCATGCGGCGGCATGAAATAGAGCTTATCAAGAAATACACCCTCTCGGTGGCTTGTCTGATATTTTTCTTTATCGGTGCGCCCTTAGGAGCTATCATAAGAAAAGGAGGACTTGGCACACCTCTTGTCATTTCCGTTTTGCTCTTCCTGTTCTATTATATAATCGACAATACAGGTTATAAGATGGCACGTGACGGGCATTGGGCAGTGTGGATCGGCATCTGGCTGTCTACGTTTGTGCTTGCCCCGTTGGGCATCTACGTCACTGTCAAAGCCATGAATGATTCCGCGGTATTTGATAGTGACCGTTACAAAGCATTGTTCCGCAAGATCTTTGGCATAAAACAGGATAGAAGTGTTGCCTACAAGGAAGTCATCATCAATGATATCTCCCATCATGAGGCAGTCAGACGCCTGAAGACGCTTAGCGAAGAGGCTGCCGCCTTTTATGACAGATATAGAGGAAAGATGGGTTATGGGCAGTTCTGGCGAAAAGGCATGGACAGCACTCAGATTTCAGCGCTATCAGATGCCCTTGAGGAAGATATTATCTATATGACAGATTGTAGAAATCCGTTGGCTGTAAACAAACTTATGGATTATCCTGTGGTAAGGAAACTATGGATCTATTGTCCTGGAGGTGTGCATAAATGGGTAGGAATAGCAGGAATGTGGTTGTTCCCGATAGGTTTGCCACTCTATCTGATAGGGATGAGGGCAAAACGGCACCTTATGGAGGAAATGCAGCGGATCGTTAAGGTCAGTGATTCCATTGTCGAACTGTTGACAGCCCCGGATGCTGAATAAAATAAAAGTGGCCGCTCTCACGAGTGGCCCTTTTCCCAGCAGGCTTCCTGACCTGCCATAAACTTAATGAACAAAAATCTATCTTCTTTCTTACTGATAATAAAACCTTTGGATATCAGTAAATGTTCAGGTTAAAATTGTTAATTAACAATTTTAACCCAATTGCTGACGGATTTCATCAATCTGTCGCGTGAGGTCATCACCCTGTTTGGTGATTTTATCTCTCTCGCTTTCCAAGTGGCGGAGTAGTTCCATTTTCTTATAGCGCTCGAAATTGGTTACTTCGTCAAGGGCTCCATTGAGAGCCTCATATAATTTTGACTTGTCGTTGTCGGAGAGGGTTTTCAGGGTGGGAATGTCGGCTTTGGCTTTCTTCAACACTGCCACGATTGCGCTTACTGACACATCGTTTTTCACTTTGTCAGCGGCTGCTGCCTTAGTGCGGCGTTTCCATGCCATGATTGCGCCATATTGTTTTTCAATATCTTTCTCATCGAATCTGATGCACTCTTCTTCGCTTTTTCCTTTCAGATATTCATCGCGATAGAGAGCAATAGTCTCAGTCTTTTTCATCAAGATTTATATTTAATTGAATTAATTGTTGAAATTAAAGTGAGATAAAGGGTGGGAGAGGATTTATGCGGTAAAATTATAAAAAAAATATTAAAGAAACAATAATATACCTACGCATGGGCCATCCTATTGCATAGATGATGTAAAATTAGTAATTTTGCATTGACAAACTGCCGGAAAAAAGGAAGATGGTGGCAGCTCTTCCCATAATCACCGGCACATTTAGAAAATTACCTTATCATAACCGGATTCCGATGAGAAATGAATCAGAACTTGAAGGCGTGACCCTATTAGGCTGCCAGGGGGTGGCTTATCCCACAGACTATGCGCCGCAGCTTTTGGAAACTTTCGAGAACAAGCACCCTGAGAATGAATATGTGGTGACTTTCGATTGCCCTGAGTTTACTACCTTGTGTCCCAAGACGGGGCAGCCTGATTTCGGCCATATAATCATATCTTATATCCCACGCATGAAAATGGTGGAGAGCAAGAGTCTGAAGCTCTACCTGTTCAGCTTCCGTAATCACGGCGATTTTCATGAAGACTGTGTCAACATTATCATGAAAGACCTTTGGAATCTGATGGAGCCAAAATATATCGAAGTGAAGGGATTGTTTATGCCGCGTGGGGGGATATCCATTTATCCATTTGCAAATATGGGTGATGACGAGCATCAGGAACTGTGTCGCCGCCGCAGGGAATGGGCACTTGATCTTAAAAAATGACACACATGGCGAAAGATTCAGTTATCATTCTCTCCGGAGGAATGGACAGCACGACACTTCTCCACTACCAAAAAGCCTCCATTGCATTGGCTGTCAGCTTTGACTACGGCTCCAACCATAATGCCCGTGAGATTGAGTGTGCCCGTAAACAGTGTGAGTCGCTTGGCATAGAACACCTTGTTATTCCTTTGGAATTTATGGGCAGATATTTCAAAAGCTCCCTTCTGGAAGGGGCTGAAAGTATTCCGGTAGGTCATTATGATGAGGAGAATATCAAATCAACTGTAGTGCCTTTCCGTAATGGCATAATGCTTGCTGTAGCATGTGGATTGGCAGAATCACGCGGACTGCGACATGTGATGATGGCCAATCACGGAGGTGATCATGCCATATATCCTGACTGCCGTCCGGAGTTTGTGGCAGCTATGAGCGAGGCGATGCGCACCGGCACCGGCGACGGCATCACTCTGGAAGCTGCTTTCACCGACATGACCAAGAGCGACATAGCCCGCATCGGAAAGGAATTGGGTGTGGACTATTCCCTGACTTATTCATGCTACAAGGGAGGAGAGAAGCATTGCGGAAAGTGTGCCACTTGTGTTGAGAGGCGCGAGGCTATGGCCGAAGCCGGTATTGATGATCCCACACCATATGAGGAGGATTGACCTATGTATTACGTGAAGAAAAAATTTGAGATTAGTGCCGCCCATCGTCTTGAGTTAGACTATCAGAGCAAATGCACCCACCTGCATGGTCATAATTGGATTGTGACTGTGGAATGCCGCGCCCCCGAATTGGATGCCAACGGAATGGTGGTTGATTTCACACATATAAAGCAGATGGTGATGGACAGGCTTGATCATTCCATCATTAATGATGTGCTTGAGTGTAATCCAACTGCCGAAAACATCGCCCGCTGGATTGTTGACACTGTCCCGAATTGTTGGCGCTGTGAGGTGCAGGAAAGTGAGGGCAACATTGCTGCTTATGAGAAAGACTGATATGAGAAAGATTAACGAGATTTTTTATTCTCTGCAAGGGGAGGGGGCTAATACGGGTGTCCCCTCCGTTTTTATCCGTTTTTCCGGATGCAACCTGAAGTGTGACTTTTGCGATACGTTACATCAGACAGGCTACATGATGTCGGATGAGGAAATCATTGAGACAGTAAATTCTTATCCTGCGGAATGGATTATACTTACCGGGGGTGAACCGTCGCTATGGATTGACAGCAATTTTATAGAGCGGCTGAAGGAGCGCACCTGTAAGAGGATAGCCATCGAGACTAACGGTAGCCACCCGCTTCCGGCAGGGATTGACTGGGTTACTGTTTCTCCGAAGATAGGGGTAGGAGGGGTGGATGACTATGTGCTAAAGGTAGATCATGCGGATGAGCTGAAGGTGGTAGACGTTGGCCAGGATCTGGAGATGTACTTTCATTTGCCATGTGTGGGAGAGAAAACCCGGCTGTTTCTTCAGCCTTGCTTTGTGGCGGATCCGGAACAGTGCCGTCTGAATCGCAAGCGTACCATCAATCGGGTGCTTGATGATCCACGTTGGACTCTGTCTGTCCAGACCCACCGCTTTCTTGACATACAATAATCCTCGTTAGATTTTTTGCCATAATTCACTTGGGGAAGTAATTCCGGCGATGTGCAATAATTCAGTAATCCGAAAGAAACCCGGCAACCTATAAAAATCAAGCGGTCGATGTCACATCGACCGCTTGTGTGTTTTCCATAATACTTATTTGAACTAACCTAACATCATGAAACGATTTACTTTATGCCATTATAACATCGAGGTCAGGAAAATAGTTTTCCCAACCCCGATAATTAACATATTTTTACAATTTTCCAATTCAAATTCTGACTTTAACAGCCTTTCCGTGTGTTGAGACCACATATACCCCCTTTGGCAGGGAAATCTCGTTGCGCCCCTTGGCGTTAACGGTTGCCACATGTCGTCCTGACACACTGTGGACCCTTATCTCCCGGCCATTGGTGCTGTCGATGACAAGCCTTCCGCCGTAGCCGGCAAAGGCCCGCCATTCGCCATGATCCCCCTCAACGGCTTCGATGCCTGTCTCCAGCGTGGGTACTATCAGACCGAACTCCCTCCAGCCCTCGGCGTTGGCATAGGCCTCCTCACATCCTTCGGGCACATAGAGTGTGCAATTGGCCTTGTCGGTCTCCGCCATACATCTCTCAGGGAACGCGTAGGGGGTCTGTGCGTACACACTGACTTCCTTGACTGCGGGGCAGCCACAGAAACTCCCCTCGCTCAGTATGGGGGTGGAGGGCAGTGTGATCCTCTCAAGTGCGGAGCAGTCTGAGAAGCATCCCGCTCCCATGCTCTCCAGGGTCTCGGGGAGGGTGATCTCCGTCAGGTTTGGCAACCGGCAGAAGCATCCCCGGCCGATCAACCTCAGTGACCCGGGCAGCTCCACCGAGCTGATGGCTATGCCGCTCATCCAGCCATCGCCTATCTCCTCAAGAGAGAGAGGCAGCGGACAGTCAGTCAGCACGGGGCAGTCCTTCACGCCGTTCAACACCTTCAGCGAGTTGTTGAGATGCACTCTCTCCAGATACCGGCAGCTCTCGATAGTATCGTAAATACGTTCGATGGTCTCCGGGAGATATAGCGATGTCAACCCATTCTTATACATATCCGAGATCCCGACAACAGTAAAGGTCTGATCTAATAAGCCCCATACCCCATACGTCTCTGACGGTATTACGAGATCACCTATGTAATATCCACCATGTCTGTTATAGCCTATGTCATAAATTACCGGAGCGAATACTTTGGCAGCTGAATCATCCTTCTTATCAGCGTTATACCAAATTCCATCCCAAAATGTTTCATCATTTTCAAGTTCCTCTGTCGCAATTTTTTCCCCTGGTTCCACATATACTCCTTCTTGTTCGTGGGCCCGTATAAGGATCTGGCCCATAAGGGCCATTACAAACAGCATGACACCCCGCTTAGTTATATCCTTCATCATTTTAACATTATTTTTTGTGTATCTATTATTGTTCCATTATTATTAAGCTCAATGAGATATATTCCCTTTGATTGTCCCTGCATGTCAATGTAGACTGCATCCTCATTAGGATTACATTCCACCGTCATCATACTTCCGTCCGAAATTCTCCTGATAGAGAGTGTAACTGTTCCACAGCCTTCCGGAATTGTATAACCAACCTTTAACATACCGCCGTTGTCACTGATTTCATCAATCCGCATGGCTTCCTCTGACTGAGTGGAAGACATAAAGTTTGTCAATGGGGTTGGGGCAATATTATTACCTGTAATGTAATAACTATAGTTGTCCAGGTCACTTCCTGTAAGCAGATATGGGAATTGCTCTGTCCAGACCACCTTTTCGTTACCATTATTCGGCACCCTTACCAACCTATATGATGAGGGTATATCAACTTTGTATTGGCGTAGTACAGACGAAGCCTCCGATAAGATGGTTATCCTTACATTAGGGCTTACCGGAATTGCTTCCCTGATTTCCATACTGGGATCCCCGAAAAGATGATAGATCTGGTTATTATGGGTGGTCATAATCCCGGAGAACTTTTGAGAGAGCCTCAGTTTTGAGGCATTAAGTATTTCCCCTAATTTCCGTATGGGAGTAGCAGCGGAATTATGCTGGGTAGGCGTGTAACCTGGGAACTGGGCACAGAACTGTGACGTTGGCCAGATCAGCTGGAACATTTCCATCACAAAGACATCATTATTCTGAGTGTATGAAAGTTGTGTGGCACCATAAACCGCTACTGCTCCTCCATTCTTTTTACGTAATAAAGCTTCCGCAAGACATGTGGAACGACCGTTAAATGAATCAATGCTATACTGTAAATCAAGAGGAGCATCATACCGGCCTGGGATGGGATAATAGTGGTACATTCCCGTAAGACAGTTTATGCTAAATACTATAGGGGTATCCTTTCCATTGTTAAGTTTTTTAGCCTCGGTAACAGTAAAGTTAGGTTTACTCCATTGTTGTATTAGGCCATGGTCACGGTGTAATACGTATCCCGCACCTGAATTGATAGCATTGATTATGTCAGTATTATCACCTTTCCAGTTAAAGGAAGGGTGCTTTAAAAAATCCGGAATCGGTTCCCCATAGCCAAATTTATCGGTGCCCCAGTTTGTAGGAGTAAGTTGTGAAT
Organism: uncultured Sangeribacter sp.; assembly: GCA_964595885.1. Classification (GTDB taxonomy): domain Bacteria; phylum Bacteroidota; class Bacteroidia; order Bacteroidales; family Muribaculaceae; genus Lepagella. The sequence continues at coordinate 69,583 of CAZQSD010000001.1, forward strand.
CAGGTATTTTGTTATGGTAGTAGACACGGGTTATGGTCTTGCCTTCGGAAACTAATCCATTCGCTATGTCCTCACATGTGCGTGTGAACCTACGATCCTCATATCCATCGGTGATAGAGTCCTTTCTATCTGAGAACTCAGCACAGATAACCGCTTTTCCTTTGTAGCCGGTAGATAGTTTCTCATAATTCATTATCTTGTCAACTATCGTGTTGGCCTCTTCAGATGAAGTCACTGACAATCGGCCATGGAATAGGTCGGGGACATCATCATCCGCCCCGTCCATGCATGCATAGAAATAATCTGTATAAAAAGGATAGATATAAGGTGTATGTTTCTCCCCGGGCAAATCCATCTCGTCTCCGAACAGCAGCAGATATTTGAGATTACTGTCAGAGTTATAGTTGGATTGTACTGTTGACTTTATTGTAGCAGGTGACCATGTGTCTGACATGACAACCTTTACATTATATCCCATACTCTTTTTCCAGGAGGCAAATTTATTAACCGCAGTGGCATAGATGCTGCGTGACAGAATCAGATAAGACTCACCTGTATTCCACACAACGTTAGGGCTTATAGCCTGCGTCTCCACTGCAGGATCTATCACCTCAGAGAGAAATTCCTCCGAACTATTTTGTGTGTCTTCAGAAACGCTCGTGAAGACGGCAGACATGAAACCGTCCTCGACATCATGACGGCTGCTGGATCCTGGTTCGGTTGAGAGAGTCATTATACCGGGTGAGAAAGTGACGCGGTAAGTAAGACGGTCCACAGCCTTCACCATACCTTCCTGCATATTGTAAGAGACCGGATACACACCTACATACAGGATATTACGATCACGATAGATCTTCACGGCCCCTTTCTCCACAGGATTTTGTGGGAACCATCCCGGATATTGCCCGACAGGAGGTACATTCTCAAATGAGTATACTTCCTCAGAACTGTTTATAAGATCTGGTCTGGCCGGGGCGAGTCGCACCGGCAGAACGGTGGTCTCTGAGAGGAGGGTCTGGACACTTGCATCACAACCGTAAGGGATTTCAAAGGTATCCCAGCGAACAAGCCAGGACGCCTCCCCGGGTTCCATATTTGAACCGAAACCGGGTATGGCAAGATTAACAGTACCCGGATAAAGGTCATCCTCCTGCTGAAAGGCACCGGGGAAAGTATAGTCAACCGTTACTCCGGAGTCGTCCCGGTCTATCGTTATGATAGGTTCCAGCTCTCCGGTGAGGGAACCGGTTAGTTCGAATGCTCCGGCCTGGCCGGAAACACCTAATAAGCCGAGCAGTGCAAATGACAGTCGTTTTGTTTTCATAATGTCATTGATTTGGTTTAACTTATATTAAATAACTCTCTGGGCGGGTAAAGCAAAGACAAGTTAAGAGTTTGTAGGGAATCTCATGCAAGTTATTATATTCAATGCTCTGTGATGAAGATTGAAAGATAAACACCGGAATGACTGAAAACTTGTCGCCTATGAGCCAAAATAAACCCGTTATAAACTCATATTATTAATTTTTGCAAAATAAAACATAAATTTTCATTTATGCAAGTAAACTGACAATCAATTAACATTAATTAACTAAATTATAGAATGATTGGAGTAAAATTGTGGTAAATGTTGAGATAGATAACTATGGCAAAATATAGGGTGGAGGAGAGAAACGTTTTTTTTGTGGATGGGCGTTAAACCTATTTTGTCAGCTTTGGTCATATGGATAAAAGAAAACATATGCAACCGGAAGAGATACTTAAAGAGAAATACGGAACCAATCCGGGTTTCCGTGTTCCGGATGGGTATTTTGAGGAGCTGAACGCACAGATCCTTTCCAACCTCCCCCCATATAAGGAGGCTCCTAAGACTGTGTCGTTGACGATGTGGCAACGTGTGAAACCCTATGTTTACTTAGCCGCAATGTTTGCGGGTATATGGATGATGATGAAAGTGTTTCATACGGTCTCGACCTCTGACCGCCTTACCCTCGATAACCCACCGGAGGCCATAGTGCAGGCTCTTGATGCACATAATTTTGACGAACTGATGTTATATTCATCTCTACAGGACTATGACCTGCAACAGGAATTGAGCAGTAACTACGAGTCGATAGAGGATTTTGAGGCGGATTTCGGCTATGAGCTTCGTCCTGAATATGATGACGCTCTCCCTGCATCAGAATAATAGGATTAACCTTAATAAGTAAACGCACGTCACCACATGATAAGAAAATTACTTTTAATATTGGCATTTACTGTTAGCGGGCTCTCATTTGCCATTGCGCAGAAGCATGATGGAAAGAATCATGACAAGATGTTTGAGGAGATTCAAGAGTTTAAGATGAAGTATCTGGCTCAGGAGATGGATCTCAAGGAGGATCAGAAAGAACCGTTTTTCAAACTCTATGAGGAAATGAGCGCCAAACGGTTTGAATGCATGAAACCCGCCTGGAGTCTTGAGAAGGAACTGAAAAACAAACCGTCGGCTACTGAAGAAGAATATCAGGCGGCCGCCGAAGCTAAAAGCAAGGCAAAGGAAAAATGTGCTGAAATTGAAAAACAATATGACAGCAAGTTTTCCGAGTTCCTCTCTAAGAAACAAATCTTCAAGATGAAATCTGCCGAAGAAGAGTTTCACAAGAAAATGCAGGAGATGCGACAGAATAAAAAGAAGAAACATGAACGTAAATGATTTAGCTTATGAATAAGGTTTCACTTCATAACATAAAGGCTGCTATTCTGGCAGCCTTTATGTTATTCAGTTTTTGGGCTTCTATCCCTGCGGCTGGTTGGCCAAACGGAAGCCCACAAAAAAACAGTTCAAAGATGAATAACAAGAAAAACACCGCCTACTCATTCACCACTCCTGATTTTGCCTTTCCGGAGACTGTTGAGAAGAATGCATTCAGGATTTTTCAAGAGGCAGCGGATGAAAAAGACGGTTTAAAGTCACTCCAGGCTGCCCTTCAGGTGATCGTGGCAAGAAATCTGATTTCTCATTCTGCTTTTCAGGAGAATGTCAGCATGCTTGATTCAATCGCAGGAGTGTTTCAACAGCCTTACCGCTCGCTTTTCATGCTTCTTGAGGCCGGGATGTATGGGCAGCTGTATGATTCGCGGTCATGGGAATTTGATTCCAGGACGATTCCTCTTGATACTTTCCCGGACGACGTGAATGCATGGAGTGGCGACCTCTTTGCAAAGAAAGTATTGCAATTGGTTGACGATGCTACATCCGATCTGAAGGTAGCTGAAGATACTCCTTTAAAGGTTTTGACTCCCGTTTTGGATGGAGAGAGTCTTGTGCCTTTTGATGGTTTATCTGTAGCGGATTTCATAGTGAGCTATAGTGTGGATTTGCTCAGGAATTTTGATCCGGGCATGATGGAGATGACCATCCCTTTCAGAAAAGATTATGAGAAATCAACACTCTCGCCCAAGGAATTGTGCAGTAAAAAGATCACCCGGTTGCTTGACAACCGTATTCAGGCTGCCCAGGCTGCCGGCAACCGGCTGGCAACAGCAATTTTTGTAATTAAGAAAGCTGAGGGATTAGACCAGGAGGAAAAACAGGAGTTTCTCCGGGCATGGAAGGAAAAACTTCTTGAATCTGATGTGGCGGCAATGATATTCAGTGCGTATCTGGATGCCGTCTACAATTCTGATTATATAGGCTCCGCTGACAGTAAAGATCTCTATGCCGAGATGAAAACATGGTTAGGTAAATATCCGGCTTCCCCCTATGCTGAGGTTGTGAAATATGGAATGGCACGTCTGGCAATGGAAAATGTCTCGGTCAGCGCATCTTCCACGCTGCTCCCTGCCACGAGTGCAAAGGGTACGTTGTCAGTCAGCAATGTCGCTGAACTTTATGTACTGATATTTAAGGTGCCTGAGTCAATGATAAAAAACGGCAGTTTGTCAGTAAAAGAGTTTCCGGGTGCTTCAAAATGTGTAGAAGCCATTCCTGTGAGATTTGAGGGCACTGTTCCGTTTGCTGCGAGAGGTGAGTTTGAGATCCCCGCTCTTCCGGTCGGGTCATATGTGGCTGTGCCTTCCAAAAGCAACAAGTTATCCTCAACATGGAAAGACTATGTTGACAGGTGGTCGCTAAGTTGCTTTGATGTAACTGGTCTCAGTCTTGTTACGGTTGCCAACTCATCGATGGAAAATTCCGGCATAGCATATGTGGTTGATGCCCACAACCAACAGCCAGTCGAAGGGGCTACAGTTACCTTCCGCGACAATGGGAAGAACACGGTAATCAAGACCGGCATAACTGATAAGAATGGCGCCTGCAGCATGCCTGCGGGATATTTTACGGTTGAGGCAAAAAAGAATGGAAGTATCGCCAGAGTATGGGCCGGGAACAATTACCGTAACCCTGTTTCAAAGGAAGTGTTAAAGGCAAATATACTTACAGACTTGTCAATCTACCGTCCGGGTGACAAAGTGCAATTCTCTATGGTCGGATGGACAGCTAAGGAGTATAAGAATGAACTGAGAAAAAACACTCCGGTGCGTATCGTGATGCTGGATGCCAACTATAATGATATTGATTCTGTTTCACTCGTCACTGATGAATGGGGCAGATGCAACGGTGCGTTCATACTTCCCAAAGACGGCCTGTTGGGCACTTACCAGCTTGTGGCTGAATTTAAGGAGAATCCTCGCCAGAGAGTGGGCTATCAAAGGTTTGAAGTGGCTGAATACAAAACACCATCTTTTTATGTGGACTTGCAGAAAGATTCTACACAGACCTTCCTGCCCGGCGCTTTGATCAGATTCAAAGGTGTTGTAAAGACTTTCTCAGGCATGCCTATGGTGGGCGCTGATGTAAGTTTCAATGTGAGATGGAATCCATGGTGGAGATGGAGGAGTGCCTATTCAGGCAGCGCATCTTATGGAGGAAGGCTGACCACTGACGAGAAAGGGGAATTCTTTATCGAATTGCCTACGGAGAACCTGAAAGGCACTCCCTTTGAATGGGGGCTTTATGCTGTCACAGCCTCTGCCACGTCTCCTGCCGGAGAGACGCAGACGGCCCCTGTCTTGAATTTCGCTTTGGGTAATGCTCTGACCATTCGTCCTAAGATAACCGACAGGATATGTGTGGAAGGGGAGAAAATTAAGTTGGATATCCCCGTTTATGATATGCTTAATCTGCCTGTGGTGCGCGATGTGGAGTATCGCATAGTCAATGAGGCAGACACGTCAAAGATATTATCCGGGATGTTCAGAAGCCCTGTGCTGGAGCTTGCGTCAGCTGAGTTGCCGTCAGGGAAATATCGTATGGAATTCAATCTGGTTGGCGACACCCTGACTTCTGATTTCACTACTGTTATTTTCCGTAGAAACGATAGCCGGCCTCCTTATCCAACTCCATTATGGATTCCGGAGAAAAGCATTGTTGCTAAGGAGGGGGCTAAGGACGTTTCTGTAAAAGTTGGCAGCGGTTATCCAGGCAGCTACCTGCTGTGTGTGGTAAGTGATAAGACGGGTATCCTGAAGAAAGAATGGCTGCAAGCAGACGACACGGTTTTGAGTATAGAGGTGCCTGCTCCTAAAGACGATAATAAGGTTTGGGTGACTTTCAGCGGACTTCATGATTTTGATCAGGATGTGGATATTGTGACTATTGAATCGGCCGCTTCCCAAAGAAAAATGAATGTCACGACCTCTGTATTCCGCAATAAGATAGCGGCCGGAGATAATGAGGAATGGAAATTTACATTCACAGTGGATGACCGTATCCAGAAGTATATCCCGGCTTTTGCCGTGATGAGCGATAAGGCCCTTAATGCTATCGCTCCATTTAAATGGAATTTTTATAGCAATATTTTTAGCCGGGGGCTATCAACAGAGGTCTCATATAATCATAGTGACAGTTTTACAACCTCTGCCCATTTTTCAAGTTTACCTCGTTATGCGGGTATTCCGGACTATTCCCCTTCATGGAACACATATTCTTACGGCCTTGCAAGTTTAATGGGCAACTCAGGAATAAGAGTAAGAGGAAAGGCCTATATGAAGATGGCGCCTGCTGATGCAATTGTCGAATTCACATCAGCCAAAATAGCAGACTATGATAGTGCAGACATCGTTACGGAGGAAGCGGAGATGGATGCTTATGCGGGCAATGCTGAAGCGGGAATCTTTACAGAGAATGAAGCAATGGCTAATGGCGGATCAACTAATGGCGGTGAGGTAGATTTGCGTCCGATAGAGATGCCCTTAATGTTCTTTATGCCGAATTTAAATAGCAATGCAGCAGGTGAGGTTGAGGTAAAGTTTAAGGTGCCCGACTTCAATACCACATGGCAATTCCAGATTCTGGGATATAATGAGGAGCTTATGTCGGCAAGTGTGGTGCTTGATGCGGTTGCTTCCAAGCCTGTTATGGTCAGAAGCAATCCCCCGCGTTTTGTCAGGACGGGCGACGTTGTGTGGGTATCTGCGATGCTGTTCAACAACACTGACAGCGTGTCGGATATTTCAGGCCGGATTGAGTTATTTGATGCTGACACAAACGAAATAATCCTGACACGAGATTTTGCCGGCGAGGCTGTATCACCTTCGGGGAACCGAACAGTTGAGGTAAGGTTTGATGTGCCTGATAACTTGTCGGGGCTCGGAATCCGTTCTTATGCCCTGTCGGGCAAATTCTCTGATGGCGAACAGACTGTAGTGGCTGTGCTTCCGTCTTCAACGCCGGTGGTGGAGTCAACCAATTTCTATTTGAAACCCGGTAAACAGGATTTCAGTGTCAGATTGCCGAAATTTAAAAACTCTGCTAATGTCACATTGAAATATTGTGATAATCCGGTGTGGGAATGCGCTCTTGCCCTTCCATCTATCTCTGTGCCTGAATCGAAGAATGTTTTCTCAGTGTTGCGTTCACTGTTTGCCAATTCAATGGCCCTTAACATCGTCAGCAATTATCCGGGTGTAAAGACCGGATTGGAGAAAGTGTTTGCTTCCAACGATACCGTTCTTCTTTCTTCGAGCCTTCAGAAAGATGGGCAACTGAAGACAGTGACTCTTAATAACACTCCCTGGGTGAATGATGCAAGATCAGAGACTGAAAGGATGCGCGGCCTTGACAAACTGCTTGATGCCGGAGCTTCCGAAACAG
>CAZQSD010000001.1:76820-101215 GCA_964595885.1 uncultured Sangeribacter sp.
ACAATTGATATGCTCAATTATCTGTATGCCAGAAGCTTCTTCAATTTTGAATCCGACAACTCCGGTTTTAAAGGATTAAAGACAAAAGCCTTGAAGAGCATTTCGGAGGAATGGAAGGGATTCTCAATATATAGCAAGGCTATGGCTGCTATTCTTATGGAGCGTAGCGCGGGATATGAAAAAACTGCCCGTGTGATCTTGGAATCATTAAACCAATATGCTTCAAAAGATGATGCGAAAGGGTGGTGGTTTGATAATCTTTCATCAGGTTTCGACGGGATGCCTAAACTCCTGATCACTGCCACTGCACTTGAAGCGTATGCAGAGATAGAGCCGGGCACAGATGCCGTGGAAGGATTGCGGCAGTGGCTTGTGCTTCAGAAAGAGACTGAAGACTGGGGTGCACACCCATATACTGTTGAGGTCATCAGTGCGATTATGGGTAGCGGTATCAGTTGGACAGATTCGTCAGAGGATGCGTCATTCTTGATTGACAATGTTCCGGTTGATGTGGGAGATCGTGAGCAACTGACCGGTTTGGTTACACTTAATCTGGATGCGGCTAAGGTTTCGGGTAAGGAGTTGAAGATACATAAGCATTCAGCCGGTCCGGCCTGGGGAGGAGTGATAAGCCAATATTTAGCACCTATTTCAGAAGTAAAGGCTGAAAAATGTCCCAATCTGAAGATAAGCAAGCAATTGCTGGTGGTCAAGGATACATCTGCCGGCGAAATAGCGAAAGAGGGTATGATACATGTCGGTGATAAAGTGAGGGTAACTCTCACAATTACTTGCGATAAAGATATGGATTACGTGGCTCTGGTTGATGAAAGAGGAGCATTTCTGGAGCCTGCTGAGCAGATTTCCGGATATACATTCAATGGTGGGCTGGCTACTTATATGGAGACCCGTGATTCAAAGACTTCTTTCTTCATAGAGTTCCTGCCGAAGGGGGTAAGTGTGCTTACTTATGATTGTTATGCTGACCGTGAAGGCGAATATTCAGTTGGTATAGCTTCCATCCAGAGCCAATATTCACCGTTGCAAGTGGCTCATTCAGCAGGTAAGATAGTGACCGTAAAGCAAGATTGATTTTCAACTTCCCATAGCGGGTTAATATAAAAGAATCAGGCGTACAGAAAAAGTCTGTACGCCTGATTCTTTTATAGATGATCTTAACCTATTGCCTTATTCCTCAATATGACAGTTCCTTCAAGATTATTTAGAGCATGATCTTAAGGGTCTTGAAATATCCTTCAGAATCGGTGGCACGTATTATCCAAAGTCCCTTGCCAAGACTTTCGAGGCGGATGGATGTAGAATTGATATTGGTGTCTATAGGAAGGTCGGTTGTGATGCCATTTACAGCAGTTGCCGTAACATTTTTTAGAGAATATTGTGAGGAGACGCTGAGCGTGTTGGAAGCCTTGTCATATGCAAGACTCATGCCGCTGTTGTCAGCGGTCAGTGTCTCAACGGGGGCACCATAATATTCCATAGTTATGTAGACAGGCTCAATCTCATAATCCCACATGTTGCCGAGGTCAATGAATGCGAACTCATATACCTGACCATTTTGAGGACGTGGTCCATAGAAATGCACCATAGGGGAGGTCCACTTATAGGTGATTGTCTCGCCCGGAGCCAGGGTGATAAGGAAACTGTCGCTCATAAGCACAGTCATTGTATCCTCATTCCCCATCATGGCACAGATGTTGCGTGAGAGTTCGAAGTCATTGTCATTGGAGATGTTGAGCATAAACTCCAGTGGCTTGTCATAATAACCCAATTCCGGCACCACCACATTGCTTATAGTAAACATTGCTATATCATCACTTTCTATAGTGAATTTATTATTCTCGCCTTTAGTGATGTAGATATAGTTGGGATAACCATATGGTGGCACTACGGGTAACCATTCAGGTTCCTGACCCGATATTTCCTGCCAGTCAAGATCTTTTGTTACTAAAGTAAGCTTATACCTCTCACCGGGAGTCAATGTCTCCAAATCGTTGATGCTGAACTGCGGTCGCTCGCTATAGCTTGGCTTATATTGTATGTAAGTTCCTGAGAGCAACTCTATGTCGGTATAATTCAGAGAGGTGAGGCAAAGGACCGGTTCAGAATCATTGTCAACGTTCTCAATAATGCATCCAAAATCAAAATGTGCCGTCCCCTCTCCGGTATATCCCCATCCTAAAGTGGTTTCTCCCTTTAATCCGATATAGAGAATGTCTTTGTAGACTTTACCGGTCATTGATCCATACTGTGTGACACGCTCTTCAACAGTCTTCTGCACGCTTCCTTTAGGGGGCTGAATGCCGATGACAATGTCTTGCATAAGGCTGAATCCGCCATAGTAGCCGCCGGTGCCTATAGCTTCGGGAGTCAGGGCATCGAGAAGGAAGTAACCGTCGCTCAGTCCTGCCCAACCCCAGTTGAAATGGAAATATCCGTTGCCGTCATATCCGTCGCATACGAACGAATGGCCCCCTTGAAGCGGTGCCTGGCCGTCATAGATAACCGGACCTACATTCTTAAGATTCTCATATATCAGCTCTGCCCATTGAGTATATGAATAGTGGTCACGGGTCAGATAGGTGGTGCCTTCATCATAGTTGAAATATTTGATGAGTGCTCCGGCAATATCTTGACTGTAGGCTCCTGACATTTCCGGAGTGTACATCATCTTTACCGACATGCCGCATGCTTCCATAAGCTCGGCCACTGCATTGGCTTGGACTTCTGTATAGTCACCCGGAATATAGTCGTCAAGCATGTTATCCCAATCGAAGGGATTTTCCTCGAAATTATATTTTAGATTGGTGTTGATAGCCTCAGCCTTAAATTCTATGGAGTCGCGTCCCACTTCCGGATATTTGAAGTAGTTCATGGCCTGGGCCATCGCTGTGGCAACACATCCGGTCACACATTTCTCACCCTTATAAGTGGGGCATAGATCATTGTAAGGCTCAGTCTGATTCCATGTGGTGGTAAGCAATGGGGCCACCGGTGTCCAGTCATCCGGCAGTTTCACTCCGGTGTATCCTCCGCCATTTATTGTGTCGGTCTGTTCGGCATTGCGCATGTGGGAAATCTGGCGTGAATATGCCTCCAGCCAATACTTGAGTGCGGCAGGCACATTATCAGGATTAAAGCCGCCTTTGTCGGAATATCCGAGCAACGGGGCGGTGGCGTCATCAGCACTCAGCATAATGTAGCCGTTGCCCCCGGCGAGATTAAACACGTAAAGAGCCGGCGAGCCGTCTTCAGAGTAGTTTGTAAACTCTAATCTGGGGTTAACCAGGGTTGAGGAAGGCATCTTTGCAGGCTTTGACAGCATGAACCTGGCCAATGCCTCATTTGGCTGAAGCGTAGTTGCCATCCCGCAGAAAGCTATGCCTCCTGCAAGGAGTATTGGCAAAAGTCGTCTGGTCATAATTTAAGATATTTTTAATAGCGGTTTTAATTATACTACGGTATTAACCACAATTTGCAACAAATCATTATACAATTTTTTCGCTTTGCAGCATAACATGTCTGACTAATCAAGATTTGTCACCAACCCTTCCTTGTTAAGGATGACGTTGGGAAAGATTTCCTGCGCTTCATGCAGAAACCGTGTCTCATCAGTATATCGGGAAGAATAGTGTCCTGTCAATAGGCATTTGGCTCCCGCAGCACGCGCCACCATTGCCGCCTCTTTTGCAGTGGAATGTCCACGTGGGGCGGCCATAGACTTGTGCTCCTCCAGATAGGTGGTTTCATGAAAAAGGAGATCAACAGGTCCGATTTTATCTGCTAAGGTAGGCATATACATAGTGTCGCTCATATGGGCGTAAGATAATGAAGGGGAAGGGGGAAGGGTAAGAGCGGAATTAGGGATCACCGTCCCATCAGGTTTAACGAAATCTTCACCTCCTTTGATTCTACGCATATATGCAACCGGCACTTGATGATACTGAGTCATGGAGGCGTTGATATGGCGCTCTTTGGGCTTCTCCTCAAACACATATCCCACAGTAGCGACCCGATGCTTTAAAGGAATGGTTCTAACTGTCAGTGATTTCGTTTCCAAGATGACTGCCTCCTCACATCCTATCACATTAAAGTTTATATTAAATGGAGTGTCTCGGCAAAAATAATTGAATATGGAAGAAAGTTGCCTTTTCCCTTCTTCAAAAGTGTGGATTGTGATCTCCCCTCCTTCACCATTAAGTGCAAGGGTGCCGATCAGGCCGGGAAGACCAAACACATGATCTCCGTGAAGATGTGTAAGAAAGATATGACGTAACCTTGAGAAAGAGAGTCGGTGTCTCATAAAGGCGAGTTGAGCCCCTTCTCCGCAGTCAATCATGAAGAGGTTCCCTCTGTGATTGACTACGGTAGATGACGGGTTGTGTTTCAACGAGGGTCTGGCAGAGCCACATCCTAAAGTATGTATCGAGAATGACCCCATTAGTTGATGTGCTCGATTTTATAGTCTTTTGCAAGGCCGCCGGTGCCGGTCTCCTTATAAAGAGAGGGGAGGTCGTGGCCGGTCTCTTTCATTACCTGGATAAGTTTGTCGAAACTTACGCGATGGCTACCGTCAGAGAAAGTTGAGTAAATGTTGGCATCCAGAGCTCTGGCAGCGGCATAGGCATTCCGCTCGATACAAGGAATCTGCACCAGGCCGCATACCGGATCGCAGGTCATTCCGAGATGGTGTTCCAGTCCCATTTCAGCGGCATATTCCACTTGGGCAGGCGTTCCGCCGAAAAGCTGACATGCGGCTCCCGCAGCCATAGCACATGCCACACCGACCTCTCCCTGGCAACCGACATCCGCCCCTGAGATGCTGGCATTATGTTTTACCACATTGCCGATTAAGCCGGCGGTGGCAAGGGCATGATACATCTCCATATCAGAAAACTTACGGCTCTTCCATAAGTGATAAAGCACCGCAGGCACCACGCCACAGCTTCCGCAGGTGGGTGCAGTCACAATTTTTCCACCCGATGCATTCTCTTCGCTCACTGCAAGAGCGTAAGAGAAGACGAGTCCGCGTGAGCGGAGATTGTCACGATAGCCTTCCGCACGCATATAGTAAGAGCGTGACTTGCGGCGCAGGTTGAGCGGTCCGGGCAGCCGCCCGTCGGTAGCAAGACCTCTTTCCACAGCGGCCTTCATGGTTTCCCAGACATCATGAAGAAAGTCGTTAATGGATTTCCCTTCACATTGTTCTACATATTCCCAGTAGCATCTGCCGCTCTTTTGACAATATTCCATTATCTCAGTCATGGTGTTGCGGTCATAGATCTCGCCTCCTCCCTCATGGGCGAGTCCTTCACCTTCAATTGCGCCCCCGCCTACACTGTAGACCGTCCATTCGTCTGATGGTAATCCGGCGGCGTTAAGGCTGCGGAAAGTCATTCCGTTGGGATGATATGGCAGGAAGGTATCCGGTTTCCATATTATGTTGACCGGCATTTCTGACTGCGACAGCACATCGATAATGGCTACATCAGTCATATGGCCTTTTCCAGTTGCCGCAAGACTGCCGTAGAGCACCACCTCATAGCCTTCGGCATGACGGTGGCTGTTAAGAAATATTTCTGCGGCTTTTCGCGGGCCCATCGTGTGGCTTGAAGATGGTCCGGTGCCGATGCGATAAAGTTCCTTTATTGATTTCATGATAGTTTTTCCTTAAAAGCGTTTGTGGGAGACGCTTTATATAGCGTTTCGGTTTATTTTGCAAAATTAAACAAAATTATTGATATAATAGCAAGAAAATCCCCGACATAACTGCCGAAGAAATTCATTATTGGCAGTCAGGATAATGGTTGCTTCTCCACGGGGACCAAACGGAGAAGAATTAACAGGTAGCCCACAGATGTTAAAAATCATAATAAATGATGATTGTGAGGTTTGATTTTGGTGAGTAATTTTGCCTCCATGAAATCCTATAAAGCCATATTAGGCATATTGCTTCTCTCCCAGGCATCGGAGATGCTTGCTGACACTATCATACCTGATTCATTGTCAATGACTTTGGATGAGGTAAACATTACTGCTGTGAAGCAGACGAATCCGCTCAGGGAAAAGGCTGAGGCGGCCACAATCCTTTCGGGGGCAGAACTTAACACGATAGGGGCGGTTAGCATGAAGGGTATCTCAGATGTGATTCCGAATTTCTTTATGCCTGATTATGGATCGCGAATCACCTCCACTATTTATGTGAGGGGCATTGGGGCGAGAATGGATCAGCCGTCGGTGGGATTAAATGTAGATAATGTGCCTTATCTTAATAAGGATGCCTATGATTTCGATATTTCCGACATCGCTTCCGTGGAAATGCTCAGGGGTCCGCAATCTATAATGTATGGGCGCAACACAATGGCAGGCCTCATCAACATCACCACTGTCTCTCCCATGCGTTTTCAGGGTTGGAGGATTATGGCGGAGGTTGGCAATGCCATGAGACGAAAACTGTCGGCCGGATGGTATCATAAGTTTAATGATTCTTTTGGGCTGTCGGCAGTGGGGGACTACTCGGGACATGACGGTTTTTTTACCAATGAATATAACGGGAAAAAAGCAGATGGCGAGAATAATTATTCAGGAAGGTTAAAACTGCATTGGCGAGGTGCTTCCGGCTGGACGGCTGTTAATGCTGCCTCATTCGGTGTGCTTCGGCAAGGCGGTTATCCATATGAATATAAGGAGACAGGAAAGATAGCGTATAATGACACATGTTTCTATCGGAGGTTTACGTTTGCCGATGGGCTGACTGTGAGAAAAAATTCCGACAGGTTTAATTTTGTGTCTGTCACATCGGTGCAGTATATTAATGACAATATGACACTTGACCAGGACTTCCTGCCTCTTGATTATTTTGTGCTGACCCAAAAGAAAAGGGAGATGGCGGTGACTGAGGATTTTATGGTTAAGACCGCTGACGATAGCAGTCAGTATAAATGGCTTACGGGCATTTTCGGCTTCTATAAACATCTCGCTATGGAGGCACCGGTCACTTTTCTTGACAAAGGAATTGGAGAACTCATTGAGAAGCATCGCAATGACTCCAATAAGGAATATCCGATAGAATGGGATAGCAGATCATTTGCCTTGAATAGCGATTTCACTGTCCCTACCTGGGGTATTGCCGCCTATCATCAGTCAGATTATCACCTTGGCGACTGGCTCTTTTCAGCTGGGCTCAGGATTGATTATGAACGCTCCACCCTTAATTATCATTCTTTCTGTTCAACGGGCTACAGCATATTTCATATTCAAGGTAGCAATAAAGAGTTGTATAGAAGAGTCCCCATAGATATTGATGACACCGGCACACTTACAAAAGATTTCCTCACTGTGCTGCCTCAAATTTCGGTCAATTATCTATTGCCTTCCGGAATGGGGAATGTGTATGCCAAATTTTCACGGGGATACAAGGCAGGAGGTTTTAATACTCAAATGTTCAGCGATGTGCTTCAGCAGCGATTGATGGGAATTATGGGGCTTGGTGCGCAATATAATGTAAATGACATCGTTAGTTATAAGCCGGAGCAAAGCTGGAACTACGAAATAGGAGGACATTTCAACTTTTGGAATGGCAGGATTTCTCTTGATCTGGCAGCTTTCTATATAGATTGTCGTGACCAGCAGTTGACAATGTTTCCTGACGGCACCACGACAGGGCGCATAATGACCAATGCAGGAAAAACCGACAGTTTTGGCGGAGAGGTTTCCCTGGGAGTAATATTGACCGATCATATCTCTGTTAACGGAAGTTATGGTTATACCAACGCGAGATTCAGGGAGTTTTTCAATGGCATTAATGATTTGAAGGGAAAGTTTCTGCCGTACGCTCCGCGTCATACGCTTTTCTTGCAGGCTCTGTGGTCAACTCCGGTAAAGCTGTGGAAGAAAGGCTCCTTTGAACTTGATGTCAACCTGAGGGGCACCGGAAAGATATTTTGGAATGAGGCAAACACAGAGTGGCAGGGGGCATATGCATTGCTCGGTGGTTCGGCTGCCATTGGATTCGGAGATTTCACTCTTCAGTTTTGGGGAAGAAATCTTACCGACAGGAAATATAAGACTTTCTATTTCCTGTCAATGGGTAATGAGTTTTTCCAAAGGGGTAGGGGAGTTGAATTCGGTGCCACCCTTAGGTTTACTTTATGACTACCCTTAGCTTGAGGTTATAATTAATGAAAATGAGACAATAACAATAATTACCAACAGTAAAATGAAAAAAACTACATTAGGATTCTTATCCATGACAATGCTCGCCTTGGGGGCTTGCAGCACAGATGTTGAGGACACGGTCACAACTGCCCGTTATGCCACTTGCAATCTTGTATCTCCGCAAGGTGAGGGAGAATCTTTTGCAAGCAAAGGAATCTATGGTTTCTACTTCAACATGACAAAAGGGGTTGCTTCAGTTTCCACCAATGATCTGAAGATTGACAATATGTCATACTCCTTTACCACTGACACAGCTGCATACAGGAACTATGCCTATCAGGAAGGGGAGCTTATAAGGATGAAGGATCTGAAAGGGTATCTCAATAATAATAGGGAGTTGCCCGTCAACGAGGCTAATTTCGACATTACCTCACTTTTCTATGTATCGAATGTCCCGGTGCCCGGTTATTCAACCCGTCCGGTATCTTTCCCCTATGTGATAGCCCAGTATGATGCTGCCGGCTGGAGTGTGGCTACTTTCCAGGAAGACGCGGCCTATCATGGAACTACACTTACAATGTATCAGGACAGTGAGGGTAAACCTCAGTCATTTGAAAATCCTGATATGCTGTATAGGGTAATTATCGACGTGGATAAGAAAAAGGCAGATATAATCATATATAATGCCAAGTTTGCAGCTGCCATGCCGAAGCCTCTCACAGCTATCATTCTCAAAGGCCTTGAGGTGACCTGGAAAAAGGGAGGCTATGAGATAAAGGGCACTGATATTGTCCCGGAGGTGGTAGAGGGAACCAGCACTACTCCCAATGCACAGTATGCATTCAATAATTTCACCTTTAGCACTGATGGCAAAGCCATGGTTTCGGCTAAAGTCGCTTATCAGGTTGCAGGCAGGTTTATAGGTAGCTTTGAAGGAAGCTATGTGGCTGACGTGGTAAAGAACTGATATATTCAGTTAAGATAAGGCAAAGCGGAAACCATCCCCGGCGTGAGATGATTTCCGCTTTTTTCTTTTGTCGAAAAGAAATTTCTATTCGACAATATTCTACATATTTCAATAGTTGCGTTAGGATATTGGCGAGGTAAAATAGCAAATTGATATGATTCGGTTTACATATGAAATGCGCAACAGATAATTTTTTGTGCAATTATTATGGCTTAAATGTTTTGGTTTTAAGAATTTTTAAGTATCTTTGCAAAAAAATGTGGGGCATCTCCATGTGTCGCCATGCCGTAATGACTAATAATTAACTAATATATAGACGGTTATATGAATCTTTTGTTGGAGATAAGCAACAACACTCTTGCCGTGACCGGTACGCTCACCGGCATTGGTCTTGTGTTTGCTGCTTTGTTGATAGCGAAACTGATATCTCCGAGGTCGTTTTCTGTAAAGAAAGCTGAGCCTTACGAGTGTGGTATGCCTACACGTGGCGATTCAATGATTCAGTTCAAGGTGGGCTACTACATCTTTGCGATTCTCTTTCTCATCTTTGACGTTGAGACAGTGTTTCTCTATCCCTGGTCAGTTGTGATGCGCGGACTTGGTCCGCAGGGTCTTCTCTGCATTGGTATTTTCATGTTTATTCTCATAATGGGCCTTGCATATGCATGGCGGAAAGGAGCGTTGAAATGGAAGTGAAAATCAAAAGCATGAAGCATGAAGACTTCAAAGACAATGAGTATATAGATAAGCTTGTAGACGAGCTTAATGCCACTGGAGCGAATGTTATGGTTGGCAAACTCGACCAGCTTATCAACTGGGGAATTTCCAATTCATTGTGGCCATTGACTTTCGGCACGAGCTGCTGCGCTATCGAATTCATGAGCCTCGGAGCTGCCCGTTACGATATGGCACGCTTCGGATTTGAGGTGGCACGTAACTCCCCGCGTCAGGCAGATTACATTATGGTGCAGGGCACTATCGTGCATCGCATGGCCCCGGCACTTATCCGTCTTTATGAGCAGCTTGCCGAGCCTAAGTATGTGATTGCTTGTGGCGGTTGCGCTGTGTCAGGCGGACCTTTCAAGAATTCTTATTGTGTGGTGACAGGTGTTGACCAGATTCTCCCGGTGGATGTATATATCCCGGGGTGTCCTCCCCGTCCGGAAGCATTCTTCTACGGGCTGATGCAGCTTCAGCGTAAGATTAAGGTTCAGAAATTCTTCGGCGGTGTAAACCGTAAGGAGAAGATTGAAGAGTTTTTCGCACAGCATCCCGAGGAGAAGGGCCGTATAGGCTGACATGAAATTGTCAAGGCATAAGACTAACTTCGAACTAAGAACAAAATGAGCGATATAAAAGAAAAAATCAGTCACCTTTGCCCTTCGGCCACATTTACTGAAGGCGAGACTCTCATGGTGACTGTCGAGGAGAAAGACTGGTATCCCTTAGCCAAGGCTCTTAAAGAAACCAAAGGTCTGGAGTTTGACGTATGCTCCGCCGTGATCGGTATGGACTGGAAGGACAGCTTCGGCGTGATTTATTACCTCACATCCACTTCTCGCAACTGGGAGATCATCGCTATCAAGATACCTATTCCTGATCGTAAGAACCCTATGATCCATAGTGTCTCCGATCTTTGGAAAGTGGCTAATTTTCAAGAACGTGAGGTGTATGATTTCTATGGAATAAAGTTTATCAATCATCCCGACATGCGTCGTTTCTTCCTCCGAAACGATTGGAAGGGACATCCTCTCCGCAAGGATTATGACGCTGATCCGAAGCTCAATCCGGTCCCGACAGAGGATGAAAAGAATGAAGACGATACTGTAAAATATGTGGAAGGTCCTGACGGGAAAGTGAAGGCTGTGCCCGGGAAGGTGTTCCAAGAAGGCGAATATGTGGTCAACATAGGTCCGCAGCACCCTTCTACTCACGGCGTGATGCGCTTCCGTGCATCTGTCGACGGTGAGGTGGTGAAGAAAATTGATGTTGTTTCCGGCTATATCCATAGAGGCATAGAGAAGCTGTGTGAAGGATTGGGCTACCCGCAGATTCTTCACTTTACTGACCGCATGGACTATATGTCGGCCCATCAGAACCGCCATTGCCTTTGCATGTGCATCGAGAAGGCAATGGGTCTTGAGGTGCCGAGACGCGCACAGGTAATCCGTGTGATGATGGATGAGCTTATGCGTATCTCAAGCCATCTGCTTGCTTTCGGATGTACGGCAATGGACCTCGGCGCCACCACAGCTTTCTTCTATGGTTTCCGTGAACGCGAGATGATTCTTGATATTTTCGAGAAGACCTGCGGCGCGCGTATGTCAATGAACTATAATGTGATCGGCGGTGTGATTGCCGACATTCATCCTGATTTCGTGAAGGATGTGAAGGAGCTTATCCGAATCATGCCAAGCCGTCTGAAAGAATATCACAAGGTGTTCAGTGGCAACCTTATTGCAAAGAACCGACTTAAACACGTAGGTTATCTTTCAAAAGAAGATGCCATCAACTATTGCATCACAGGCCCAAGTGGACGTGGTTCAGACTGGAGCTGCGACTGCCGTAAGAAGCATCCGTATTCAATATATCCGGAACTTGACTTTGAGGAGGTTCTCCTTGACGGCTGCGATTCATATGCGCGCTATATGGTCAGAATGAAGGAGATTGAGCAGAGCTGCAGGATACTTGAGCAACTTGTGGATCAGATTCCTGAAGGAGAGATACGTGCCCAGGTTCCTAAGGTTGTGAAGCTTCCTGTCGGAAGTTGGTATCAGCAGGTAGAGGCCAGTCGTGGCACATTCGGGGTCTATATCGAGAGCGACGGCACAAAGAATCCTTATCGCGTACACTTCCAGAGCCCCTGCTTCAACCTTGTGGGCGTGATGGATATCACTTGCAGAGGCCATATGATTGCTGACATCATCACAATTGGCGCTGCGCTTGACTTTGTTATCCCGGATATTGACCGTTGATCCATTGTCAAAAACAGAGATAGAACAAACATCAATTATAAACGACTTCATTAGATAATTATGTTTAATTTCGGAATATGGACCAGCGCGGTCAATAATTTCCTGATGGGATTCCTCCCCGAGTGGGCTACCGTGCTCGTGGAGTGTGTGCTCATAGCAGTGTTGGTGCTTCTTACCTACACCGTACTTGCTCTTTTCTATATCCTTTATGAACGCAAGCTGTGTGCATGGTTCCAGTGCCGTCTTGGCCCTATGCGTGTGGGTAAATGGGGTTTGCTTCAGGTGTTCGCCGATATGTTCAAGATCCTAATCAAGGAGCTTATCAGCCTGAAAGACACTGACCGATTCCTTTTCAAACTCGCACCTTATCTGATTATCACTTCGTCGGTGGTGATGCTGGCGTGTCTGCCCTGGGGCAACGGCTTGCAGATAATCAATTATAATATCGGCATCTTCTTTGTGCTTGCAGTGTCGTCCGTAGGAGTGCTGGGTATTTTGCTCGCCGGTTGGGCATCTAACAATAAGTATACTCTTATTGGTGCGATGCGAAGCGGCGCACAGATGATAAGCTATGAGATTTCACTCGGTTTGGCTATCATGACTATCATCGTTCTCTCTGGGACAATGAATATCAATGAGTTGGTGTGGGGCCAGGATAAGGCATGGTTCATCTTCAGCGGCCACATCCCGGCGATCATTGCATTCCTTATTTATATTGTTGCGGCCACAGCGGAGACCAACCGAGGCCCGTTTGACCTTCCTGAGGCTGAACATGAGCTTGTGGCAGGTTATCACACTGAGTATTCCGGTATTCACTTCGGTTTCTTCTATCTCGCTGAATACCTTAACCTATTCATTGTGTCTGGCATCGCTTCTCTTATGTTCCTCGGAGGCTGGATGCCTCTCCATATTCCCGGCTGGGAAGGCTTCAACACGGTTATGAACTATATTCCTTCTATCGTATGGTTCTTGGGTAAGGCATTCTTTGTGTCATATATAATCATATGGTTCAAATGGACTTTCCCCCGCGTGAGAATTGACCAGATGCTTTCGTTTGAATGGAAATACCTTATGCCGTTGTCACTGCTCAACCTGATATTGATGGCTGTGTGTGTGGCTCTGGGATGGCATTTCTGATCAGATGTTGGCTATAAAATTAAATAATCAAGAAAAACTTATCATAAAAAAAGAAATATGAGCGCTAAATTCGGAACAGTGACTCAAGTGATCGGTCCGGTGATCGACGTTTCGTTTGAGGGAGGCAAGGAAAACATCCCCCCCATCTACAATGCCTTGAAGGTAAAGCGCGACAACGGTGAGGAGCTTATCCTTGAGGTTGAGCAGCATATCGGTGAAGACACCGTTAGATGTGTGGCGATGGAGAGTACAGACGGCCTTCGTCGCGGAGTGCAGGTTGAAGACCTTGGTCGTCCGATTGCGGTGCCTACCGGTGATCAGGTAAAGGGTCGTCTTCTCAATGTGATTGGAGAGAGCATTGACCACCTTCCCGAGTTGGACAGAGACAATCTGCGTCCGATTCATCAGCCGGCTCCCGCTTTTGATGACCTTGCAATTTCCACAGAGGTTCTTAATACCGGTATTAAGGTGATTGACCTTCTTGAACCCTATTCAAAGGGTGGTAAGATCGGTCTGTTCGGTGGTGCCGGTGTGGGTAAGACTGTGCTTATCCAGGAGCTTATCAACAACATTGCGAAAGGTCACAATGGCTTCTCTGTGTTTACAGGAGTTGGAGAACGCACCCGTGAAGGCAACGACCTTCTTCGTGAGATGATCGAGAGTGGCATTATTAAATATGGCGACAAGTTTGTGGAAGGCATGGAGAAAGGTGAATGGAACCTTGCGGATGTTGACATGAACGAGGTTGCCAAGTCACAGACCACTCTGGTGTTCGGTCAGATGAATGAGCCGCCGGGTGCCCGTCTTCGTGTGGCCCTTTCCGGACTGACTGTTGCAGAGCAGTTCCGCGACAGTGACGGCGGTGGTAAGGAGATCCTGCTCTTTATCGACAACATCTTCCGTTTCACCCAGGCAGGTTCCGAGGTGTCGGCACTTCTTGGCCGTATGCCTTCTGCAGTAGGTTATCAGCCGACCCTTGCCTCTGAGATGGGTATGCTTCAGGAGCGAATCACTTCCACAAAGCAGGGTAGCATCACCTCCGTACAGGCAATCTATGTGCCTGCCGACGACTTGACTGACCCGGCTCCGGCTACCACCTTCAACTTCCTTGACGCGACCACAGTGTTGAGCCGAAAGATTGCTGAGCTTGGTATATATCCGGCCGTTGACCCGCTTGACTCGACATCACGTATTCTTGACCCGAACATTATCGGCGAAGACCATTATAACACTGCCCAGGCTGTGAAGCAGCTTCTTCAGAAATATAACGAGCTTCAGGATATCATCGCCATCCTTGGTGTTGACGAGCTTTCTGATGAGGATAAGCTGGTCGTTGCGAGAGCACGTCGCGCTCAGCGTTTCCTCTCCCAGCCGTTCTTCGTGGCTGAGCAGTTTACCGGTGTTCCGGGCGTGATGGTTCCTCTTGCCGAGACCATACGTGGATTCAAGATGATTCTTGCCGGTGAGGTTGACGAGTATCCTGAACAGGCATTCCTCAATGTCGGCACGATTGACGAGGCTATCGCCAAAGGTAAGAAACTCCTCGCGGAAGTTAAGTAAGGATCATCTGACATATTATAAATGCAAACTAAGAGTATAGACAAGACATGACACTTAAAATCATATCCCCGAGTGAAATCCTGTTTGAGGGTGGTGCAGATTCTGTTACTCTTCCCGGAGAGTTAGGATCCTTTACCGTTCTGAAAAACCATGCGTCAATCATATCCGTGCTCAATAAAGGCAAGATAGTGTTTAAGACTCCCGGAGGCCATGAAGAGGAAGTCGATATAAAGGGCGGTCTTGTAGACGTTGACAATAACGTGGTCTCGGTTTGTGTGTATTAAAACGGTTGACACGACAACTGAAAATGTTTCTAAACAAATGAGAAAGCAAATTTTTTCCATACTGACAGCCCTGCTTGCTCTCCTTATCGCCTTTCCCCAGACTGCTTTTGCGTCGGAGGGAAAAGATGAGGGTGTGAATGTCAAGGAGATAATTTTTCATCACCTTGGCGACGGCTACGGATGGGAGGTTCCTTTCAGCCATGTCTATAGGATTCCTCTGCCGGTGATAGTCAAGAGCGAGGATGGCAAATGGTTCTGCTTCTCCTCATCGCGTCTTCTTAAGCAGGTCGCCGAGGTTGATCCGCAAACCGGCAAGGAACACATTGAGAATGTTGCCGATATTGTCAGCATTGACAGAGACGGCAAGACCTATCAGTTTGTCCTTGCCCATGTCAGCAAGCATGAAAACAAGGTAGTGCAGCTTTTCCCTGTCAGCAGCAAGGAGCAATTGGCTTTGCAGGATCAGGCCTCCAGAATGGCAAAAGACAATGGCGGCCTGGTTGACGAGCAGGTAATTGACGGCTACGTCGGTGTAAACGGCACCTATTACCGTGAGTATAAACCCTGGGACATTTCGATCACCAAGAATGTGCTGGCTCTTTTCATCACAACAATCATTGTCACTGCAATGGTGATGAGTGTGGTGAGATACTATTCCCGGAAAGGATATAAGGCTCCAAGAAAAGGGATGGGCTTCATGGAGATGCTTATCAGTTTCATATATACTGACATGATCAAGGCATCCCTTCATGACAAGGCAAGGAAATTCGCCCCCTTCCTTCTCACATGCTTCTTCTTTATCCTGACGATGAACCTTCTTGGCCTGATTGTCATCTTCCCGGGTGGCGCCAACCTGACCGGTAACATTGCCGTGACACTTGTGCTCGCTGTGCTTGTGTTTATTGTCACCAACATTCATGGCACAAAGCATTATTGGAAAGAAATCTTCTGGCCCGATGTGCCTTTGTTCCTGAAGTTTCCGCTCCCGATCATGCAGTTTATCGAGATCTTCAGTACGCTCACTAAGCCGGCGGCCCTTTGTGTCCGTCTTTTCGCCAACATGATGGGCGGCCATATGATCGTCATCACACTGACGCTGCTGATCTTTATCTTTGCAGCATTCGGTGCTGTGGCAGCAGGAGGCTCGGTGGTCATCTCAGTATTGTTCTCGATATTCATGCTTGCACTTGATGTGCTTGTCAGCTTTATCCAGGCTTATGTGTTTACATTGCTTTCCACTATCTTCATCTCCATGAGCACCGAAGACGGTCATCATGAGGAGAAGCACGAGAAAGCAGAACATCTCTCCCTTCAGGGTGAATAATCCTCCTCAACAGCAACAACAACAGAATTTAGATAATTAAAAAATAATAACAACCATTAATACCTAAGAACTATGTTATCAATGATTTTAGCAGCAGTAGCACCTCTTGCAGCTCTTGGCGCCGCTCTTGGCGCCGCAATCGCAGCTATCGGCGCCGGCATCGGCATCGGCAACATCGGATCATCAGCAATGGAGGCCATTGCCCGTCAGCCTGAGGCAGCCGGCGACATCCGTTCCAACATGATTGTGATTGCCGCTCTTATTGAGGGTGTGGCTCTCTTCGCAGTTATTGTTTCCGCTCTTGCACTCTTCCTCTAATCTGTTTCGACCAACCATTTAAAACTAAAAAAAATGGAATTATTCACGCCCGATTTCGGCTTGATATTCTGGATGTTTATCGCCTTCATCGTTCTCTTTTTCGTATTGTGGAAATGGGGTTGGCCGGTAATCCTCAAGAATATGGATGAGCGTGCTGACACTATCGACAAAGGTGTGGAATACGCCCGCGAAGCTAAGGCACAACTCGACTCTGCACGTCAGGAAGCCCAGAAATTCATAGAAGAGGCACAGACAAAGCAGGCTGAAATGTTGCGTGATGCAGCAAAAATGAAGTCACAGCTTATTGAAGAGGCCCGTAAGGAGGCTTCTGAAGAGGCTAAGAAAGTGATGGATGCTGCCAAAGTGTCGATAGAACAGTCACGCAAGGAAGCTGAACTTCAGTTCAGAAACGAGGTGAGCAAATTCTCCCTTGAGATCGCTGAGAAAATGGTGCGTAACCAGCTCAAGGATGACAAGGCACAGAATGAGCTTGTAAATAAATTGTTGGACGAAATAGAGAAAAATTGATCTGATGGATAACGGTCTCATACCTCACAGATACGCCAAGGCCCTTTACAAATATGCGCTGGAGAAGGGAAACACCAAGGAGCTTTATGACCTTACTAAAAAGGTGATCGAGGCTTTCGAGAGCAATCCTGATCTGCAGAAGGTGCTTTCAAATCCATTCGTTAAGAACGAGGACAAGGAGAAACTGCTTCTTTCTGCCGCCGGACCGGAGGCCAATGAGGACTATGCCCGATTCGTGAAGCTTATCATCGGTCATCAGAGAACGGATTTTGCTTATGCCATGATGCTCGCCTACCGCGACCTCTACCGTAAGGAGAATCATATCTCACGGGCGGTAATCACAACTGCCACCCGACTCAATGACGACCTCATGAAAAAACTTCATGATATAGTGGTCAATTCCTTCAAGGGATCGGTTATTGAATTCTCTGAATTCGTCAATCCGGACCTAATCGGCGGATTTGTGATTGATGTGGATTCTGTAAGGATGGACGCATCAGTAAGCAATGAGCTCGAACAACTACGTCAAACCCTATTAAGAAGCAAGTAAACAAAGATGCTTAACCCAAGCGAAATATCTGATATCTTAAAACAACAGCTCGAGGAGGTCAACTCACAAGTCAAGTTTGAGGAAGTGGGCACCGTGCTCTCAGTGGGCGATGGTGTGGCTCATGTCTACGGACTTGAGAATGTGCGTGCCAATGAGCTGGTAGAGTTTGAGAACGGCGTCAAAGGCGTTGCTCTCAACCTTGAGGAAAGCAATGTGGGTGTTGTGCTCCTCAACAATGTAAATAAAGTGACTGAAAACATGTCGGTGCGTCGCACGGGTGAGATTGCTTCTATCCCGGTAGGGGAGGGGCTCCTGGGACGTGTGATCAACATCCTCGGAGAGCCTATCGACGGCAAAGGACCTATTCAGGGCAAGCTCATCAATCTGCCTCTTGAGCGTAAGGCACCGGGTGTGATTTTCCGTCAGCCGGTGAATCAGCCGCTCCAGACAGGTCTTAAGGCTGTCGATGCAATGATTCCTATCGGTCGCGGTCAGCGTGAGCTTATCATCGGCGACCGTCAGATCGGTAAGACCGCCATAGCAATCGACACCATCATCAACCAGCGTCAGAATTATCTTGATGGCAAGCCCGTATATTGCATTTATGTGGCTATCGGACAGAAAGGCTCGTCAATAGCTTCCATAGTACATACCCTTGAAAAATACGGCGCAATGGATTATACGGTCGTAGTGGCTGCCTCCGCATCGGATTCGGCTTCTATGCGCTACTACAGTCCGTTTGCAGGCGTTGCCATCGGTGAGTATTTCCGTGACACCGGCCGTGATGCGCTCATCGTTTACGATGACCTCTCTAAGCAGGCGGTGGCTTATCGTGAGATCTCACTGATTCTGAAGCGTCCTTCAGGTCGTGAGGCTTATCCCGGCGATATCTTCTATCTGCATTCACGTCTTCTTGAACGTGCGGCCAAGATCATCGACAATCAGGAAGTGGCTGAAAGCATGAACGACCTTCCGGCCGTGCTCAAGCCTATGGTGAAAGGCGGCGGGTCGCTCACAGCCCTCCCGATTATCGAGACCCAGGCTGGCGACGTGTCAGCCTATATCCCGACTAACGTTATCTCAATTACCGACGGCCAGATCTTCTTGGAGACAGCCCTCTTCAACCAGGGTATCCGTCCGGCAATCAACGTGGGTATCTCAGTGTCGCGTGTAGGTGGTAATGCCCAGATCAAGTCAATGAAGAAGGTGGCAGGTACGCTTAAGATTGCACAGGCACAGTTCCGTGAGCTTGAGTCATTTACCAAGTTTGGTGGTGACATCGACCCCGTGACTGCGCGCACAATCGACAGAGGCCGTAAGAACCAGCAGCTTCTTATCCAGCCGCAGTATCAGCCCTGGCCTGTTGAAAACCAGATTGCCGTGATCTATTGCGGTGTAAACGGTCTGCTGGAGAATGTGCCCATCGACAAGGTGCATGAATTTGAGCAGTTGTTCCTTCAGCTTGTAAAAGCCAAATATCAGAAGGAAGTCCTTGACCAGCTTAAGGCTGGCAAACTCACCGATGACGTAGAGCAGAAGCTGCGTGCATGCGCTGCTGAAATCACCGGACGTTACAAATAAAAATCTTATTGTTTTGCATTGGCGGCAACCGTGTCGCCAATGCAAATTTAAATTTGACATCCGGATTGAAACCCGGATGCCAATCAAGTAAAACCACATCAGAAACCAATAGCAAATGGCTACGCTCAAAGCGTTAAGGATACGGATAGGATCAGTGTCGTCAAGTGAGAAGATCACTGGCGCCATGAAGATGATCTCATCAGCAAAAGTTCACAAGAATGAACAGGAGTTAAAGAAGCTTCTGCCGTTCCGCAAGCAGGTTATGTCTATCATGGGTCACTTGCTTGAGACGGGTATGGAGTTTAATTCACCGCTTATCCTTGAAAGGGAAGTGAAGAGTGTCGGTGTTGTAGTCTATGGCACTGATGATGGACTTTGCGGTGCTTATAACATCAATGTCTTCAAGCATCTTCTTCAGGAAATCAATCTACTGAGGGAAAAATATGGCGACAGGACCGACTTCACCGTTTATCCGGTCGGCAAAAAGGTGGTTAAGGCATGCGGCAGGCTCCAGGTGCCTAATCTGTCGGTAAAGGTTACGCCGGGGGTTGACTCCAAGATGGATTCAAAGACGGTCAACACATTCGCCAACAGCCTGAAGGAGGAATTTCTTTCCGGCAGGCATGACCTGATAGAGGTGGTCTACATGCGATATGTCTCGATGAGCCGTCAGGTGCCGACTGTCGACCAGTTGTTCCCCGTGAGCCGTGAGGCGATCGAGGGCAATAAGGAGGTTGCTTCGTCAGAGTCAGACAATAAGATGTATATCTTTGAGCCTGATGCGGCGCGCATATTCAATGAGGTGCTCCCGATGTTTGTGTTGTCTACCATGCAGGAGGTGACGATTGAGAACCGGGCTTCCGAGCAGGCAGCGAGGGTGATGGCGATGCAGAGTGCCAACGACAATGCCAAGAAACTTCTGGAGTCGCTTCAGCTTGAGTTTAATAAGCTCCGTCAGCAAAGCATTACAACTGAACTTCTCGACATTCTGGGTGGTCAGGTAGAGCGTTGATGCGGCTAACTTCATGAAACAGATTCAAAAGCAACATTAAATGAGTAGTATTAAGGAATATTTTTCGGAAGCCGGCAAAGGAATCAAAAGCCTGATTGACGGCATGGCAGTTACCGGCAAGGAGCTTGTGACTCCCAAAGTCACTGAATGCTATCCGGAGAACAGGGCCACTCTCAAAATAGCTGACCGCTTCAGGGCAGAACTTACCTTGAAATATGACAGTGAGGGGAGGCATAAATGTATTGCGTGTGGCATCTGCCAGATGAACTGTCCCAACGGCACAATCCAGCTAACCACAAAGATGGTGGATCTGCCTGATGGAAAGAAAAAAAGAAAGCTTGACAAGTATATGTATGACCTGGGGACCTGCACATTCTGCATGCTCTGTGTCACTACATGTCCGCAGGATGCCCTTGAATTCACCAACGACTTCGAGCAGGCGGTGTTTACGCGCGATAAGCTTATCAAGCAGTTGAACTATCGCCCCGAGCCGAAGGAAGACCCGGCTAATCCGGCTCCCGCTCCCAAGCCGGCGATGGATCCTGAGAAGCTGGCCAAGATAAAGGCTGAGGCTCTGGCTAAGGCAGCCAAGATAAAGGCTGAGAAGGAAGCTGTCGCCAAGGCCGCTGCCGACGCTGCCCCGAAGCCTGCCACCGGCGATTCTCCCAAAGATGAAAATAATGAAAAATAATACATAATGGATTCAGTAGGAAATATAATCGTGTATTTCGTGGCTGCGCTTGCCATCGTGGTTTTCTCTTACATGGCAGTTACCTCACGCAGGATCTTGCGCTCCGCGACCTACCTTCTCTTTGTGCTTCTCAGTGTGGCGGTGATCTATTTCCAGTTGGGTTACCAGTTCCTGGGGGCAGTGCAGATTGCTGTCTATGCCGGCGGCATCATGGTGTTGTTTGTGTTTGCGATCCTGCTTACCCATCGTCCTGACGACAAGACCCGCAAACTTGACTCTCACAGAAGGACTTTTGGAATATTGCTTTCAGGAGGAGCGGCGGTGCTGCTCATTTTCGCATTATTCTACATGCCTCTGCTCAATGGTCTCTCATTGTCGGAATGTATGGCGGCCGGCAATGAAATCACGATGCACGACATAGGCGAAGCCTTCACCGGTAGCGGCCGATTCCAGTATCTGCTTCCTTTCGAGGCGATCAGTGTGCTGTTGCTTGCATGTATAATCGGTGGCGTAACTGTTGCCCGCAAAAGATAAAAGGATATGGATATAAGCATGTTATGGTATCTTGTGCCGAGTGTGGTGATGTTTGCCTGCGGCATCTATGGGTTCGTCACCCGTAAAAATCTGATTGCGATTCTGATTTCTCTTGAATTGATGCTCAATGCAGCCGATCTTAACTTCGTGGTGTTTAACCGCTACCTGTTCCCCGGCTCAATGGAAGGAATGGTCTTCACTCTCTTTGCAGTGGCTCTTGCAGCCGCCGAGACTTCCCTTGCCATCGCTATCATCATCAATATCTATAGGGCAATCGGAAACACCGACATTACTGAAATCAATAAAATGAAATTCTAAGATATGGACATTACACTTCCAATTTTAATTTTGGCGATTCCAATCACGATGTTCCTGATCTTAGGAATAGGCGGTGTGAAGATGTCGCATAAGATGGCGGGCATCTTAGGAATTCTCGGGTTGGGCACCACCGCTGTGCTCTCCTACATAGTGGCCTTCACTTACTACTTCAGCGGCGATCCTCTGTTTATCATTGACGGGGTGCGCCAGCAGTATCAGGTGTTTGATGTCACCTGGCTCGCTTTCACCCAGAAGTTGGTGGTCAACATCGGTTTCCTGATCGACCCGATTTCTGCGATGATGCTTGTTGTCATCACCACAATCTCTTTCATGGTTCACCTCTACAGCTGGGGCTACATGGAAGGGGAGAAAGGTTTCCAGCGTTATTACGCATTCCTCTCACTCTTTACTTTCTCCATGCTTGGCCTCGTGGTTGCCACCAACATTTTCCAGATGTATATCTTCTGGGAGCTTGTGGGTGTGTCTTCTTACCTGCTTATCGGCTTCTATTATAAGTTGCCGTCCGCAGTTTCAGCTTCAAAGAAGGCATTTATCGTGACCCGTTTCGCCGACCTCGGCTTCCTTATCGGTATCCTGATTCTGTCTTACTACACCGATACGTTCAACTTCATTGCCCTGACCAGCAATCCGGAGCTTGTGCTTGCCTCTACAGGCGGCGCGACATTCATGGGTGCCTCAGTGCTCACTTGGGCGATGGTGCTGATCTTCACCGGTGGTATGGGTAAGTCAGCGATGATGCCTCTCCACATCTGGCTTCCCGATGCGATGGAGGGTCCGACTCCGGTGTCAGCCCTTATCCACGCTGCCACGATGGTTGTGGCCGGTGTGTATCTGGTTGCTCGCATGTTCCCCGTATATTGCGTAGTTGATGCGGCACTTACCTTTGTTACGTTTGTCGGCGCAATCACTGCCTTCTATGCAGCGGTTGTGGCGTGTGCACAGATCGACATCAAGAGAGTGCTTGCCTTCTCCACAATCTCACAGATTGCGTTCATGATGGTTTCACTCGGATGTGCCTACGACCGTCCTATCGAGGGAGTCCATTACAGTGGCCTTGGCTACATGGCCGGTATGTTCCACCTCTTCACTCACGCAATGTTCAAGGCGCTCCTCTTCTTGGGTGCCGGTGCGTTGATCCATGCTGTCCATTCAAACAATTACACAGCTATGGGTGGTCTTCGCAAATATATGCCGATCACTCACTGGACATTCCTCATCGGCTGTCTTGCAATCGCAGGTATCTGGCCTTTCGCAGGCTTCTTCTCAAAAGACGAGATGCTTGCAGCTATGTTTGCCCGTCATTGGTTCTGGGGCGCATGGATGACTATGGTTGCAGGTCTCACCGCCTTCTACATGTTCCGTCTTTACTTCCTCGTGTTCTGGTGGGAGGAGAATCCCCACTACAAGGAACACAAGCCGCATGACGCACCCTGGCAGATGTCAGTGCCTCTGATCCTCCTTGCAGCTGTTTCCTGCGTTGCCGGATTCATTCCTTTCGGAGAATTGGTTACATGGAACGGCGTTCCCTATCATATCCATATCGAATGGGTGAAGGTTGCAATCCCGAGCCTTATCACTGCTACCATCGGCATCAGCCTTGCTTATGTGATGTATCATAAGAAGAATGACCTTCCGACGAAAGTCAAGGATTTCTGGCCCACATTGTGGGAGGCTGCCCACCGCAGATTCTACTGGGACGAGATCTACATGTTTATTACCCATAAGATCATCTTCGGAATCATCTGTAAGAGCATAGCATGGTTTGACCGCCATGTGATCGACGCCACAATGGATATGTTCGCCAAGGTCACACAGAAGACTTCATACGCAATCCGCGGCATGCAGTCGGGAGAGATTCAGGCTTATGTGGCATGGTATATCGCGGGTGCCGTTGTAGTGGCAGCCGTGACATGGATCTGTCTGATTTAACATTCATATTGCAACACAGAAAAAGCTTTAGATTATGTTTGGAAATATATTAATCTGGTTTGTAATAATCCCCGTGCTCATGATGGCAGGGTTGGGTTTGTGCCGCAACAGCAGTATGAATGCCATCCGTGCGGTCATGGTGATTGGCTCAACGGTCCTTATGGCCCTCGCCATCTGGCTGTGTGTGGATTTCCTCCGTCTCCGCGAGATGGGAGTCAACGATGAAATGCTCTTTACGGGCAGTTGGATGTGGTATGCGCCTCTCAACATTCATCTTGCTGTGGGTGTAGACGGCATCTCCGTTCTGATGCTGATGCTTTCCGCAGTGATCGTATTCGCAGGCACATTCGCTTCATGGAAAATCAATCCGCTTCCCAAGAATTTCTTCCTATGGTTTGCTCTACTGAGCACCGGTGTTTTCGGTTTCTTCATCTCCATTGACATCTTCACGATGTTTATGTTCTACGAGGTGGCTCTTATCCCGATGTATC
>CAZQSD010000002.1:0-82214 GCA_964595885.1 uncultured Sangeribacter sp.
GCTCTTCATCTGATTAATTGAGCATAGTCAATATAAATAATCTCTCGGATGATTGACAATCATCCGAGAGATTATTTATATTGACTATGTAGTCTTATTTTTCCTCTACTGGCTTGTCGGAAGAATCTATTTCAACATCAAACGATTTATATTCGAGTTTGGGCTTCTCATCACCTTCGTTATAGGTAACAAGGATTGTGCCTCCTAACTTTCCGTCTGCATTGAGCTGAAGCATAAGTTCTGCAAGTTCATCCTCAAGATACTTCTGAATCGCACGCTTGAGAGGACGCGCTCCGAAATTCTTGTCATAACCTTTATTGGCAATAAATTCCTTGGCGCTTTCAGTAAGATCAAGTCTGAAACCGAGTTTTTCTATACGGGAATAGAAATCCTTAAGTTCTATGTCAATGATCTTAAATATGGAATTCTTATCAAGCTGTTCAAACATGATTATGTCGTCAACACGATTGAGAAATTCCGGAGAGAAAGCCTTGTTAAGAGCCTTTGAGATAACTCCGTGAGCTTGCTCCTTCGACACAGTCTCAGTATTAAAACCAACTCCGGCTCCGAAATCTTTCAACTGACGCGACCCGACATTACTTGTCATGATCAATATCGTATTCTTGAAATCAATCTTCCGCCCAAGTGAGTCGGTGAGTCTCCCTTCATCCATCACCTGAAGCAACAGGTTGAACACATCGGGATGTGCCTTTTCAATCTCGTCAAGAAGCACAACAGAATATGGGTGACGGCGCACTTTTTCTGTAAGCTGACCCCCCTCTTCATACCCTACGTATCCCGGAGGCGCTCCAACAAGACGAGAAACTGTAAATTTTTCCATATATTCACTCATATCCATACGGATAAGCGCATCTTTGGAGTCAAACAGATACTCAGCAATCTTCTTGGCAAGATGAGTCTTACCAACACCCGTAGGACCAAGAAACATAAAGGTGCCAATAGGTTTCTCAGGATCTTTTAGTCCAATTCTGTTACGTTGAATGGCCTTAACCACCTTCTTGATGGCATCATCCTGACCGATCACAGCTCCCTCAAGCATCTTGCCCATCTGAAGAAGACGGGTGCCCTCTGCCTGGGCTATGCGTTGGGTCGGGACTCCTGTCATCATAGCTACTACCTCGGCAACTTTTTCACCATCTACTTCCTGACGCTCTGTGTCAAGTCGCTTTTCCCATTCTGTCTTTGCCTGTTCAAGCTCTGCTTTCTTTTTTGTCTCCTTGTCTCTAAGAGAGGCTGCAAGCTCAAAGTTCTGACTGCGTGCAGCTGCAAGTTTTTCCTGAGTGGTGTCGTCAACTTCCTTTTCAAGACGTTCGATCTCCTCAGGCACGACTATATTTGTTATATGCACTCTCGAACCCGCCTCGTCAAGCGCATCAAGTGCTTTATCAGGGAAATTACGGTCACTTACATATCTTTCCGTAAGATCCACACATGCCTGTAGAGCGTCGTCTGTATAGTTGACGTTGTGATGCTTCTCATATTTCCCTTTTACCTGCCGTAGAATCTCAAGAGTTTCCTCCGGAGTGGTTGGCTCAACCATAACCTTTTGGAAACGGCGCTCAAGTGCGCCATCCTTTTCGATATTCTGGCGATACTCATCAAGGGTAGTGGCACCAATACACTGAATCTCTCCCCGTGCAAGCGCGGGTTTTAGAATATTGGCAGCATCCATAGAACCTGGAGAACTTCCTGCTCCCACAATTGTATGAATCTCATCAATAAACAGGATTATGTCAGGATTCTTTGAAAGCTCATCAAGCACAGCCTTAATACGCTCTTCAAATTGGCCCCTGTATTTAGTGCCTGCCACTATTGAGGCCATGTCAAGCCCGACAACACGTTTGTCAAATAATATTCTTGACACTTTCCGCTGATTAATCCTTAGTGCCAAACCTTCTACTATAGCAGATTTGCCTACACCGGGCTCGCCAATCAACACAGGATTATTCTTTTTTCTGCGTGATAAAATCTGGGCCAGTCGCTCAATCTCATTGTCTCGGCCTACAACCGGGTCAAGTCTGCCCTCTGCGGCTGCTTTTGTCATGTCATAGCCAAATTTGTCAAGTGCGGGTGTGTCGGTGCCACCTTTCCCTGAGGCAGATCGTGATTTTTGGCCGGTAGAGGAATAAGGAGATGACTGTTTTGGAGTCTCACGCTTTAAGGGTGAGAATTCCTCATCCTCATCTTCATCATCTTCAAATTCTCTTCCGGCTTTAGGGGCAGGCATATCAGATACATTCTGTATAGAAATATCGAAATTAAGATATTTCTGCTTAAACTCGCGTAGAAAGTCACTATCCATTGACCTTTGATCATGGATAAGCGCCAATAAAATGTGCTCTCCCGAAATAGTATGTGCATTCATCTTACGAGCCTCGGAAGTGGCAAGTTGAAGATGTCTGATCGCCGACAGGGAGATCTTAAACTGCTGCTCAAATAGAGTAGTGGTCTCAGCCGGTGGCTGCGCGCCGGCCAGATATTCTTCCAGTTCCTTTGTCATTTGATCAATAGGCACATTCAGCTGACGCAATATGCGAGAAGCATAGCCGTCCTTGTTCCTGAGGGAACCAAGCACAAAATGCTCACTTACAATCGCTCCGGAATGAAAATTCTGTGCCTCGGCGAATGCAAGCTCCAATATTGGCCTAAACTGTTTTGAAAAGTCGTTCTTCATTTATTTATCCTATTTCTTTTCTTTTATTATTAAGGAGTTTTATGAATAACCTTATCAAATCTCCACTATCTTTCTATAATAAATAGCGCTTAATCCCCATAAGATTGTTGTCTTTCGGGAAAAACCTTCCTTCTTAGACTTGACTCCTTGTAAAATCATTATTTTAACATCCAATGTAATATTATAACAACCTTACATAATATATTGTGCAAACTCCGTGCCAATTTTATCAAAGGGAAACCATAAAAATGTTAAAAAATGCAGCCTAATGCCCCCTCTGTTCCTCCATTTCTCCCTATATGCAAACCGTTATGCGCTTGATACTAAATATTAATACATTTGCATATTGGGTGTTGTGGGATTCAATTAAATTTTGTAACTTTGCTCCTTGGAAAGTGGGTTTACCTCATTTTTATGCGGCTCAGGTTTCATAATCTGGTTCTGCATTCCAATGTAAATGATGAATAACAAGACATGCAAGGAGACGACAAAATTATTCCGGTCAATATAGAATCGGAAATGAAAGGCGCATATATCGATTACTCTATGTCGGTAATTGTGTCCCGAGCCCTCCCCGATGTGAGAGACGGGTTCAAGCCGGTGCACCGCAGGGTGCTCTTCGGTATGAACGAGCTTAATAATTTCTATTCCGGCGACACCAAGAAATCAGCACGTATCGTTGGTGAAGTAATGGGTAAGTATCACCCTCATGGCGACTCTTCCATTTATTTTACTATGGTTAGAATGGCTCAGGAGTGGTCATTAAGATACCCTCTCGTTTTCGGCCAAGGCAATTTCGGATCAATTGACGGTGATTCACCCGCAGCGATGCGTTACACTGAGGTGAAACTGGCTCGTATGGGAGAGGAAATGCTCCGCGACATAGATGCCGATACTGTGGATTTTGTTCCCAACTTCGACAACACACTCTCTGAGCCATCTGTCCTCCCTACAAGAATTCCCAATCTGCTTGTTAACGGCGCGTCCGGTATCGCAGTCGGAATGGCTACAAATATGCCCCCCCACAATCTTACAGAGTCGCTCAACGCCTCAATCGCTCTTATTGACAACCCTGACCTCTCTGTAGAAGACCTTATGGAATATGTGCAGGCTCCTGACTTTCCTACAGGTGGTGAAATCTTTGGGCTGCAAGGTGTTAAGGATGCATATCTCACCGGCAGGGGCCGAGTCGTCATCAGGGCCAAGGCCGATATAGAGAGTGATGGCAACCATGAACAGATAGTCATATCTGAAATCCCTTACGGTGTCATCAAAAATGAATTGGTTAAAAATATAGCCGATCTCGTTGAAGAAAAGAAGATTGTAGGTATCGCTGATATTACCGACACGAGTGCGCGTGGGAAAATGCATATCTCCATCGACATAAAGCGTGACGCAAATGCCCGCGTGATACTGAATAAGCTATATAAACTCACCCAGCTTCAGACATCTTTTAGCGTCAATAATGTGGCCCTTGTAAATGGAAGGCCAAAGACTCTTAACCTTAAAGAACTGCTGAAGGCATTTGTTGATTTCCGTCATGAGGTGGTTATCCG
Source organism: uncultured Sangeribacter sp. (assembly GCA_964595885.1). Classification (GTDB taxonomy): domain Bacteria; phylum Bacteroidota; class Bacteroidia; order Bacteroidales; family Muribaculaceae; genus Lepagella. The sequence goes on from CAZQSD010000002.1 coordinate 4,252, forward strand.
CAGAACTAAATATGAACTCCGCAAAGCTGAGGAACGTGCCCATATACTGAGAGGATTGATGATTGCCTGCGACAATATTGACGAGGTAATAGCTATAATTCGCTCTTCACGAACCACAGACGAGGCACGCACACGCCTTTCTGATAAATTTGGCCTTGATGAAATCCAGACAAGGGCAATCGTTGAGATGCGTCTGCGTCAGCTCACTGGACTGGAAATGGAGAAACTTCGTGGCGAATACGATGAACTTATGAAGCTGATCGCTCATTTGAATGACATCCTCACTAACGATGATGTGTGTCGCGGAGTAATGAAAGAGGAACTGATTCAAATACGTGACAAATATGGCGACGAGCGTCGCACAAGAATCAACCCCCTTTCAGCCGACATGAATGCTGAAGACTATTATCCGGATGACGAAATGATCATAACTATTTCACATTTAGGATACATCAAACGTACTCCCCTATCCGAGTTCCGCGCTCAGAATCGCGGTGGTGTTGGGGCAAAAGGCAGCGACACAAGAGATTCCGACTTCATAGAATATATCTATCCTGCCTCTAACCATAATTATATGCTTTTCTTTACCCAGAAGGGCAAATGTTACTGGCTTAAGGTATATGAAATTCCACTGTTTGCCAAGAATGCTAAAGGCAGAGCAATTCAGAATCTCCTGAATATTGACTCAGATGACTCTGTGAAAGCCTTTATCAGAGTGAAGCGTCTCCATGATAAAGATTATATTAATACCCATAATCTAATTTTCTGTACCAAGCAAGGAATCATAAAGAAGACTTCTCTGGAGGCCTACTCTCGTCCGCGTGCCAATGGTGTCAACGCCATCATAATTCGTGAGGACGATCAGTTATTCCAGGTAAGATTGACTAATGGCCACTCCGATATCATTCTTGCCAACCGCAAGGGACTCGCAGTCAGGTTTAATGAAAGCAGGGTTCGTGAGATGGGAAGGATGTCTACCGGTGTTAAAGGCATTACTCTTAGTGGTGATGACGATGAAGTAGTGGGAATGATTACCGTTGCCGGAAAGCCTGATGAGACTGTGATGGTGGTTTCTCAGAACGGCTATGGCAAACGCTCAAGTGTGGAAGACTATCCTACACATAACCGAGGTGGCAAAGGCGTAAAAACCCTCAATGTTACCGACAAGACAGGCGATTTGGTATCAATTGAAAATGTCAATAACTCCAATGACTTGATGATCATTAACCAAAGCGGAATAACCCTAAGGCTTCCGGTAGCTGATATACGCGTGTCCGGGCGTGCTACTCAAGGAGTTAAGCTCATTGATCTCTCTAAAAGAGGTGATAAGATAGCATCAGTGTGCAAAGTTGATTCTGACCCGGAAGAAGTCGTCGAGGAAGAAGAAAATTTGCAGGCTGAAGAGCAGGCAGCTTCATCTTTGCAGGACGCACAACATAGAGCAGAAGAAGACGCACGTGAAGAGTCTGAAATGATGCAGAATGAGATTGAAGATGATCCGGCTGCATATGATGAATTTAGCACCGATTATGAAGAGTCGGCTGGGGATCAGAGAAAAGATGAACCAGCAGACTGATTTAATAACGAAAAACTTAATCAACTCAATAAAAAATTTGACTATGAACAGATTCCTTTCAATCGCGCTCTGTGTCGCCGCTGCTGGCACAGCCTGCGCACAAAAGGCTAATGTCGATCAGGCTAACAAGCTTGCCGGCAAAATCGACCAGCTCCCTCAGGCCCGCGAACTTATCCAGCAGGCCATGTCTAATCCTGAAACCAAAGACGATGCCCGCACATATTTTGTGGCCGGAAAGATCGAGTTTGACGCTTTTGACAAAGCCACAAGCGCCAAGATGATAAATCCTAATGACCCCTCAGTCAATGACCTTGACATGGCTAATCAGCTCGTCAATGGCTACAAATATTTCCTTCAGGCTCTCCCCCTTGACAGTCTTCCTAATGAGAAAGGCCAGATTAAACCCAAATTCTCTAAAGATATCGTTGGCAAGATCGCTGGGCATGCCAATGACTTCTTTATGGCCGGTGCTAATTTCTTCAATGAAAAGAAATATTATCCGGAGGCTTATGAGGCCTTCACCATTTATGGTGATCTTCCCTCCACAGGAATGCTCGGAAAAGCCGCTGCCCTTGTAGACGCACAGCAGATCGCCACAGCCTATTTTAATGCCGGTCTTTCTGCTTATTCAGGTAATGAAGTGGAAAAGAGTGCTGAAGCTTTCAAGAAAGCCCGTCTCGCCGGCTACGAGCAACCCGAATCTTACATTTATGAGATTGCTTGCTGGCAGAACATAGCACAGAAAGATGATGCCCGCACCCCTGAAGCCCAGGTTAAGATTCTTGAAGTAGCTCAGGCAGGTCATGAGAAATTTGGTCTTGAGCAGCCCATTTTCATAAATAATATGATCAATTCTCTTGTGACAGAAGGCAAAACTGACGATGCGTTGAGCATGCTCGGTGAGGTAATCGCTGCTAATCCTGACAATGCACCTCTTTATGGTCTTCGTGGATATGTTTACGATCGTGTCGGAAATAACGAACTCTCCGAAGCTGACTACCGTAAGGCTGCTTCCCTTCCAAGCGTTGATTTCGAGACTCTAAAGAACGCATGTAAGAAGATCTTCCGTATCGGCACTGAGAAATGGAATGAAATTGAAGGTGCCTCTGCAGAGGCAACCGCTGCCCGTCAGAACATCAAGACAAACTATTTCGAAGCTTCCAAGAAGATTGCTGATCAGGCTGAAACTATGAATCCTGATGATCCGGATCTTCAGAACGTGATGGAAAGCATTAACTATGCTCTTGAGACTTACTTCAATAACTAAAAAGATTATTCACTGATTTTAGAATCCGTGAGTATAGATACAATGCAGGGCAAACAGTTTTGATGTTTGCCCTGCATTGTATCTATACTCAAATATATTTTAGCTCTCCTTAAATATCGCAATCATGATAAATCATTTTCCTTTACTCTCCATCAGTAATTATTCTGCGGGCACCTAAATATCTTCCATCATAATAACCCGCATTGTTATCAATTCTTATCCCCTGCGATGTACTTGCATGAATAAACTTGAAAGTACCCTTTTCTTTATCAACGCTGACCACAATTCCAACATGGCCAACTCCACCCTTGCGATTGCGTCCGGTGAAAAATACAAGGTCACCCATCCTCAGGTCTTTGATTTCAACCTTTTCTCCCTGAAGATACTGATCTCTTGAAGATGCTCCCAGTTTATACCCGAATTGTTTGTACACATAACCGGCAAACCCGGAACAGTCAAATGCATCCGGACCTTTGCCACCTGAGCGATAACGCTTTCCCATATGACTCTTAGCCTCTGAAAGAAGATCTACAAGCAGGGATGAGGTGGCTGCGGACATATGCTGGCCTTTCAAGGCAGCCTCTTCTCTTTTCTCAACATCCTGTTTGATGAAATCGCGGATAACACTTTTGTCTAATCTTGACTTAGCATTCGCAAGTTGCTGCTGATGGGCAGCCTGATGAGCATTGAGTGTCTGGGTGTGTTGACCCGACATAGTTAAAATGCCGGAACCAAGAAGAATTATGGAAAAAATGTGTTTCAATTTCATGACTTCGATATTTGCAGGCCGGAAGTGACCCTTGGGTTTGTTTCTGCAAAATTAATAAATTATATTTTTATTTGCAACCTGAGCACGTTTATAACTCATTTTTTAATAAACTTTTACATTCTGCACACTTATCTATTTTATGTGCAGATAAGCATGTTTTTCAATCCTCTTTTACCTTTATAACGCCCCATTTCGGCAATTGGAATAGTGTTTTTTATATCTACATTATTTGGAAATTCATCTTTCTTTACTAATTTTGTGAAATGATAAAATCAAGAACATATTTTGTCACTTTATTGATGTCCTTCATAATAATGACGGTCATTCCCTCTTATGCCCAAATTCCTATTGAATTTTATACCACAACTGCTGTTCCTCCTGATTCAGTTGATTCCTGCAGGATGAATAAACGTCATTTCTGGAGAGCAACTGCGGAAGTGGGTGGCTTTAATTTAGGGTTGTGGGCTTTTGATAGATTCGTGCAACATGGTGATTACTCCTATATTTCTTTCAAGACAATTGGGGAGAACTTCAAACACGGATTTAAATGGGACAATGACAAACTTGGCACTAATACTTTCCTTCATCCTTATAACGGTAACCTTTACTTTAATGCTGCCCGTGCTAATGGATTCAATTTCTGGCAGTCAGAATTATTTGCTATAGCCGGCAGCGGCATGTGGGAACTTTTCATGGAAAGAGAATACCCATCTACTAACGATTTTATTGCCACTCCTATAGGAGGGGCAGCTATAGGCGAAATCCTCTACCGTGCCTCAGATGCCGTGCTTGATGACCGACTTACCGGAGGCGCACGCTTCGAACGTGAGATAGCTGCCTTTATACTTTCTCCAATGCGTGGGATTAATAGATTGATTACAGGCGATATGTGGAAAGTCAGAGCCACACGTGGAAGGCAATTTGGAACCCCTAATTTTGCCGTCCGCACTTCTATCGGGTATAGAATGCTCGTATATAATGGTCATTATAGAAGTATTCATCAGGGAGTAGGTGCCCAAATTGACATTGAATACGGCAACCGTTTTGAGGTAAAGTCAACAAAACCTTACGACTATTTCACTTTTAAAACACAATTACAGATAATCAAAACTCAACCTTTATTGACCCAGGTTGAAATAAAAGGCAGATTGCTGGCAAGAGAAATCTTTGACAACTACAGATCTAAAGGTAGCATCGGCCTATACCAGCATTTTGATTTTTATGATTCCGACACTATTGATAATATTAAAAAAGTGCCTTTTAAATTAGGTATTCCGGCTTCTGTCGGCGCCGGCTTTATGTTTCGTGATGTTGAACACCGTAACTGGGTGTTTGACTGCTTCGCTCACGTCAATGGCATTGCTCTTGGCTCAATACTTTCCGATCATTATCAAACGGATGAACGTAATTATAACTGGGCACAAGGCTTTTCTTTAAAGGGTGGTTTCAACATCGTGTTTGATAGGAAACGACTTGCGTTCTCAGTCTCCCACAATTATTTCCGTCTATTTACATGGAAAGGTTATCGTTTTGGAACAGACCTCAGCATCGTAAACTTCCGTGAACTTAATGTAATGGGGGATGCATCTGTAGCTTCCCTCAATATGACAGAAGTACGTGCTGATTTTAAATTGTGGAAACGTGTATTCGGAACTGTTCTTTTCACAAATTATTATCGTTCATCACATTACCGCGATTTCCCTGACCACAAGACCGCATCTTCCTCCATTGCCCTAATGCTCTCCTACAAATTATAATCCCTTGCTTTCATCTCTTTTACAGTATTCCGGAATTATTGTTGTTCGCAACGCTAATCTAATTTATGAGTTCGATAAAATTCTTTATAAGGTATCCTTACGAGAATATATCCTTACGCGTTTAAACATTTTCCCAAACTACCTAAACGATTGGTGTTATCAATAAACATCCTTCACCTTTCCCACAAATATTGAAATGGCTCCAACTAAGTTAGTACAATATATAAACTAAGTATAAACTGATTACGTTATATTTATATTAAAGGGTAAAAACTATTTAACACCCTTTATATAATGTAGATTCTTAATTTAAGTGACTATGAAAACAAAAGTAATTTTATCAGCTTTTGCCGCTTTGGCAATGACGTTTGCCACCCCCGCATTTGAAGCCTATGCACAATTCAATGGAGGTGGTCCGGGGATTGCTATGGTTGGATCTGCCGACATCTCTCAGCTTCCTGACAAGGCTAAATCATTTATCAAAAAGCATTTCAAAGATGTCTCGGTCAGAACATGTGAGAAATTTTTTGCAAAAGGAAAATATGAAGTTGAGTTAGTTAATGGTGTTGATCTTGATTTCAATCTAAAAGGTGAGATAATCGAGGTCGATGCACCCGACAATTCAGTTCTATCACCTTCTGTTATAAAGGACATTCTCCCTCATAAGGCATATGCACGTCTGGAGAAAGATGGTTACATTAACTCAGTGGAATCAGTTGAGTTCAAGAAAGGCAAAGCTTATGAGGTGGAGCTAAAGATTGCAGACCCTGATACATATGTTTTCTCAATTGATGGAGCATTTATAGCTATTGAGGATTAGAGCTATAAATTACCTGATTAATTAAATTATTCCATTTCATCACAAAGTCTCTTGAGATTCGGATTGCAACTCCGCCAAATCTCAAGAGACTTTATCATGAAATGGTCTCACAATGACTCACCGTCCTCCTGCAGGAAGATGATCAAGCCAGTACTTAGCCATTGACTTGCGCAGGTGAAGTGTTGTGCCCTCTCCCTCGTTGATGGCATGTGTGCGCATCGGATAACTAATTTGACTGAACACTTTACCATGCTTCACAAGCTCATTTACCAGCATTTCACAGTTTTGATAGTGGACATTGTCGTCACCTGTGCCATGAATCAATAGGAGATTGCCCTGTAGACCATCAACATATGAAATCGGCGATCCCTTTTTATACCCTTCCGGATTATTCTCCGGCGTATTCATATAGCGCTCCTGATATATAGTATCATAGGTGCGCTGATCGGCAACAAAAGCTATTGCAATACCTGTAGCAAACACTTCAGGATAGCGAAACATCGAGTTAAGGGTTTGGCTCCCACCCCCGCTCCATCCTGTGATACCGACTCTCTCTTTATCGATATATGGATACTGCTCGGCAAGAGATAGAATACCTTTTGCCTGATCTTCCGATGCGAATGTGCCAACTTCACCATAAATGCATTTTCTCCAGTCTCGTCCTCTCGGTGTTTTCGCACCTCGATTGTCAATACTGACAATAATATAGCCTAAGTTAGCCATATACTGATTCCATAAATCGCCGTTACCCCATACGTCTTGCACTGTAGAACTGGCAGGCTCACCATACACCTCCACTATCACGGGATATTTCTTAGCCGGATCAAAGTCAACGGGTTTGATCATCCATGCGTCTAATGTCAAATCACCCGATTTAACCTTTATGAATTCTTTCGGATTTAGCCCAAGGGCAGCATATTGTTCAGCTGCGTGAGAATTACTTTCAATTATCCTTACCGATTTATGATCGGGAAATGACACCATGTCTACAACCGAAGGCGTCGATGAATTATTGAATGTGTGAACAGCCCATTTTCCGGTTGGTGACATTGCATATTTATGCTGACCCTGCTGATTCTGAGGACTAACTCGCGTGGCTGTCCCATCTCCAAACAATTTCGCTGAGTAAAGATATCTTTGTGTGAAATTGTCAGGCGAGGCAATAAAGTAGACAAGTCCGTTTCTCATATCAGTTCCCACATTGGCAACATAATCATATTCGCCCTTTGTGATCGGTTGTATAAGTTTTCCATCTCGGCTTACCCTATAAAGATGTCTCCAACCATCACGCTCACTTTCCCATGTAAACCATTTGTTTCCATCCAACCATAGCACATTATCATTTGTCTCAACCCATGCAGGATCCTTATCTGTGAATATATGCTTTGGGGCACCCCCATTTATGTCGGCAGTCCATACTTTATTTGTATTTTGTTGTCGGTTCATTTGCTGAATAAATAGCGTATTGGTTGCAGGTATAAACTCCATCCTGGGTATATAATTCTCCCGCTCTTCCCCCGGTAGATCAATCCATGTTGTCTGTCCTCCCTCTGCGCTTACATATCCGACCTTCACAGCTGAATTGGTTGTGCCAGCTTTAGGATAAGGAAAACGTTGAAACGTAGGATATATAGAATCAACATTATTAATGATATCAAATGCTCCTGTGCCCTCAGTGTCACTCTGCCAATAGGCGATGTATTGACTGTCCGGACTCCATCTGAACCCATCACGACATCCGAACTCTTCCTCATAAACCCAGTCAAAAGTGCCATTGACAATTCTGTCACTTCCGTCCTCAGTCAATCTAAGAATTCTGCCATCCCTGACATCTTCTATATATATATTATTACCAGAGACATAAGCAACTTTTTCTCCGTCAGGGGAGAATTTTGCAAACATAAGGGATGCGTCCGGCAAATTTTTACCCAATTGTCTAAAGTCACCTGTCTTCAGATTCAGAAGCCAATAGTCACCACGCGTCTCGTAGCGCCATACTTTCTTTGAATTAGTAAAGACAAGCACCTTGTCATTATCATTACTCCAAATCAAGCTTTTTACCGGCACATTCTTACCTGTCTCCTTATCAATCAACATTGATGAAGGAATCAATACCTCTCTTTTATTGTCTTTAGCTCGATAGGCTACCACATCCTCCCCTCCATCAGCATTCGGCTCTACGCGACTAAATCTCTCTCCGTCTTTAAGCCAGTTAATCTCTCCGGCTCCTTTTGTCTTTATAAGATTACCACTTACCACATCTTCAAGATGCAGCGGCCCCCTGTAAATATTATCATCGTTTCTCACAAATGCTCCCTCATCTGTGTCTATGCGGTTTTCCCAAGGCATTATCTGTGCTTCCGCACTTACACCCCAGCCAACCGCTCCCGAGAAAGCAATAATTATTTCTAAAAATTTCATGGTAAGAAGATTTTTATTTATAAGGTAGAACTTAGGGACATAGAAAAAAGTATTAAATACCATGATACCATTTTTTCTATCTTTATGCAAAATTATAAGTTTTGAATTAAATATCAAAAAAAATTTAAATGCAATCTTTAAGTCTCCTACGGTTTATGATCACCTTTATATCTTTATTATAAAATTGCATCTATATCTTTATTATAAAATTACATCACGTTGGGATAACAAAACCCGAAAACATATTATCAGTTTTCTAAACCAAACAAAAATTGGTCTAAATTTCCGATATTGTTAAATTTACACTCAAAAGAATCTCAATTTTTTGTATCTTTGCAATTAAATTATTAAAATTATAAATGATTCCAGTAACTATTTTAAATCAACAAAATTATTCATAAATAAAAATATATGAAAATCAGACAGTTTAACATGCTGGCATTGATGCTGGCAACCGGTGGCATTATGCTTCCCTCTTGCAAGGGTAAAAGCGATCAGGCACAGCAACAGGCTATGGCTCCCGACTTAGCTGTAATGACTGTAAGCGAATCTGACGCATCGCTTGAAACGGCCATACCTGCCACTCTTGAAGGAACAAACGACGTTGAGATACGTCCGCAGATCACAGGATTCTTGACTAAAGTGCATGTTGACGATGGTGAGTATGTGCATAAAGGCCAAGTGCTTTTCACCATTGATCAAGTGCAGCTTCAGGCTGCCGTTGATCAGGCACAGGCTGCTGTTGCAGTAGCACAAGCCAATGTCAATACAGCTCAGACAAGCGCCAACAACAATAAGATCCTTCTCGATAAGAATATTATCAGTGCTTCGGCCTATCAGACTTCAGTGGATGCTCTAAATGCAGCCAAGGCCCAATTGCAGCAGGCGCAGGCAGGTTTGACCTCAGCTCGTAAAAATCTCTCTTATTCTACCGTAACAGCTCCTGTATCCGGATTCGTAGGAGAGATACCATATAAGGAAGGTGCTCTTGTAAGTCCTCAGACACTTTTGACCATGCTTTCTGACAATAGCACAATGGAAGCTTTGTTCTCTCTAAATGAAAAGATACTCCTTCAGCTTACTGATGATGGCAGACGCAAACTAAAGGATGCCCTTGCTTCTATGCCCGAAGTGTCCCTCCGTCTTGCCGACGGCACCATCTATCCCTACAAAGGAAATATCATCTCCATTTCAGGTGTAATTGATTCATCCACAGGCAGTGCCCAGACAAAGGCTGACTTTCCCAACCCTGATGGAATGCTGAGAAGTGGTAACACTGGACAAATTCTTATACCGACAGCACATAATTCCACTATCCAGATTCCTCAGAGTGCCACATACGAGATTCAGGATATGCGTTTTGTTTACGTAGTGGGTGATTCCGCAAAACTCCATTCAACCCCGATTACAGTTGCTGCTGAAAATGACGGCAAGAATTACATCGTAACCTCAGGTCTCAAACCCGGCGATGTTATTGTCACCGAAGGTGTGGGCATTACAGCCAAGGATGGTTTGATTATTACTCCAAGATCAGGCTCTGCTCCCGCTGCACCAACCCAGCCCGCGCAGTAATGATTACCACTTATAACAGGTTTAATACTTGAATTGACAAAACATGAAACTTGATAATTTTATTAACAGGCCGGTGCTTTCAACCGTTATCTCGGTTTTCATCGTGATTTTCGGTATCCTCGGTCTGTTCAGCCTCCCGATAGAACAATATCCTGATATTGCTCCACCCACTGTCAGGGTATCAACCACCTACACCGGTGCCAATGCACAGACGGTACTCAATTCGGTTATCGCCCCTCTTGAAGAGCAAATAAATGGTGCAGAAAATATGGATTATATGGTGTCTTCTGCCACCAACAACGGAGCTGCCTCTATCGAAGTACACTTCAAGCAGGGAATGGACCCCGATATGGCTGCAGTTGATGTCCAGAACCGTGTGGCAAAGGCTGCTTCGTTTCTTCCAAGTGAGGTTAACCAAGTAGGTGTAATCACTCAGAAGCGTCAATCGTCAATGCTTATGGTTATCGGTATGTATGACCCGGAAGATAAATATTCCACTCAGTTTATCGATAATTATATGTCTATCAATATCCTTCCCCAGATTAAGCGTGTATCGGGTGTTGGTGAGGCGATGGCTTTCGGTGCCGACTATTCTATGCGCATATGGCTTAAGCCTGATGTGATGGCACAGTATAAACTTATGCCCTCTGATATTTCGGCAGCCCTTGCTGAGCAGAATATTGAGGCCGCTCCCGGTCAGTTCGGTGAACAGGGTGACCAGAGTTTCCAATATGTCTTGAAATATAAGGGACGTCTCTCCGATCCTGCCGAATTTGAAAACATTATCCTCCGTGCGTCTTCCGACGGACAGATTCTTCGACTGAAAGATGTAGCTGACGTTGAATTGGGCCGTCTAACCTACGGGTTTGCCAACCTTAATGATGGCCATATCGGTTCATCAGCAATTGTGTTTCAGTCAGCAGGGTCAAATGCAACTGCTGTAATCGAGAGAATCGAAAGACTTCTTGATGAAGCTCGTAAGGATCTGCCTGCAGGAATGGTTCTCATGACCACAATGAGTGTCAATGACTTCCTCTTCGCTTCAATTCATGAGGTTGTGAAGACACTTATTGAAGCTTTCATCCTTGTGTTCCTTGTAGTGTTCATCTTCCTTCAGGACTTCCGTTCCACTCTCATTCCTATGATTGCCATTCCTGTGGCTCTTATCGGTACGTTCTTCCTGCTCTATATCTTCGGATTTACACTCAACCTCCTTACTCTTTCTGCTCTTGTCCTTGCAATTGCAATTGTGGTCGATGATGCTATTGTGGTGGTTGAGGCGGTCCATGCCAAGCTCGATCAAGGCTATAAGTCACCACGAAAAGCCTCAATCGACGCAATGAATGAGATCGCCGGAGCTCTTATCTCCATTACGCTCGTCATGATGCTTGTGTTCATCCCGGTGTCTTTTCTCGGTGGCACATCAGGTATCTTCTACCGTCAGTTCGGTCTGACAATGGCTATGTCTATTGGTCTTTCAGCTATCAACGCGCTCACCCTCTCCCCTGCTCTCTGTGCGTTATTCCTCAAAGGACATGATGAAAAACCTCTTAAGGAGCGCATGGGGGAAGCCTACAGTGAAGCAGCCAAGACAATGGCTCAATCTTATAAGAGGCGTTTCTCTTTCCCTCCTCTCATTACGGTTATCTTCCTTATTGCTGCGATAGTATTCCTTGTGCTTGGATGGTATACATTTGAAAACGTGGCTCTAAGCTGCATTGCCGTCATCGTTGCTATCCTGGCAATTATTGGGGTGTTTACCCAGTCGTTTATTGAAGCGTTCAACAATTCCTTTGGTAAGCTGTTAAATGTTTACCAGAAAATTGTAAAATGGTTTACAAGCCATAAACTCATTGCTTTCGGTTCGGTTGCAGCTTCTATCGGTGTTCTTGTATGGCTTATGGCAATCACTCCGACTGCCCTTGTGCCTACTGAAGATACCGGTACGATAATGGGTGCAGTCACGATGCCACCCGCTACCTCGCAGGAACGCACTCAGGCTGTCATGAATCAGGTGGACAGTATAATCGGCTCAATACCTGCAGTGCAGAGCCGCACTGCCATCACAGGTTATAGCTTCGTCGGAGGTCAGGGCAATACATATGGCTCTTTCATCATTAAGCTCAAACCTTGGGATCAGCGTGACGAGAACACTGAAAGCGCAAGTGCAATCCTCGGACAGTTGTTTATGAAGACTTCCGTAGTGAAGGATGGCCGAATAATGTTCTTCCAGCCTCCTATGATTACCGGTTACTCTACCACCAACGGGTTTGAGATCAAACTTCAGGACAAAACAGGTGGTAGCCTTGATAAATTCTTTGAAGTATATCAGAAATTTATCGGTGCCCTGAATGCCGATCCGAATATCCAGATGGCTTACTCTAACTTCAACCCTACTTTCCCGCAATATATGGTTGAACTCGATGTGGCAAAGATCAAGCAGGCAGGTCTGACTCAGAATGCGATTCTTTCTGCACTTCAAGGTTACTATGGTGGCATGTATATCTCCAACTTCAACAGCTTCGGTAAACTCTACCGTGTCATGATGCAGGCTGAACCCGATGCACGTGTTTCTCCGGAAACCCTGAAGCAGATCAAAGTGCGCAACGGTGTAGATATGGCTCCAATTGACAATTTCGTAAAGCTGACCCGTGTATATGGCCCCGACATGATTGACCGCTTCAACATGTTTACAGCCATTTCTGTCACAGGTTCTCCTGCTCCGGGGGTATCTTCCGGTGAAGCTATCGCGACTATTGAAAGGATAGCAGCGGCAACTCTTCCTTCAGGATATGGTTTCGAATATGCCGGCATGACGCGTGAAGAGGCATCCGGCTCAAGTGGGTCTACAGGCTATGTCTTCATCCTTGTGTTGCTCTTCGTCTACCTTATCCTTTCAGCACAATATGAGAGCTACATCCTCCCCTGGGCTGTTATCCTTTCAGTTCCGTTTGGCTTGATGGGCGCATTCATCTTTGCACGAATGATGGATATTGCTAACAACATCTACCTTCAGATCGCTCTTATTATGCTTATCGGTCTTCTTTGTAAGAATGCCATCCTAATCGTGGAGTTCGCGCTTGACCGTCGCAAGACCGGCATGAGTATTCTGAAATCAGCCATTCATGGTGCTCGCGCACGTCTGCGCCCGATCTTGATGACCTCTTTGGCTATGATTATCGGTCTTCTTCCAATGATGTTTGCTCATGGTGCCGGCCGTAACGGCAACCAGGCGCTCGGATCAGGCGCCATTGGTGGTATGTTGATTGGTATGATTCTTCAGGTTGTGGTAGTTCCTGCCCTCTTCGTGGCATTCCAGACGCTTCAGGAGAAACTTTCACCCCCGAAATGGAAAGATACCGACAATTCAGAAATATCTTCTGAGATCGAACAGTATGCTATCTCTCATGAATAAACCGTCATTATGATGTTTTTCTGTCTCCTGCTGCCGACTTAGGAGCAGGAGACAGAAAAACACCAGAAAAGAAAGAATCTAATGAATAAGATTAAAATATGCGCTGCTGGCGCACTATTGGCGGTCACTTTTTCGAGCTGCCATATATATAAGAAATATGAACTCCCGGTCAGCGACAGTCAGATTGTGGCTGATTTCGGAAAAGCTGCGGAAGCTCAGGTTGACTCAACTGCCCTCCCCTATCTCGGTTGGGATAAGGTTTTTCAGGATCCTAAACTTCAGACGCTGATTCGTCTTGCTTTGGCCAATAATAAGGATCTGAAGAACGCAAAACTTAACGTCGACATAGCAGCTGCCCAGTTGCAGGGTGCGAAATTAAGCTATTTCCCATCTCTTACTTTTACTCCCAATGGGGGCACTGCAAGCTATGGCGGCAGCCATATGGACTGGACTTATACCCTCCCCCTTGCTGCTCAATGGGAAATAGATGCATTCGCAAAGATTCTCAACCGCAAGCGTGGAGCCAAGGTGAGTCTCGAAATGAGTCAGGACTATGAAATGGCTGTCCGCTCACAGATTATCTGTGGGGTAGCTAACGTGTATTTTTCATTGGTAATGCTTAATCAGCAGCTTGACCTTACCAAGCGCACCTCAGAGATCTGGAAAGAACAAGTGGAGACTATGGCTCTTATGAAAGAGGCTGGACGCACAAATGAAGCTGCCGTAGTTCAGAGCCGGGCTAATTACTATAACATAATGAGCACCATCCCTACTCTTGAGGAATCAATAAATCAGTTGCAAAATACCCTCTCCTTGCTTCTCAACTCTTATCCTCAGACATGGGAAGTGACTTCAGACCTCACTTTCTCCATTCCTGAGCAGCTTGTAAACGGTATTCCGGTGTCTTATCTGGCATGGCGTCCTGATGTAAGGGCTGCGGAAAGATCGCTTGCCGCTGCTTATTATTCCACCAATTCTGCACGGGCCGCCTTCTATCCGAGCATTGTTATCTCGGCTCAAGGTGGATTTACCAATCTTCTCGGTAGCTTTATCAAGAATCCGGGCGACTGGTTCATTCAGCTTGCCGGTCAGCTAACGGCCCCCATCTTCTCCCGAGGTCAGAACATTGCTACCCTTAAAGCTGCTAAAGCACAACAGGAACAGGCTCTCAACACATTTGAATATGCAGTGCTTAACGCCAGTTCTGATGTAAGCGATGCACTTGTAAGCTACACGAAAAACGTTGAGAAAAACAAGTATCTCCAATTGCAGGTCGATGAATTGGAAAAATCGGTGGAATATACCAACGAACTTTTCATGTATAATCAGAACACCACATATCTTGAGGTTCTGACAGCACGTTCAAGCCTTCTCAGCGCCCAGTTGGCATGTATTGCCAATTGGCATGACCGGGCATCAGCGCTTGTGTCGCTCTATCAAGCTGTGGGTGGTGGCAGATAATTAACCCTAACATTATATTTTTATGACTTACATCAGTAACCTTGCATTTGTACATCCGGAGGCTAAGTTAGCCGCCGATGTGATGATTGGAGCTTTCTGCTATATCGACCGAAACGTTGAAATTGGAGAAGGAACCCGTATTCACTCCCATGTCAGTATACTTTCCGGTGCAAGAATCGGTAAAAACAATGCAATTTATGAGGGCTCAATTATTTCTGCCACTCCTCAGGATTTCCGCTGGAAAGGCGAGGAATCATTCGTAGAAATTGGGGATAACAATGTTATCCGCGAACAAGTCATTATCAACCGTAGCATCCATCAGAATGGGAAGACCGTGATCGGTGATCACTCTTTCATTATGGCACAAAGCCACATAGGTCATGATTCCGTAATCGGCAATTATTGTGTGCTTGGCAATTCAGTTAAGATTGCAGGTGATGTAAAGATTGGTAACTTCTCGATACTTTCTTCAGGAGTAATAGTACATGAAAAATGTCACATAAGCGATTGGGTGCTCATCAAGGGAGGTTGCCGTGTCAATGGAAATGTTCCTCCTTTCGTGATAATGGCTCATAATCCTATCTCCTACTTTGGAGTGAATGCATTCATTCTCCGTAAAGGCAAAAAGAGCGACGAGATTATTGAAGACATTGCCAAGTGCTACCGTCATGTTTACCAGAGCAGCACATCTATTTTTAATGCTCTACGCCGTATCAAGGAAGACATTGATCCTTCTCCCGAACGCGAGCTAATTCTTTCCTTTGTAGAAGGCCACGATATGAAATTGGCTGCTTTACCTAAAGTGGATATCGAAGACTGATCCCAATCAGTCAACTAATCTGTTTTATGCCGGCTGCGGATATGCTGCCGGCATAAATTTTTAATAAAAATATGAAATTTGAAAGTTATAGTTGCGTAATTAAAAATTGTGTATTACCTTTGCAACCGATAGACGGTCAAGAGAGACTGGTGTAATTTTTGTAGAAAGCGTTATTTGTGCTTATCAAAAAGTTGAAAATCGCCAAATTATTCATCGCATAGATAAGTAGTCGAAGACGCTCATGCTTGTAGTATATCCATTCCCCTACGGGGGATTAGATATCCGCAGAGGCGTGGGAGTGGACTGTTTATTTTGCGATAGGGCGTTTGGCGATGCCTCAACTTTGGATAGACAGGATCAATCGCCCGCGTCTTTCTTTTTTCTTAAATTTAATACGGCTTATTTGGGGTGATTCAAGCCAACAGACCTTTTATGAAAACAAAATTCATGATGGCTCTTGCCATGGGGTTGATGCTATTCAGTGCAATGCAGGGCGTTGCCCGCAACCTGCCCCCGAAAGAAGTGATGGAAAAAGTGCAAGCTATCCAAGCCCACTTGAGTGAAAAAAATCCTGAGGTAAAGGTGATCCAATCCTATTCACCTTCTCTTTCCATCTCCCACTCTGCTCCTAAAAATGATGAAGAATTTGTAACGATCAAATGCAAATTCATGTGGGACGATGAAGAAATGCCATATATAAGACCAATATATGCCTCAGTCCAATCCACAGATTGGGAATATTATACTACCGCCTCATGCTTAGGAAACACTGAAGTTGATGTGAACGCACCCAAAGGAAAGGAGTGCTTCGTTTACGGTTTATTCAATGATATATATGCACCAACTATTATCGTTAAGACTGTTATTGCAAATGAGAATACGGAGGTAGTGATAAATGCTGCTGATGCCGACCAGGAGATCTCTTTCCAACCGATAACACCTAATGGAGAAATTCTTTCAGTTGATGTTATTGGATATGATGAAGATTATAATGAAATTGTAATAGAACCGGGAACTGTCAGCAAAGCATTTTATCAACTTTCCATATTTGCTAAAAATAGTCCTGCGCTGGCAATCATGTCTGGTAATTATTTCCGTATGCTCATTGGAGATGGTGAGATATTTGATCTAATGGATTACCTCACAATTAAGACTAATAATAACGACTGTATTTATGTCTATAACATAGTCAGTGCTATGAATGAAAAAGATGGGGCTATGGTAATTAAACTTGGAGCAAAAGGGAATCTTACTCAAACTGTATCAAATTCTGTAGATGATTATCTGGCAATTGAAAGCAGGTATGGTAAATCGCTTTGGGAAGCCCCTACAACAAACGACTACATGATTGGTGTTGATCCCAGTAAGAACTGTGGAATAGGAACTTCTTATAACTGGCTATTATCCGACGCACAAGGTGTAGGTTATGCCGCAGTGTGTGGAACTGATGTATATCCTACTGATTTGCTACATCTTAACATACCCTCTCCAAGAGCCAATGATTATCTGGAAGTAGTAGGCAATCCAGTGAAAATATTCTATACTGAAATTAACGAAAGATTTCAACAAAGTAGCTATGGTATAGGGGCTCCATCTATCATGATGATCAATTCTAATCCAATGATGCTTGCAACAAATAATTTCGTCCTTGAGACACGTAATGCGTGGGTTGCCAATTTGCTCCGAAATAAACCTGATTTCAGGGAGTATGCATACAATCCTTGGTTTTCTTATCCCTTATCGAACAACCAAAATGAAATTTATGGTGGCAATGTACCCATCACTCGTTTCTCCTACGGAGCAAATAACCAAATTTCCTACTCATTTGTTGGAAGATATTCTGAATCTCGGTCTATTGACTTTATGAACCACAAAGTTTGTTTCTATTATAACAACGATTTAATAGCAGAGACATGGAAAGAGCTTCAGGCTTTGCCTCAAACATGGTGGGATAATCCCATTGAACCGGGGAACTTCAAATTGGAAATCGAGAATGCAAATATGATGGTGGAAGGTATTCAGGGACGCAATACCTTCGTTACGGAATATGACAACAATGTTGAGAACTTTTCTTTTCCTGTTATGGAGATTCTGCAATTCCGAAATACCAACAATGAAGTAACTGACCGTTTTGAAAATGCCGCTGACGGTGTCCTCTCTTTTGCTGCTGGCTCATTTATATATACTCCCAACGATTATTATCCTTACTATGAATATGAACCTCTTAATGATATCAAAGTTGACTATGCTCCTAACGGCACAGATTTTTATCAAGAATTGGAAATTGAAGAAGACCCGGAAAAATTTTATATGCCAGGCTACGGTGCTTATTACTACGCATCACTTAATCAAGTCGACAATATGAGTGAAAATGGATGGTATGATATGCGTATTACTCTCACAGGCTCTAATGGTGCTTACCAACAACAGACTGTATCTCCTGCCTTCAAGATTAATAAAAATACAGGAATACCATTAATCAGTAATATCGGATCTACATTAAGTGAGGTAAGAATTAACGGACGTAATATTATTGCTCCGGAAGATGCAGTTATTGTAAATGCTTCCGGACTGACAACATCACGCCAAAATGTTATACCTGGAGTCTATATTGTCCATCTCTCCAACGGATATACTCAAAAAGTAATCGTAAAATAAACACATATCTTTGAATAATAGATATAATACTGAAAACAATTCAGAGATTTCTTTATCTAAGAGCAGGGGAAGACACGCATCTAACCCCTGCTCGATAACTTTTATAATTAATTATTTTAGGATTGCTGATGAAACCCCTGCCTGCTCCCCGACTTCATTGCTCCGGCTTACTTTCTTGCCATATCCAAAAGTATAGGTAGCAGACAAATTAAGGTTAAAATGAGCAGTTGTTCCATAAGAAATAATATGCTCTTTATAGAGAGGGGTTGACAAGGCTTTGGATGATGATGTCCACGTAGTCCTGAAAGGATTAGAGATCCCGATTCTAACATTAAAATTCGATTTGCTCCAACCGCCATTTAAGTGCAACTGGCTTCGGTCTTTGTAAACTGTTCCAGAATTACTCCATAGGGTTCTATTTTTCATTTCATAGAACCCTGAGAAGTAGAAATTACAAATATAATATATTGCCGAACAAGAGAATGTAAATGGTTTGTAATTCATATGGTAATACCCGGTGCTTTTATAAAAGAATTGTGATGGCATAACTTGTAGTTGTAAATTGCTATTCATAAAATTAGCGGTTACTCCTACCCCAAATTGGGTTCTATAATGGCTCCCGTTGTTCTGATATTGGCGCAAAACGGCTCTTCCGTCTAAATATGAAGTGTAAATTGGCACATAGCGGTCAAATATTCCAAAGAACTGTGAGAATGGAGAAACTTGGAGCCAATCATTCACTATCCAATTATATCCAAAATTCACCATAATATTCGGAGAATATCTTAGATTAGGATTTCCACAATAATACATAAACTCATTCTCCTGAAGGATATTCGGACTTTTAAGATTGGGGTTCATCGGTTCTTTGGAATATGACACTGCAAGATTCAATGAATGTTTCTGATTCGGCGACCATCCAAGATTTGCGCTTGCAAATGGATAAACCTCTGTTTCAAATTCTGCGTTAGTGGAAGTCCGTTCGCCACGTATGCCTAATAATAAGTCTGCAGATATTCTATCAGTATAATATCCATATTGAAAAGATGCCCCTCCATACGATTCCTTTATTCTATCGGATGAAACCGTTGTGCCATAGTAATCCACCTTATAGTGGGAATATCCACCGAATCCTCTTAAAAATAAATAATGTACATCGGCGAATATCCTACGTCCCATAACAATGACTGAAGCTGTGTAATTATCTTCAATGGCAATGTTGTTGATAATGCTTTCAACAGATGAGTAGTGGTAATGTTGATTGTTATGTCCGTAGGTCACCTTAGGAGAGATCGTAAGATAATAGTGATTAGGAAATTTGAAATTAAAATTGCCGTTATATGACAGGGTCCTTATCTGGGAGCTGCCTTCTGAGGAATAATATTTAGAGGCAAAGATAGCCGGAGTAAAATTTAACACTCCCTCAGTGATATTATGTGGTATGTTCTGATATGTGAATGCCACGGTGTTCTTCATTTGAAAACCTTCTTGTGAATAGGCAGCTCTGAATGAGATCGGTAGTATGTTTTGTGCGTATTGTGAAGTTTTAGGTGTTTGTAAGCGATTAATCTCAAAATGTGCTGACTCAACATTATTCAGCAGATATTGACTTTCGTTTTTATTGGCAATATGGTGATTATTGAAATTACGACTACCGATGAATGCGTCATATGTCATTCTCTTATATGTAAATTTAGAATATACTGATGTCGTATTGGACAACCCGACAAAGAATTTCTCTCCAAGTGAAAACTTGGTATATCCACCGTAAACATATGGCTGAACAATAATATTGATCACATTATGCTCACCCATAAATCTTTGATCAGAAGGTGAATATAAATATTCGACCTTTCTTACGTCTAAAGTCCTTAGACCTTCCAATTCTTCATCGGAAGCTTTTGTAAAATTGATATATATGGAAACTCCCTCTCCGGTATTGGTGGTTATTTTATCGTCGGCAAGATTAATCCTAATTTGAGGTATGGACATGCGACGCAGCAAATCAACACCATTTTGAGCGGAGTTCTTTTGCTTTTCGGAAGGAATGAAATAAACACCACCCGCATCCGTACGGTTCAAATTTGCCTTAATAACAACTTCATCAAGTTGGGTTGCGGAAATGGAATCTTTTTCTTGGGCATACAACCCCCCTGTACTTATCCATATAAGGATAGTACCTATAAATTTGCTTCTCATATTATATATTAATTATTTGAATGCCTTTAATTCAGATTGCACAAATAGATGGACATATCCCGAATCAGTCCACCACATCCCGATATTTATTATACATCCATTATTAGGAATGTTAAGAATAATGTATTCTTTACCATTTTTATAACCTTCCGTAATATTTGAAGCTCTCGCTTTATCTTTCTCAATAAGATCTTTTATATCAGAAAGTAAACGCGGATCGCTCGTAGCTGTTACACTTCTGAAGTAATTGTCATCGCTCCTATTGCTGACAACTTTATGCCCTTCGGTGCGAATGTCCTTGCGACTGAATACTGTTTCGCAAGCCAACTGGGGAGGAACGGCATAACATAATGAAATAAAACCTACCAGAAGTATGCTTAATATTAATCTTTTCATGGTGATTATTCAATTATGGAGTTCATAAATTGTTTACTAAGACGTTGTTCGTTTTCTGCGTCTTCAATAATAGATAGAAACATCTCCATAGTTTCCTTTTCAATATCATTAACCACATTCCGGGCAGCATATCCAGTCAGGACTTTACCGTCTACACAAGCATAAATATCAGTAGCTTCCTCACTGGGTTTGCAAATCATAAATACATATCCGGTGCATATTGTTATAACTGCTACACAGGCTGCAATCCCTGTATATTTGAAAACCTTAAGTTTACCCTTTTTTATAATTTTGGGTTTAGAATTGTTTGCAGCCATCAGCGTGGTTAATCTCATTAATGTGCGAACCTCAGCAATAATTGGAGTAGTAAGGCCGGAAGACAAGAGAACAAGTTCCAGCTCCTTCTCCTGCAACTTGGAGAGGCGACAGTCTACATATGCCTGACATAACCGTTCTATTTCAGGAAGGGTCATTTGTTCTTTTGTTTCCATACTGCAATTTATTATATAGTTCACGCATCTTTTTTCTCGCCCTGCTCATATTCATCCTAACAGCGTCCACGCTCATATTAAGCTGTTCTGCTATCGCATCATATTCGAGGTCATCAAAAGTTGACATTTGAAAGATCTTTTTTTGTAATGGTGGTAACGAGGCCAACAATATAGACTTAATCCTTTCAGTCTCATCGATGTCAAGATGGTCTATGGCCTTCTCACAATCGGAAAGTGCCACATAATTTCGTTTTCGCTTCAATTTGTTTAGACATACGTTTCTAAGAATGGTAAACAGACGGAATCTTGCTTCTTCCGATGTGGCTGGGACTCTGTCACTCCATAAATTGCAAATAGCATCTTGCACTGCATCTTCCGCATCCATTTCATCTCTAAGGAGACGATAAGCAACACGATGCAATTTCTCTTGAAGAAGTCTATCTATGAAGTTGTCAGATTTCATATATAGTAATACAATCTTTGATGCCATACATAACATTACAACTTCCAATTTTACACTTGGTATTATAATTTGATGACTTAACTAAGCATTTTACGATTTTTATTTGCACATAACGACAAAACTTTTTAAATTTGCACTCTAACATTTTCTCTCTATCTCTCCGTTAAAATATAACTCAATAATCCATATAGATTACATAGTCCTTTAACCCTCTAACTCTCTGCCCTGAAAAAATGGATATAAAAAAACTATCGGTCCGAGCTGCCTCGGGAATCGTATATATCGGTATAATAATAGGTTGTATCTTCTGGGGAATCATTCCATTCTCCTATATGGCTGCTCTCTTTGCAGTTCTTGGAGTTATTGAATTTGAGAAAATAACACATGAACTGTCAGCAAAAACTATCCCCACAATGCTACTTGATATTGCAGGCGCAATATGCTTAGTATTCGGTTGGATGCTTTATCCTCTTGTTATCTGGATCTTTATTCTGATCTGCCGCCTGACCCTGCAACTATACATAAAGAGTGATTCCCCTTTATCCGATTTATCAAAATCCATGATGACACAATTATACATCGGATTACCACTCGGAATGATGACACTGATAGGTTCATGGGTATCTTTATCAATTGTATTTACTATCTTCCTAATGATCTGGATTAATGATACTGGAGCGTTCCTTGTCGGCAGTACACTCGGCAAACACAGGCTTTTTGAACGTGTTTCTCCCAAAAAGTCCTGGGAAGGATTCTTTGGTGGACTTTTGTTCAATATGATAGCCGGGTGTCTTTTCTTCAAGTATGGACGTGATTTTTTTGGTCTTGATAGCATGACACTTTGGGAAAGTATTGGATTAGGAATCATCGTGACAATATTCGGAACATGGGGTGACCTCATTGAGTCAATGATAAAGAGAAATCTTCAGATCAAAGACTCAGGCAATATTATTCCCGGACATGGGGGAATTCTTGATCGGATTGACTCATTGCTCTTGGTAATGCCCGCGTCCTTCGTCTATATGTGTATTTTAGACTTCGTGTGAATCAATAAATCATTCATAATATCATGCTGCTCCTGGAAAATCTTCCCGTAGCAGCATTTTTAATATTCAGGAATGGAATCCGGACTGAACACAATTGCACGTTCTGCAACAGGACCCACAAGAAAATAACCCAGACAAAAATCACCGGAGAAAAGGATAGGACCATTGCTGTCAGAAGACACTGCTTCGAGATAATCACACATTTCATGGCTTATAGGAGTAACTGACACACTGACGATGTCCCCCTCCCGCAAGGCGGTAGCATCATCTTCTTTGTCCAAATCCTTTCGAGAGGTCATAAACACATCATTTATTACTCCTTTGGAAGCATATTGATCTGAAACAACATTCCACATATATGCTTCCCCATTCCTATAGAGTCTGATCCAATAATAACCATATCCTTCCGGATCATTATCAACAAACGTAACCTGAAGCACTGCAACATGGTCATAGGGCATTCTTACCCAATTAAATTCTAACCCGATAATATCAGTCGGCATAGGCATTTTTCCACTTGATTTGTAAACAGCAGTGCCCTTTTCAACAGTTAGTTCATATAAGTGGCCACAAATACCTCCTGATTTCCCGATATAATTACCTTGTTGATCAAGCATAAGCGTTTCCTTGACTCCTAAAGACACATCGGTAAGGCAGACAACAGCGTCTGTAATAGGTGTATTATTCATCGGTTCATTCATAGGAGTGGTAATGGTGATTCTTACATTTGCACCATATTGGGTCAAACTCCCCTCTATTACTCTTATTGGCTCAATATCCTTATATTTTATGTCAAGCTCTTTTGAGCAACTATTCACTACTATCAATCCACCAATAACGCCAACCCAATATACTGTTTTTTTCATATAAGATCAGAATGTTAAAGAATAAGACACTGAAGGAATCAAACCGAATAACGCTTGCTGCACAGCCTTCGTACCGGATGGTTTGGACGGGTCATCCTCAAAGTAAATCACATATGGATTATAACGGCAATAGGCATTATAGATTCCGAATGACCACTGTGTTGTGAAGTGTTTCCCTACTCTTGTGTATACTGCGGAAAGATCAAGCCGATGAGTTGATGGAGTCCGGTAACCATTTCTCCTGGAATAGTAATAATAGGTAATACCGTCAAGTTCATATTTTACATCGGGGGCAGTTAATGGCTGTCCGGAAGAAAACACCCATGATCCTGAGAAGCACCACCGATCATTAAGAGTATATATAGCAATAATTGAAACATCATGTCTTCTGTCGTTTGTAGAATCATACCAACGTCCGTCATTAATTCCTACAATGCGTGTTTGTGTACGAGACAACGTATAGGCAATCCATCCCGTCAATTTTCCACTATTTTTACGTATCATAAACTCCGTGCCCCAGCTGCGCCCTTCTCCCCCTAATATTATACTTTCTAAATTTATGCGTGAAAACATTGTGCGCCCGTCAGCATAATCATATACATGGTCTAGGGTCTTATAATATCCCTCAACCGCCCAATCAAACCCTCCGTCAGTAGTCATACCATTATATCCTATTCCATACTGTATTGCTTTTTCCGGTCTTACTGTCGAAGAGGTTAGTGCATAGCGATCAAAAGGAAAACTGGTTGAGCTCGAGCGTATGGAATGAAGGTTTTGTGTGTTTATACCATAAGCGGCCTTTACATTGTGCCACTTCGACAGATTATATTTCAAACTGATTCTTGGTTCTGCATTAACATATGTATGTTTACTGAAATCTGGCATAGCTTCTTGTGCGGCTATGAACTTATGAAATTTCTTTCCGGCAACTGCGTAGAATATACTGAGTCTTAATCCACCCGACACGGCAAATCGGTCTCCGAATTCTTTTTCGTAATTAACCCAGACTGCATTCTGCCATCCGGATCGCATATCTATTTCTTTATTTTCCGCCACTTCAACTTCAGCAGACTTTACACGGACAAGTTCTGAACGGAATCCTGATTCCAAAAGATTGTCATCACCTACGTATAACTGTATCTTCTCATTAACAGCCACATCACGTATATATTCCTTCAGCGTTTGATCAACATTCATCATGGTCAATGACATCTTTGGGGAATAGTCGGAATAAGATGCTGTAGTGGTGAAGGAAAGACTATCTCCATACCGTGTCAGCCAAGTAAGCGAAGTGCCAAGATTACCCCAATATAATCCCATCAGTCGCTTCAATGCCATATTATCATGCCCTATTACGAACGAGACATCCAGATAGTCACCGTATTTAGGTACGTAACGCAATTTAGCCGTGACATCATAAAAGTTCATGATTGTACCCCTATATTGCGACACCATCTGAAGAAAAGCATCTACATATGAACGTCGGGCACCCACTGCCAAAGAGAGCTTGTCTTTTAATATTGGCCCGTCAGCCATAGCCTTAGCCGCTAATATTCCTATACTGCCCGATCCGTGCCAGCATTTCATGTTTCCTACTGCCAGTGTTGTCTCCAACACTGATGCTGTCGCACCTCCGAAAGATGATGGTATAAAACCTTTGTGAAGTGTGGCATGTCCTAATGCCTTGTCATTGAAAGTTGAAAAAATACCCATAACATGCGATGGATTATGTAGAGTTATACCATCCATCTGCACTAAATTCTGTGAGGCTGCTCCTCCTCTCACTTCAAAACCACCAGATCCATCTCCTTCGCTCCGCACTCCAGGAAGCAACGTAATAGACCTGACAATATCATTCTCGCCAAAAAGCAACGGAAGTTTTGCTACAGTTGAAAGTTCAATATTTTCTACACCGAGATTTATCTTAGCTAAACGTTGTCTGGCTGATTGAGCAGTAACTGTTACATTTTCCAGTCTATGAGCCTGTAGACTATCAGTAGAAGTTGAAGCATATGCCTCGATTCCATATAGCACCCCAAGCACGCTACCCACTGCCAAAGTCACTAATCTCTTAGGAGTTTTTTCCATACCGTTTATAATGTAACGTCCTGATAAGGTAAACCTTTATTTTTCTATACCGATGCAAAATTAACCAATATATATGGAAAACAAAAATTTTAAAGAAAAACACCGCATTAAAACATAAAATCATATTTATTGTTTACTTATCAGTAACTGACAGTATACAGTTACCATTAAATTAAATATCAAAAGATAACTAATCAATAAGACCAACGATATTATGACCGAGGCAGATAAAATATGGAAAGCTATGGTCGGAGGTGAAGTTTACGATGCTTCACATCCAGAACTAATAAAACGATTGCAGGCCACACGAGAGAAGATTTGGGAGTTTAATAATCTTCGACCTTCACAAGATGCAATGCAGAGATCCATTTTGCGCGAATTACTTGGAGGATGCGGAGAATGGTTTCAGATAAATCAACCGTTCCGGTGTGATTATGGATCCAATATCTTCATAGGCGAAAGTTTTTTCGCGAATTTCAACTTGACAATTCTTGACGAGGCGGAAGTAAGGATTGGCAAAAATGTCTTTATCGGTCCGAATGTCAGTATTTACACTGCCTGTCACCCTCTGGATGCAGAAACACGAAATAAGATTGTGGAGTGGGCAGAACCGGTTACTATAGGGGATAATGTATGGATTGGTGGTTCAACCACTATCCTACCGGGAGTGACGATAGGAGACAACGTGGTTATCGGTGCCGGCTCTGTTGTGACAAAAGATATTCCGGCCAACGTAGTTGCGGTTGGAAACCCAGCAAAAATTATCAAACAGCTATAACAATTCCCATCCCAAATCTGAATATAATTGTCCCGGTTGTAAATTGATCAACCGGGACAACTTTATTAATTATATGCTTATTTTACACGAAACCAATATCCCAAAGTGGCTGATATGGACATCTGATTTGACGCACTATAAGTATCAGTTCGTTTTGAAGGGAAAATATTGCCAAGTCCGTAGTAAAAACGGGCTTCAAAAGCGATGCTGTTTTTGGGGTTTATGTTGAATTCTGCACCCAAACCAGCACTGATTCCATAATCAATTTTCTGAGTGACAGACATCAACATCTGTGAATTCATACGGTTGCGATATGGGAAATCAGGCAGAGTAGCCATATCTTCCGGATCGAAATTCGCTTTTGTCGATTCGCCCAAGAACAGGGCCACCTCCGGACCCGCATTAAAAAAGAAACGCCCCCTTCTGCCAAAATAAATATGGGCAAGTACCGGCAACTCAAGATAGTTAAGTGTGCGCTTATAGTTATATGGTGCCTCCTCAAAATTCTCTTTCCATCCTCGTTGCACAAAATTCAGTTCGGCTATTATACCGAAATGATCCTCCTCAATGTAACGCACCATTATGCCTGCGGTTAAACCGGGATTTATCAGTTTTTGCTTCACGGAAGGACTGAAGAAAACTTGCGAAATGTCCATACCACCACGAAAGCCAATCGAAACATTCGAACTATAATGGGTCTGCGCAAAAGAGCAATCAGCCACACAAGCCACTGCTGATATGATTAAAAGTCTGATATATTTCCAAAGGTTCATTTTACAAGAACTTTTTCAGTGTAGCCTCCCGGACGGAATTTAAGGAGATAACTTGTGGGGTTAAAAAAACCTCCCCAATTGTTCACTCTCTGTAGCCGTATGTCAGACTGAAGAGGGTCACCATTTTTATCAGAAAATCCTTTATTGAAATCGCCTCCGTTGGTTGCAGTTGACGGGATGAAGTAGTTTGCCACATCATATCCACTTGCTGCAAAATTAGGGAAAGATTTGATCGGAGATCCGCCAAACATTTCATTATATACATCCGTAAACTTCTTCCATTCCCTTGAATCAGTGTCAAGCCACAGGCGTGATGGAATTACCACGCCGGCTTCTGAAAACTTATCACCGAGGGTATCATAGAAGGTAACCCAGCTTGGGCGTCCAACCACATTAATTGGTGCCACCAATGATGCTTCCCTAAGATTCTGAACTCCTTGCAATATATCGGCTATTTCCTCTTTTTTCGATGGATAAGCATATATCAGATATGACCCATTATCCGTCACTGTATAGTCCGATAAAGCCGACACCGAAATTTTCTTCACACTCTCCACCGGGAATTTGGGAATAAGCAGCTCAGCTATTCCGTCGTTCTCGTCTTCTTTCCCAACAACTATAAGCTCCCGGTCGGCATACTCATCGAAAATCCTGTCTGCCATTAGCTCATTGAAATATGCTGATGACGGAAGCAACTGAACCATTGACTGATTGTCTTCATACAGATCATTCTTCACATCAAAAACATTCACAATCTCCACGTTATTTGTGTTGCCATAATCAGCCAAAAATGCCGGAAAAGCCTTGTCGGCAGTCGCAACTATAAGATTAGGTTCAAAATCATTAAGATTGTCAATGACATTATCTGTTGAACCCCTTCCATCAATTATCTTAAAGTTAATTTTGTAAGGGGTGTTTTTCATCTCATTGAGAGAAATGAGAAAACCTCTCGCAAACTCAATATCCTTTTTGGAAGTAGGTTCATCTGAGAGCATTGCTATTCTAACCTCGTCAAGGAGTCTGACCTCGGAATTTACATTATGGACAGAATCATATATCTCTTTTATCCCATCTGACTCAAGCTCCCTCGGATCTTCTTCTACAGTCTGTTTCTCTACCTGCACGGTCTCAATCACGGGAATATTGATTATCTCATTCTTTTTAGGCACAGCCACATTTTCATTGGCCTCCTTGAGGGTTTGCTCGTCAACACCTGTATTTTCCGCTATTGTTTTCCAGGTTTCATTTTTCTTCACCTTATAACTCTCCACACTGGCTAACCTCTCTTCCTCCACCAGTTCGGTGTGGATCCGGTTACTGTTGGAGTTGACAGCAATGCGCACAGTATCACCTATTCTAAAATTACTCTCCGAAACACCCGGATTTGCTTTCAGTATATCTCCAATAGTTGTCTTATATCTCTGTGCGAGAGAATAAAGGGTGTCACCGGCCTTTATAACATAGAAAAGATATTTCCCATCTACTGTCTGTGGAGATTGTTGAATCACGAGCGTCTCTCCTGCTTTTATTCCATATTTGGCTTTTGGATAAGCGGCATAGATGGTCTCAAGCGGTATGTTATACTGCCGGGCAATACTGTATACCGTCTCCCCCTTTTTAACGACATGCTCTATAGGCTCATATTCAATATCAATTGACTCTTCCGGAGTTGTCTCTTCAACCTCAGTGACTACCGTTACTCTGCCGGTAGGATAATAAAGTCGTGTGCCTTTCTCCATTTCAGAAGCGGCGTTAGGATTAAGTCTTACCAATTCACTGACATCCCAGCCATACTGCTTTGCAATGCCATAAATCGATTCTCCTTTCTTTATTTCGTGATAATAATATTCCCTTCCGAGAATTTCCACTTTCGGCAGGTTAGGTTCGGCAGCCAACAAGGGCAACGCGACGGCAGCCAATCCAAATATTGGAAGAATGCGGGATTTTATATTCATATAATTATAATTTCTGAAATCCTTTGATGATCTCAAGCCTACCTTCCCGTCTTAACAAAGGGAAAGCTATAATAATCTGCAAATTTAGTAATTTTTTTTGAATTTGACATTATTAAATAAATTGACTAATTTTGCATCGTGATGAAAAAAACGTTAATTGTTCGAAATAATCTTATCCCATTCAGGAGCTTTGCCGCAATCAACCTGTTTGGAGTGGTTTTTGTGCGCAACGAAGCAAAGGTTGACGACACATTGATTAATCATGAGTTGATTCACACAAAGCAAATGAAAGAATTGTTTTATGTCGGTTTTTACATCTTATATCTGTTCTTTTGGTTGAGGCTACTCTTTTCATTCGGCTTCAATTCAGCCCGTGCTTATAGGCACATCCCATTTGAAATAGAAGCATATGAAAATGAACATGACCTTACATATCTTTCTAAACGCCAACACTATATCTGGACACATTACCTATAATGAAGTAACAATATGCCATGAGCTACGGAAAAGAATTTGAATTGTATTTCAAACGTTATTACACCCCTATTGGTATGTACGTTATGCGTATATGTGGTAATCCATCTGATGCTGAGGATATTGTGCAGGAAACTTTTTCTATAGCATGGCAAAAATTTGAGGGGGAGAAACTACCGACACAATTCAGATCCTATCTTTACCGGATGGCCCATAACCTTACTATCGATCGCTTACGTCGACAACGTCCCGAGAATGACAGCATTTCTATAGAGGAGGTGAATGATGCCGAACCCACAGAAGAGGCGATTGACACTTCAGAGCGTGACGCCCGACTTTGGCTTGCTATAAGTAAACTGCCACAACGCTGCAAGGACGTTTTTCTCATGAGCAAGCGAGACGGCCTGTCAAATAGGGAAATAGCAGAGGAATTGGGAATATCGGTAAAAACAGTTGAGAATCAGATGACAAAAGCTTTCAAATTACTTCGTGATGAACTTGAACCATCTAAGGGAAAAGTCTTTTTCCTTCCTTTCCTATAAATTCTTACAAAAATATTCATTTCCGCATAGGGGTTTCTTAAGTTTTACCCGTCATAGGTTCAGAAATAAATAAATCCATTATGTCTGAACAAATCAAAAAAGAAGACAATCTCGATTTTGTTGTCAGCCATTTCCGCGATGGCTACCTCCTGCCTGTATCTGG
The DNA here is from genome assembly GCA_964595885.1 of uncultured Sangeribacter sp. GTDB lineage: Bacteria > Bacteroidota > Bacteroidia > Bacteroidales > Muribaculaceae > Lepagella. The sequence continues at coordinate 35,022 of CAZQSD010000002.1, forward strand.
CTGGCGAAGATTCATAATGACCCATCGTCAGTCAAGATCATGGCGCAAGTTAGCGGCTGCCTCCATTGCAGGAGTTGTCTTGATAGCATCTGCATCAATACTCTATTTCGAAATCTCTACCCCATCCCCAGATCAGCCTGTTGACGAATCGCTTACAGTACCTGCTGAGAACATCATCTCAATTTCAGAAAACAAGGTGGGTAGAATCGAGTTTCATGACGCGCCTTTGAAAGAGGTCACGGCAGAGATTGAACGTGTTTATGGAGTTAAAATCTCCAATCTTCCTAAAGAGGAGCTCCTTCTTACAATCTCTTATGAGGGCACAGCCGATGATGTTATAGAGACAATCAATGAACTGATGAACATTAATCTGAAAATTGAATCTCGGGAAGATTTATCTGTAGAACCATGAAAAGGAAATTAATAACAATAGCCGCCTTAACAACATTAGTTTCTCTAAGCCTTTATTCCCAAAACGTAACTCTTACGGCACATAACCGGAGTGCAGAGAGTGTGTTTTCTGAAATCCTCCGGCAGACGGGCAAAAATTTCATATATCCTTCCGGTCTTCTCAAGGGATTGACAGTAAATATAAACGCAAATGCCACCCCACTGCCGGAAGTGCTCGACGACATGTTTAGGAATACCGGCATAACCTATAAGATAAAAGGAAACAACGTCACCCTTTTGCGTGCGAAAGTGAAAAATAGTCCACGCCATACGATAAGCGGCTTCGTGAAGGAAGAAGGAAATGGAGAAGCATTGGTCGGAGCCTCTGTCTATGATGTGAAATCCGGGAAAGGGACCACTACTAATGCCAATGGCTTCTATTCTCTTACCCTACCTGATGGCGAAGTAAACCTGAAAATTCAATATGTCGGATTTGACCCTTATTCAACAGGAAATTTTGTTCTTGCAACCAACAAAAGTATTAATGTTGCCTTAGCTGCACCCCATGAATTGGAAGAAGTGGTCGTTAATGCCACTGTCAATAATACAAAGGCCATGGAAAGCACAGAAATCGGAAGTCTTAACCTCACCAGTCAAGCAATTAAAGCAACTCCGGTGATATTTGGAGAGAGCGATGTTGTAAAGACTTTACAGTTGGAGCCCGGAGTGTCGGCTGGAATTGAAGGGATGGCAGGAATGTATGTGCATGGAGGTGACAGTGATGAAAATCTTTACATGCTTGACAACATACCCCTCTATCAGGTAAACCACTTCGGTGGACTCTTCTCGGCATTCAACGTGGAGGCCTTGCGTAATGTTGATTTCTACAAGACCTCTTTCCCTGCAAAATATGACGGCAGACTTTCTTCTTTTATGGATGTTCACACCAAAGATGGCTCACCTACAAAACACAACGGAAGTTTTCGATTAGGACTTACCTCATGTGCATTTGACATAAACGGACCTATCCGTAATGAGCGCACCACTTATTCTTTAGCCTTACGCCGATCTTGGTATGATGTTCTGACAATTCCTGCACTCGCTGTAGCAAATAAGCTTTCCGAATCAACTAAGACAAGCTTCAGATATGCTTTTACCGACATTAATGCGAAAATCAACCATAAGTTTTCCGACAAATCAAGCGCATATCTAATGTTTTACTATGGAGAGGATTATCTAAAATCTGGGGTAAAAGACAATTGGTACGATGAGTCATATAGTGATAAACGTGCTCGGTTAATATGGGGAAATATCGTTGCATCTGCAGGATGGAAATATATTTTCTCTCCAAAGTTATATGGTGAAGTGACCGGGGCCTTCTCACGCTTTTTTTCTTCTCTCAGAAATTCTAATGAAAGCGGGGAATATGATGGTGATGAGTCTATAACTTTCTCATGTAACACCTACAAGCATCAGAATAATATCAACGATATCATTACACGTGGCGACTTTAACTGGATTCCTACACCTGATAATAAAATGGATTTCGGAATGTCATATATCCATCATTCCTTCCTCCCTTCAAAGGGTGTGCACTCCCTTACTAAAGACGAGGAATTAACCACCATGTATGATGATGTGCCAACCTATAGGGCTGACGAAATGAACTTCTACATTTCTGATGATTTATCCATCGGAAACGAAGTGAGAATTAATGCCGGATTACACTATAGTCTTTTTCATATTGAAAAAAAGACCTATTCAGGTCTCTCCCCCCGGCTCTCTCTCAGAATCACCCCTAAGAATAATTTTGCTGTCAAGGCTGCCTATTCCCGCTCCGTCCAGTATGTTCACCAACTTGCAGAAAGCAGCATATCGCTCCCCACTGATCAATGGATACCGATTACAGGAAATCAGAGACCCCAGTCGGCAGATAAATTGGCATTAGGTCTCTATTGGACAACCACAGACCATCAATATACATTCTCAATGGAAGGTTACTATAAGTGGATGCACAATCTGCTTGACTATACTGACGATTATTATCTTGTTTTACCCTCGGAGAGCTGGATCTCAAAAATGAGCATAGGAAAAGGGAAATCGCGAGGCATTGATTTTAAAGTAACTAAGGATTTTGGGAAAATAACAGGTCATTTATCTTACTCGCTTCTGTGGGCTGATCGAAAATTTCCTGAAAAGAATCATGGGGAATGGTTCCCGGCACGATTTGACAACCGACATAAGATCAACATAAACATCAACTGGAAAATCAATTCAAAATGGGAAGTCGGTGCGACATGGACAGGAATGAGTGGTAACCGCATTACCCTCCCATTGCAATGCTGGAGTGACCCGGAACTTGGTCCCTGGCATTTCGATATGAACTACTACGACAAGACCAATAATTACCGTCTCCCCTTCTATCATCGTCTTGATCTATCCGCCACACGCAAAACGAAGCATGGATATTGGACCTTCAGCCTCTATAATGCTTATTGTTATATGAACGTAATAGCCGTTCGTCGTGATATAAGCGATAGTCATAAGGTGGATCAATGGGGCAATCTGGTGTATGACAATGTATTCCAGCACGTCCGAGCTATCCCCGCGATCCCTTCTGTGTCTTACACATGGTTATTCTAACTCCAATTTTTTAAGAAATTATTACATATGCATACTCTAAACAAATTTTCAACAAGCATAATTCCGATACTCATTGCCCTTATGCTGACAGGCTGTTACACTGATTTTGAACCCAACATCAAAAGTACACCCGTAGTGTGTCTGAACTCACGAATAACAGCAGGTGAAATAATAAAGGCTGAAGTGACACGTACATGGAGATATTCAGAGGGAAATCCTGTTGACAGAGATTTTGATATTTTTCTCAAAGAGGCTGAAGTTGAGTTATATGTCAATGATCGGTATAAAGAAAATCTGACATTGACCTCCGAAACTAACATGTTTAATGAAACAGATTACTATTTTATCAGTAAGTTTGTTCCAACAGTGGGAGATGTAATAAGATTACATGTTTTAGATAAAGAATTTGGAGAGGCTGAGGCTGAAGTGAAGGTGCCTTACCCGGTGGATATTGACGATGTTGATGTAAGGATAACCCGGAATAATTCCTTCTATGATGAAGAAAACGAATTCTATGAATCTCATTTTGACTTAGTTGTCAATGTAGGTTTCAAGGATCCAGCAAATGATGTCAACTTCTATGTCTTTAATCTTTATTCCCATAATGTGGGAGGCTATTTTGACGAGGACAATATTTACCACAATCCACTTCCCGAAGTCCTTCTCCTACATCCTGATTATAGCCACGAACCTTTGTTTTCTGAACATATCACACCTATTGAAACAGTGATTTCGGATGGCTACGGTATCTATACCGTGTTTTCTGACCGGCAGATTTCAGGTAAACAGTATAATTTGGTAGTACCTGCTTCAGGTAGCTATGATTGGAACAACTTTGAACACACCGATTTAGGCCATCGCTGTGAGCTATGTGTCCAACTCGCTCATATTTCACCCAGCTATTATAACTATATGTTGTCGCTGTGGGCAGCTACGGAAGGAGTGAGCGGAGCGTTAGGCGATGTTGGATTAGGGGATGCGGTTTTTGAGTTCAGTAATGTCTCGACAGGTGCCGGAATAGTGACTGCAAGGGCGTTATCTACTGTGAAGCTTAACTTTTATGACCTGCTTATCCAATCTGGTAAGGAATAGAAATGGTGAAATTCCTCCATTTTAGTATGTTTAAGCTCATATATACCCGATGTGTTATCAGTGCTACTATTGAAAAGTTTTCGGTTTGCCATTTGATTTAGTCAGGAAGAAGGGTATGCCAAGTATGGCATACCCTTCTTAATTAAGCCGCTTCATACACCAGAGGGGGGTGAGATTAAAGGAAAATATAGATAGCATTCCGTTTTCTAACTAAATAATCTTTTTACTTATCTTTCATTATTTTTTAACATTTTGCCGCAAACCAAAGTAATAGTATAGACGTTTTAATGGCATAAAGAGAGGATTAGTTCCACATGGACCTATTCTCCATTAATAATCATCCCTTAATTATTAGATTGCACTATGAAAACAAACGAAAACACCGACAACACCTATTTGGATTCGATAGATGATCTGTCAATTGAACACGAAGCCCTGCGTAATGAAATCGCACATGAGGCATTAGAAGAAAAGCATGCCAATGAGGCTGTAAAAGGAGTAGCATGGCTGTTTGGTATTGTAGCAGTGTTTGCTCTTGCAATACTTATCACATGGATTATTGGAAGCCAATCTCCCTTCCTGGATTTAAGTATAGAGCGTCAGGCAGCCACACTTGCACATCAACAGCCTCTGAGAGGTCAAGTATCAAAAATTCCTGAAAAGACCACTGCCCAATTTATGGCTATCCTTGTCCCGAACAATGGCACCCAGACTCCAAACACCAAAACAGCAGAGGCTACAACTGAGACCACTGCAAACTCCTCATCAACTGCAATGTCACAAGCTGATCTTGACCGCATTGAGAGAGAAGCTCGCGAAGTTATTCACGGAGATTTTGGAGTTAATCCCGGCAGAAAAGCAAAACTTGGAGCTGATTATGCAGCAGTCCAGGCAAGAGTAAACGAAATCCTACATTAATTATTTATTAAATTCATAAGGGGGAGGCCTGATCAATCAGACCTCCCCCTCTTTTTTGAAAAGATATTTGGGAATAATGGTTGTTATCTTTTCTCATTTTTAATCTGTGGTTATCTCTTTTTTCTCAGCCTGAGTGCTACGCATATCTTTCATGCGGTGCACTCCGCGATCAACCGGTTTCCCACCACGCTCCATCATGCCACCATTGAAACCCGGTTCCTGAAGAATGAAGAAATTCTCAAGAAACATCACATACTGCTCGGGAGAAAGAATTTCCTTTACCTGAACCAGATAATCCTTCCGGACCGCCTGCTGCTGCGCACCGCGAGCCTCACGCATCTGCTTCATCTCTTCCGGAGATTTCCTTTCTCCTTTTTTATCTTTGTTGCCATCTTTAGAATCCGCCTTCTTAGCTTTTACAGCGAGGGGATTTGCCTCTTGAATAGCTGCAATTTTCAATTTTTGCTCATCGGTGAGATTTAATCCTTCGAATGCCTTCTCGTTTACATTCATACCACCATGACGACCGAAACCCCTCTTCTCATCCATCCTTTCTTTGGTTACTTTCTGAGCACGCTCTGCCTGAGGAGTGGTTTGAGCAAACATTGTGATGGAAGAGGCGGAGAGAAACACGAGGCTTAAAATTACTTTTTTCATTATATAAATTTTTAGTTTATATTCTGTTGTATTAATCATTTTGATTACGTTATTAGGACTCTTAAAACTATTATGAGTTTAATCTGTCATTCAATTTTAAATTTCATTAACCAAATTGTTATTTTAATTTGGAAAGGTATTAGCTCTTTTTATTACTGCTAATCCATTTATAATCACATGTTTAATTGAAGAATAACTTGATCTGCCACCATTATTCCGCAATGCGTGAGGGAAAGACGTCCCGATTCTATTTTAATTAATCCTTTTTCATGTAAAGAGCTCGCATTTGCCATTAGATGATGAAAACGCTCTTCTCCAAAATCTCTGTGGAATTCCTCAATATCCATTCCCTCCATAACACGCATGCGAGTAAGGATCCTTTCCTCAATAAGTTCCTCATCAGATAGTGACTCCTCTGTATAAAAGTAATTCACCGGCTGACAATTAACCTTATTATTTATTTTAGCTGAAGAAAAGCTTGCAATATAGTCAGCAAGCTTACATGGATTGGCACGTCGTGTTTTATTCCCATCATAAGAATGCGCTGAAGGACCTATACCTAAATATGGCTGTCCACTCCAATAACGGCTGTTATGTTTTGAGCGGTAACCGGACAGACAATAGTTTGAAATCTCATATTGCTCATAACCAGCCCTCCCTAACTCTCTTGACAAAAATTGCCACATTACATCACACTCATCATCATCCGGCAAAGTTATTCTCCCTGTATTATGCAACACAGTCAACGGTGTGCCCTCTTCAAGCATAAGAGAATAAGCCGAAATGTGCTCCGGATGTAGTTCAAGTGTCTTCTCAACAGTGTTTCTCCATGTATCAAATGTCTGTCCTGGTAAACCAAACATTAGATCAAGACTTATATTAGAATAAAAACTCCTTAATATATTATAAGACTTTAGGGCAATCTCAGATGTATGCCTACGTCTGATTTTTTTCAATTCTTCATCATTAAGACTTTGTATGCCCATGCTCACACGATTTACACCCATTCTTCTCCACAGGCGGCACTTCTCCTCTGTCACATCATCCGGATTAACTTCTAAGGTAAATTCATTCCAATCACACGTTCTGCCGGTAATAGCCTGAATATTGATTATAAGGTTCTCAAACTCCAAAGCCGGTATGAGAGAAGGTGTGCCACCGCCTATATACAAGGTGTCAGGACAAACTGGCAATTCCTCAATTCTCTCCTTAAGCTCATTTGTCAAAGCGCTTAGGTAGCCTTTCCAATCGGCTTTTCCAGCTCCTCCGCTAAAAAAATCACAATAAATACATTTACTTGCACAATAAGGTATATGGACATATAACGAGCATTCTTTCATATTGAATAAGTGAGAGTTATAAATTATATTCGGGATTTTAGATCAATAAATCCGCCTGCGAAGTTAATAAAAAAACTGGAAATATGTTGTTTAACATATAAAAATAGCATCATTCATTAAGAAAATTTTGCTAAATTGCGTCGCTTTTTAATCGGAACATTTGAAAAGCGCGTTTTCGATAACATTTAAAATCGTATACGTAATGAAAATTTATAAAACTAACGAAATCAAAAACATTGCCCTGATAGGATCAAAGGGCTCGGGAAAAACCACACTTGCTGAGTCAATGCTCTTCGAGTGTGGGGTGATAAAACGTCGCGGCACAATTGCTGCCGGCAACACAGTGTCCGATTATTTCCCCGTTGAGAAAGAATATGGTTACTCTGTGTTTTCCACAGTTTTCAACGCCGAGTTCAATGGCAAAAAGCTCAATGTAATTGATTGTCCGGGAGCTGATGATTTCGTAGGCAATTCATACACAGCACTCGGTGTATGCGACACGGGTGTTATAGTTGTTGATACAGAATATGGAGTTGAAGTGGGCACGCAGAATATTTTCCGTGCTACAGAACAACTCAAAAAGCCTGTCATCTTTGCACTTAATCAGATTGATGGTGAAAAAGCTGATTATGATAATGCGCTTGAACAGCTTCGTGAGCACTTTGGCTCAAAAGTAGTTGCAGTGCAGTATCCTCTTGAATGCGGTCCTAACTTCCATTCAATGATCGATGTGCTTCTCATGAAAAAATATGAATGGGGTCCGGACGGAGGTGTGCCTACTGTAACCGATATACCAGCCGACCAGCTTGACAAAGCTAACGAACTTCACAATGCCCTTGTCGAAGCCGCTGCCGAGAATGATGAGACTCTGATGGATAAGTATTTCGAAGAAGGCCATCTCACTGAAGATGAAATGCGCGAAGGTATCCGTAAAGGTCTTATCAATCGTGATATCTATCCTGTGTTTATTGTCAGCGCTCTCAAAGACATGGCTGTGCGTCGCATGATGGAATTCCTTGGCAATGTGTGTCCTTTCGTGTCTGACATGCCCGCTCCGGAAACTATCAACGGAGAAGAAGTGGCTCCGGATGCTAAAGGTCCTCTGTCAGTGTTCTTCTTCAAGACTTCTGTGGAACCCCATATCGGCGAGGTATCATATTTTAAAGTAATGAGTGGTACGCTCAAAGCAGGCGCAGACCTTGAGAATGTTTCTCGTGGAGGCAAAGAGCGTCTTGCTCAGATCTTCACCGTTTGCGGTCAGTTACGCACTCCGATTGATCAACTTGAGGCCGGCGACATAGGGGCTGCTGTCAAGCTGAAAGATGTGCGCACTGGCAACACTCTTGATGAAAAGGGTTGTGATTATCAGTTTGACTTCATTAAGTATCCAGCCCCAAAATATATACGTGCCATTCGTCCGCTTACGGAAAGCGACTCAGAAAAGCTGATGAGTATCCTTACCCGTATGCATGAGGAGGATCCGACCTGGATCGTTGAGCAGAGTAAAGAGCTTAAGCAGACCCTTGTGAAAGGTCAGGGCGAATTCCATCTCCGTACACTCAAGTGGAGAATCGAGAATAACGATAAGCTTCCTATGGAATTCTTTGAGCCTAAAATTCCATATCGTGAGACAATCACAAAGGCAGCCCGTGCTGACTATCGTCATAAGAAACAGTCAGGCGGCTCCGGTCAGTTTGGTGAGGTGCATCTGATAATTGAACCCTACACTGAAGGAATGCCGGAACCCGATACCTACAAGTTTGGAAATCAGGAGTTCAAGCTCAATGTACGTGACAAGCAGGAAATACCTCTGGAATGGGGTGGCAAGCTCGTAGTCTACAACTGCATCGTAGGTGGTGCCATCGACGCACGCTTTATCCCCGCTATCGTGAAAGGACTTATGGATCGCATGGAGCAGGGGCCACTCACAGGATCTTATGCGCGTGACGTAAGAGTGATGATTTATGACGGTAAAATGCATCCGGTTGATTCAAATGAAATCTCATTCCGTCTGGCCGGTAGAAATGCTTTCTCTCAAGCATTTAAAAATGCGAATCCAAAAATCCTCGAACCCGTTTATGACGTTGAAGTTTTCACTTCCGGCGACACAATGGGCGATGTGATGAAAGACCTTCAAGGCCGTCGTGCCATAATCATGGGCATGGAAGCTGAAAAACTCAATGCAAAAGTGCCTCTTAAGGAAATGTCATCATATTCCACTTCTCTCAGTTCAATTACCGGCGGCCGCAGCTCATTCACAATGCAATTCGCATCCTATGAACTCGTGCCCGGTGATGTGCAGGAGAAACTCCTTAAGGAATATGCTGAGACCCAAGAGGAAGAATAATTATTTTTCATCCTTATTTCACCTGACCACTAACTTAAAAGAGGGGCAACTGCATAGCAGTTGCCCCTTGCTTTTCTCAGAATATTTCTTTTTGTTCACATCCAATTAATTATCTTAAAACACAATAGGTAAAAAAAGAAAGTCCGAATCGCAACCGATCCGGACTTTCATATATTTGAATTTTTCTTAGAACCAACGTGTATATGCGAAATCCTGACGATGAGGAAGATCAGTATTATTAGGATACATACGGAGTGAATAACGGAAAACTCCGGCATTCGAGAGTTTGCTCTTCAACTCGTAAGTATAAACACTGCCCTCTTTATTTACAATTTTCAATGGCTCAGTGCCTACAAACTCACTTGATCCATCATGATCACGATATTTCACAACCTCTACTCCGATAGCATCGCCAAGGCCTTTTGTGTCAATCACACATTTTACCTCAATCGGATTGCCGGTGCGTACTGCAGAGTTGCCTACATACCCATCATTGACTTCTACGCTAAGAATCTCAACCTGATTCCACTTGGAAGCAACCTCTTCTTTCCATGCCACAATTTCACGAGCCTTGGCATAGTTGTCTTTCTTCAAGATAGCAGAACGTTTTGCCTCCGGTGCATAAAGACGTGAAATATAGTCATCAAGCTGACGCTTCATTGTGAAGTGAGGTGCGATATGACCGATTGAGCGCTTGATACGGTCGATCCATTCGGGACTATAGCCTTTGTAGTTCTTTTTGAAATACATTGGCACGATTTCATTTTCAAGCATCGAATATATGGTGGCTGCATCAAGACGGTCTTGTTGAGCCTGATCGGTATAAGTACGCTTTTCAGTGAGTGCCCAGCCGGCAAGCTCATCAAATTTATAACCCTCATACCACCAGCCGTCAAGCACGGAGAAGTTGAGTACACCATTCATCTCTGCTTTCTCACCGGATGTTCCGGATGCCTCAAGAGGGCGAGTCGGAGTGTTGAGCCAAATATCCACACCTGTCACAAGACGTTTAGCTACGATCATATTATAGTCCTCGAGGAAGATTATCTTACCTAAGAACTGTGGCATCTTTGAGATCTCAACGATGCGTTTAATCAGACCTTGACCTGCTCCATCGGCAGGGTGAGCCTTGCCGGAGAAGATGAACTGAACAGGATACTTGTCATTATTAACGATTTTAGCCAGACGATCAAGATCAGTGAAAAGAAGATGCGCACGTTTATAAGTGGCAAAACGGCGGGCGAAACCTATAATAAGGGCATTAGGATTGATCTTCTCAAGAATATTAACCACTGCACCCGGATCACCCTGATTCTTAAGCCATTTCTCTTTGAAATCTTTCTTTACGAAGTTGACAAACTTGTGTTTCAAAGTCATTCGCATATTCCAGATTTCGTCATCAGGCACATTGAATATACCTTTCCAGGCCTCAGGATCGCTCTGGTTTTCAAACATCTTCTCACCAAGCTTCTCCATGTAGAATTGCTTCCACTCAGAAGCTGCCCATGTAGGCATATGTACACCATTAGTGACATAGGTCACGTGTGACTCATCAGGTCCATAACCTTTCCAAACACCGGCAAACATTTTCTTAGAAACCTCACCATGAAGCCAGCTCACACCATTAGCTTCCTGACATGTGTTAAGGGCGAACACACTCATTGAGAAACGCTCTGGTGAATCCGGATTCTCACGACCCATATTCATGAGATCACTCCAAGAAATGCCGAGTTTAGCCGGATACTCACCCAGATACTTGCCAATCAAGCTCTCCTCGAAATAGTCGTGGCCGGCAGACACAGGAGTATGGACAGTGTAGAGAGAACTGGCGCGAACCACTTCAAGGGCAACATTAAACGGCAAATTCTCTTTCTGCACATAATCAACAAGACGCTGCAGGTTAAGAAGTGCAGCATGACCTTCATTGGCATGATAGATGTCAGTATGTATGCCAAGACGATTGAGCATGTAGATACCGCCGATACCAAGCAAATACTCCTGTTTCATACGGTTTTCCCAATCGCCACCATAAAGCTTATGAGTGATTGGACGATCATATTCAGAGTTCATGTCGAAATCAGTATCAAGGAGATACAGATTCATTCGGCCTACATTTACACGCCATACATGACAATAAATTTTACGACCTGGGAAAGGCACCTCAAGAATCATAGGTTGACCATCTTCACCGAGCACTGCCTCAATTGGAAGCTGATCAAAATTCTGGGGCTCATAATTTGCAATCTGCTGGCCATCTATTGAAAGTGTCTGAGCAAAATAGCCATATCTGTATAGGAAACCTACCGCTGTCATGGGCACCTTGCTGTCAGAAGCCTGCTTGATATAATCACCCGCAAGCACACCAAGGCCACCGGAATAGATCTTAAGACAGTTGCAAAGACCATATTCCATTGAGAAATAAGCAACCGACGGAATGTCGTTTCGCATTGGCTGCGCCATATATTCCTTAAACATCCCATACACATGGTTGATTCTCTCCATCATTGTTGCATCGGCGAGAACTTCCTCAAGACGTGTAGAGCTGATTTGCTGAAGAAGCATAACAGGATTTTCTCCTACATTGCGCCACAGATCGTGGTCAAGGTCGCGGAACAGATTCTTACCTTCACTGTTCCATACCCACCAAAGATTCTTCGAGAGTTCTTCAAGTGGTTTTAGTTCTTTGGGGAGCTCAGCGCTTACTGTAATGTTGCGCCATACGGGCTCATTTGTGTTGCTAACCTGAAGTTTCATTTTAAAACTATTGTTTGTTACTGATTTTTCTACTTATTATTTTTGTCTTTCGTCACGACGGCGTGAAGCAACCTTAAAAGCTTCATCATAAGCTGAAATAAAGAATTTCCAGTCGGCACGTTGTGATGTCTCAGAAGCTGCCTTTGAAGCACCTTTCACCTCTTCCTCATTCGCAGAAGTAAAGGAATACAACTGGTTGGCTATCTCATATGCAGCTTGCGAATAATTGGAATCGCCTCTTCCGACAACCTTAACGCCACAGGCAAAAATTGAGTTCACGAAATTGGAAAGAATCCATTGTCCGAAACCGCTCTTATCGGTAGTGATAGTAGGCACTCCGAAAGCTATGCTCTCAAGAGGAGTATATCCCCAGGGTTCATAATATGAAGCGAAAACTGTGAGATCAAGAGCGGGGAGCAGGTCATAATAGGAAATATTTACTATCCCATCTTTACCATCAAGATAACAAGGAATATAGATAACCTCTACCCTATTCTTGAGCCTACCGTTATGCTCAAGTTGCACTATCCGACACGTAGCTGCATCCGACTCCTCATTATTAAGTCGATGAGTGAGGAAATCAGGATCTCCTGACAATTGCGTCTGCTCTTTAAGAGCATTTTTAAGTTCTTCTGATGCCTCCTTTACCCAGGCAGGAACCAATATTAAGGCAAGAACTTGCCTGTCAGGATTCATGCCTTCAAGTTCAGTCAACGAGTCAAGATAAAGATCTAAACCCTTGTTTCTATATTCATTACGACCGGAAGTGGCCACAATCAATGTGTCTTCCGGATAAGCCCTTCCTTTAAGGGCTGAGGCAATAGAAAGCAAGGTTTTCCTTCCTTCTTTACGGAGTTTAGAATATTTTGAATCGCCTGGCACGAAATCAGGTTCAAATCCGTTAGGGGTAACGACCTGAGGACGAATGTCAAGCAACTGTTCGCATTCGCGTGCTGTCACTTCACTGACAGCTGTAAAGCAATCCGCCTGATGGGCTGCTGTCTTTTCCAAAGAATGCTTTGCTTCCATATTAAGTTCGCGTGCCATCTGGTCACCATTATATCCGGTGAAATAATCATATAATGGTTTCCCGTTGCCGCAAATGCTTCTACCGATACTTGTAGCATGAGTAGTGAATATGGTCGAGGCATCCGGAGTAGTCATCTTTAGATAGAGAAGCCCCATTGCCGTGGTCCATTCATTAAAATGAGCCATAAGCCCTTTAGGATTGACTTTAAGATGGCGTGTGAGTGCATCCATTACTATGGCAGATGCAACGGCAAAAGCACACCCCTCATGGTAGTCTCCATAGGCGTGCATTGAGTCAACACCATAGAGTTCCCACATCTTGCCGAATATACTATTAAGCTGCTCGTATACACCTTCAAATTTTACTAATACAACCTGAGGAGAGCCGGGAATGTTCCAGCGACCGGTCCTGATCGTGATGCCATATGGGAGGGTCAGTTTTGAAGATGCCGATTTAAGAAGTGTCTTGCGTTCTACGAAATATGGAGAACTATTCTCTGATGTCCAGACATCCGGACCGATAAAAATCAATTTGTCTCCAAATTTTTCCTGTAAAACGCGGGCTTTAGTAGAGAGGACAGTATATATGCCCCCAATCTTGTTACACACTTCCCAACTTGTCTCCATAAGGAGATCAATATTGTCGCGATTCACTCGCTTGACCTTTTGCATAGTCTTGTGATATCTTTTTTACCTTAAAGCTGTTATCTTGGAAACTATAACGAAAGAATATAATGTCCGAGATATGACAGCATTTATAATTTCTATATCAATTATCGTTCAAAACGATGATTTCTGTTATGCTCCTCTCAGAGAAGAACAAATGATTTTTCCTGTCGGCTGCAAAATTACAAAAAAACAATGAAATAGACAAATGGCAGTTATAAAAAAGGTTAAAAATAACGGTTCACGACATTATGTTTGTCATGAACCGTTAGGTTGAAATCTTTAGAAAGGAAGGTCTTCCTCACTGTTGGCCGGAGGAGCAGTAAAGGTAGGCTGCTGCGGCACACCGAAAACCGGAGCGCCCGGCTGTGGGAAACCACCTTGAGGCGCACCATATCCCATTGTGGGCTCGTTGCCATATGGCTGTACAGGAGGCACATTGTTTGGATTAACATAATCACGTGCAGCATACACACTTACATCAGTATACCATCTCCCGTTAAACTCTCTGCTCTCCAAATCAAATGACACTGTGTAATCTTTACCCAGCTCAAATCTGATTGTATCAGCACGGTCACCAAAAATGTGGAATTTTACTTTTCTTGGATATGAGCCGAACGTCTCAAGCACCCACTCCTTTTTCTTCCACGGATTGCCCGCTTTCGATGTGCCGGTCTGCATTGGAAGATCCAGAATTATTCTTCCATCTATTTCCATAATATTAACGTATATTAGTTGTTTTTATCTGAATTTAAGGGCGTAACTTAGCTAAGAATAGCTATCTTACGCCTGGGTATAGAGTGCGAAATTAATATTTTTTACTATATTTTCCAAATATCCGGGCAGGAATTTATTTTTAGATAAGCTTTTTCAGCTTGTTCCCCTCAATCTGCTGATTTGGGAACTCTGCCAAACATTATGAAAGTGCGTTCATAATAAGGTGTGGAGATCTCTGAAATAACCACTCCCTTTTTTGTAGAAGCATGTATGAAACGGTTATTGTCAATCATGATTCCCACATGAGAAATTTTATGGGGATCCTTTCCGGTGGCAAAAAAGGCAAGATCTCCCGGCCTCACATCTTTTTTCTTTAGCTTTTCGCAGAACTCCGCCTGTTGAAGCGATGTGCGCGGAAGTTTAATGGAGGTAATGGTCTCATACACTTTACATACCATTCCCGAACAGTCTGAGCCCTTTCCTTTTTCATGACCACCGTATTTATATGGAGTCCCGATCCACGACTGTGCCTCCTCTACAATCTTTTTCTCCATCCCTTTCAAATTAGCAGTCGCCCGGACAGTCTCCACAACAACGGGATCAGTTTTTTTATGAGATGACTTGCATCCGGTGGCCACCAGAAGAAAGAATAGGATTAAGATGTATGTAAATCTGTAATAATAATTGTTTTTAAGAATCATTGCCATTTATAATAAATGATCTTATATTTTATATTTTCCTTCCATCATCCTTATCCATCTTTTTTGCAAATTTACAGATTTTTTCTCACACATTGAAAAATCTGGCTAACAAAAACCGCCTGTCTTGAGTGAGGACAGGCAGTCTTTACTAATACCTTGACTGTTTTCTTGCGCATTTAAACTAATTACGCATTTTAAATTGAAGCAGTCCGCCTTCCATTATATCAGAATAATCAATGAAGCGGTTTTCAAGCTCTTTGCCATTCAGTATGGCTTTTTCAATATACTTCTGTCCACGAGAGGTTCCTTCAGCCACTATACGGAATGTGCCACCGGGCACACTTATCTCCGCCTCCGAAAACAAAGGCATGCCAAACCAATAGCGTCCACTTCCCGGCTCCACTTCATATAGCCCAAGAGCCGACAAAACATACCATGCCGACATTTGTCCTACATCTTCATTGCCGCAAATACCATCCGGAGCTATACTATACATCGTAGAGAGTATCTCACTGATCTTATCCGCAGTCTTGTCAGGATAACCAAGCATAGTGTAAATATATGCCGTATGATGTCCAGGCTCATTTCCATGAGCATACTGCCCTATCATGCCTGACACATCCGGAGAGATCTGTTCTCCCTCCAGAACTGAATTCACCAAGAATAAGGAATCAAGTTTGGATAACATCCTTTCATCAGATCCAAAACAGTCGCGCAATCCATTCACATCGTGTGGCACAAGCCAAGTGTACTGCCAGGCAGTCCCCTCACAATAATCGTTTTCACGGTGAGACGCATCAAAGACATTGAAAGGCGTGCGCCACTTCCCTTTGCTATCCTTACCACGCATGAACCCTATAGTGGCATCAAAATAATATCTATAGGAATGACTGCGATCATTAAAATATTTGTAAGTAACACTGTCTCCCATGACAAGAGCCGCCTGTGCCACTGCCCAATCAGCCAATGCATATTCCATGTCGAAAGCCACTGATTCCTTCGGAAAGAGATCAAACGGTATATAACCATATTTCTGACGTAACCCATTCCCTCTGATAGTGTCCATAGCAGTGGAAATAAGCGCTTTATAGGCACGGTTATTGTCAACTCCTGATATTTTTTTTACAATTGCATCAGCCACCACAACCAATCCCGGATTCCCTACCATACAATCTGTCTCGCACCCCCATAGATGCCATACCGGCAACCGCCCTTGCTGATCACATATATCTATCATTGTGTTGATCATATCCGCATACCTCTCAGGATGGATTATGCTGAGCAGAGGCATCGCAGCCCTATAAGTGTCCCAAAGGGAAAAGGTTGTATAGATGGATTTATCATGACCTTTGACAATTATCCCATCAGCCCCACGATAATCTCCGTTGACATCACAAAACTCAGAGGGAGCAATCATAGTGTGATATAAAGATGTATAGAATATTTTTTCCTCATTTTCAGTGGCTCCCTTAATCTTAATCTTTCCTAATTCCTCATTCCATTTATAATCGGCAAGCTTTACAGCGGAGTCAAAATCCCAGTCAGGCAATTCTGCCTTCATATTGGCAATGGCTCCTTCAACCGACACAGGTGATAACGCCACTTTCATTAATATCGGTTCTGAAGAGTTTGTGGTGAAGCTGACACGCCCAAATAAGCCATCGTCACCCTTTATCTCAAAACCATCGAACGGACGGGAAAAATCAGCTACGAAATATACTTTCTGATCTTTTGCCCACCCATGAGAATGGCGCCAGCCTTGGATACGTGTATCACCCATCGCCTCCATATGCACATCATTAGGCGTATCCCAGTTGCCTCCGTTCTGAAGATCAAAGACTATGGCTGCCTCCTCTGAATCAGGAAACGAATAGCGATGGAATCCAACACGTGATGTGGAAGTCATTTCAGCATTTATACCATATCGGGTAAGCGGTACTGAGTAATAACCGGGCCGTACAATCTCACGGGTCCGGTCAGCGTATGACCATAATCCCGACCCAATAGAGTCTACGCAGCCACGATCATAGACCACATCTTTACCAACTATGGGCATCACAGTTATGTCAAGGAGGTCGCCGCAGCCGGTGCCAGACAGATGGGTGTGAGAAAAACCGATTATTGTAGAATCACTCTCGTGATAGCCGGAACACCAATCCCAGCCTTGTTTAACGCTGGTAGGGCCAACCTGTACCATCCCAAAAGGCACATTCGCTCCAACAAATACATGACCATGCCCGCCTGAACCTATTTTCGGATCAACTCTCTCAGTCAGCGACATCGGTTTTTGAATTCCTGAGCAAGCTACAAGAAGGGCTGAACTAATGATATATATTATGGAATATCTCTTCATGGTAAAGTTTAATTTTTTAAAACTGTTGAGCTATATTCACTCCTTTATAATATATAGTAACCACGCGGATAATTCTATGTGAGGATTACATATCGAGTGACATTATACCAACGCAAAAACAAATTGAATTCTTACAACCTGCCTCAGATAATTCTAAATATTCCTTAATATCCTTCCACTTCTTTTTAACTATTTTAATCATTACCTTTTTATTTTATTAAATTAACTTAAAATCTATCTTATTACTATCCTATTTTACAATATTGATAGTAATTTTGCATTGAAATAATATGGTGGGAAATAAGAAATGATTTGTTTATGTCATAGCTTGTGTTCCTTAACTCCATTAATAATACGGCCGGCTTAGTTGGCCATATAAACATTTCCACAAGACAAACATAAAAACCTACATAAAGAAGACATGAAAAGATACAGTATTCCCGTCTTGGCAGCCGCCTTGATATTTATGGTATCGCCGGCATGTGCCGACAATCATGCAGAGGGCAATCCTCCACAGTTTATCCACACATCGTCGGGAGCATCTTTTGAGACTGACTTTACTGTTGCTGCTGAAAAAACAGTCAATGCAGTTGTTTGTATAAAAAGCTTTACCACACATCGTCAGAATCCATATGGTGGTGGCGGATATGATCCGTTTGGAATGTTCGATTTCTTTTTCGGACCTCAGGAACGTCAGCAGCCCCGCCAGCAGCAGCGTAACAGTGAGCCCGTGCAAAGCGGTCTTGGTTCAGGAGTGATTCTGACCGAGGACGGATATATCGTGACCAACAACCACGTGGTAGATGGCGCTGATAAACTTGAGGTTCTTTTGAACGATAACTCAACCTATGAGGCACGTATCATAGGCACAGACGAAGCCACTGACCTGGCACTGATTAAGATTGACGCTGAAAAGCTCTCTCCTATTTCTTTCGGAGATAGTGAAGATGTAAAGATTGGAGAATGGGTGCTTGCTGTCGGCAATCCTTTCGGATTCAATTCTACGGTCACCGCTGGTATTGTGAGTGCAAAAGCACGCAGTCTCAATCAAAATGGGCGAAATGGGAAAATGGGCATTGAGTCTTTTATTCAGACAGACGCTGCTCTCAATCCAGGCAACTCCGGTGGTGCACTCGTTAACCTCAAGGGTGAACTTATCGGTATTAATTCTGCAATATATTCCAATACAGGTAGCTACTCAGGCTTCTCATTCGCAATTCCGACTACCATCGTGAAAAAAGTGATGACTGACCTCCGTCAGTATGGCACCGTTCAACGTGCTGTGCTTGGTTGTGCAGTTGCAGAATTGGATGCTAAGCTTGCAAAGGAAAAGAATATCACCGCTGTCAAAGCTGGCCTTATCGTAAAGAGCGTTACTGATAGAAGCACTGCTAAAGAGCTTGGCCTTCAGGAAGACGATGTCATCACAGCCATCAACAATGTTGAGGTGCATAACTTCGCCCAGCTTGTGGAACAGCTTAACAAGTTCCGTCCGGGCGATCAGATTACCGTCACTTATTACCGCAATAATAACAAAGAGGTAAAGAGCGGCACTCTTCGCAATACCCAGGGCAACACCACCATCACCAAAAAAGGGGATTTCTCTGAAATTGGATGTGCGTTCATGAAGCTTAACGAAGAAACTAAACGCAGTCTCGGCATTTCTAATGGTGTGAAAGTTACAGGCCTTAAAAACGGTGCCTTCCGTGATGCCGGAGTAAAAGATGGCTTTATAATCATTGAAATCAACGGCAGAACCGTCAACACTTCTGATGATGTTGAGATGATTTATAATCAAATAATGAAGTCTGACGACTCTGATAAGGTGATGTTCCTGACAGGTATCTATCCCACTGGGAAGAAATATTACTATGCTGTGAATTTATCCACTGAATAAAACCCTTCTTTTCTACTGTAAAATATCGTCTGCCCAAGTATGGGCAGACGATATTTTTATTATATCTACAAGAGAATCATTATTTTAAATATTTTTTTTACTATACCACACAACAAAATGAACCTTATAAACGTTTTTAATTATGCGTATTTGCCCCGGATTATATAATTCGGGACAAATGCTAACATTGCAACAATTTTTTGGAAGGGTATATGAGACAACTAAAAATTACAAAATCGATTACAAACCGTGAAAGTGCATCTCTTGATAAATATCTTCAGGAAATAGGCCGTGAGGAACTGATTTCTGTAAGCGAAGAGGTGGAACTCGCGCAAAGGATAAAGAAAGGCGACCACGCAGCCCTGGAGAAGCTTACAAAAGCTAATCTCCGTTTCGTCGTGTCGGTTGCCAAGCAATATCAGAATCAGGGTTTAAGTCTCCCTGACCTTATCAACGAGGGCAATCTCGGTCTTATCCGTGCGGCTCAGAAATTTGATGAGACAAGAGGTTTCAAATTTATATCCTATGCTGTTTGGTGGATCAGGCAATCTATCCTCCAGGCATTGGCTGAGCAAAGTCGTATTGTCAGGCTTCCACTAAATCAGGTTGGTTCTCTCAATAAAATAAGCAAGGAGCTTTCTAAATTCGAACAAGAAAATGAACGCCGCCCTTCTCCAGAGGAACTTGCCGATCGCCTTGGCATACCGGTTGACAAGATTTCAGACACTCTGAAAGTATCAGGGCGCCATATATCTGTAGACGCGCCTTTTGTTGATGGAGAAGATAATTCCCTTTTGGATGTTCTTCCAAACGATGACAGCCCAATGGCCGACTCATCATTGAATCAGGAGAGCCTATCTAAGGAGGTAGACCGAGCATTGAAACAGCTCTTTGACCGTGAACGCGAAATCCTCAAAATGTTTTTCGGAATTGGTTGCCAAGAGATGACTCTTGAGGAGATAGGTGCAAAGTTTGATCTTACAAGGGAGCGTGTGCGCCAGATTAAAGAGAAAGCCATCCGTCGCCTTAAAGGTCAAAAGAGCAAGCTCCTTAAAAGCTATCTCGGTGAATAAGCACTACGAATTCAGATTCCTATTTGGATCTCCCCATATAGTTTAGTTGTTCACTCTCTTTCTGATTCACAGTTTTGATTAAACAACAAGGGTTAAAGTTTAGGTTGATACCTTTTCTTTAACCCTTGTTGTTTAACTATCTTTTTTCAAATATATTCATTTTATTCCGTCACGGTGAAGGAGAGCGTCTACTGTCGGTTCCTTGCCTCTAAACTCAAGATAGAGTGCATGAGGATCAACAGTGCCTCCACTCTGGAGCATCTTTTTAAACTTTGCCGCTGTAGTCTTGTCAAAAATTCCATTTTCTTGGAAAGCAGCAAAGGCATCTGCATCCAGCACTTCTGCCCACTTATATCCGTAGTAACCGGCCGCGTATCCACCGGAGAAAACATGTCCGAAAGACGGAGAGGTCATGCATCCCTCCACAACATCAAATACTCTAACCGGATCCTGAGCTTTTTCCTCAAACAGTTCCACATCCGCACTCGCACGAAGAGGTTCTTTTATTGAATGATAAGCCATGTCCAGATAACCAAATCCAAGCTGACGCATACATGCATAAGCCGCCCCAAACCGATTAGCTGTCACAAACTTCTCGATCAACTCCGCAGGCAATTTTTTACCGGTCTTGTAATGGCGAGCAAACCCGTCAAGAAATTCTTTTTCTGTCATGAAGTTCTCATTAAATTGAGAGAACAACTCAACAAAATCATGATATACATTCGTACCACTTAACGAGCCATAAGTAGCTTGTGCCGATAAACCATGAAGGGCGTGACCAAACTCATGAAGGAAAGTCTCCACTTCACTTGGTGTCAGAAGCACCGGTTCGTTACCTACCGGTTTGGAAAAGTTAGTCACTATTGAGATTAAAGGAAGTGTTCGGTGACCCGCATCATCTTTTGTCTCTGTGCGGAACTCTGTCATCCAAGCACCCGGAGATTTCCCGGGACGATAGAAAAAGTCAGCATAAAGCACTCCGAGCATTGATCCATCTTTTTCATAAACCTCAAATGCTTTCACATCAGGATGATAGACAGGAATGTTCTTATTCTCTTTAAACTTATATCCATAAAGTTTTGTTGCCAATCCAAGCACCCCGCTGATTGTATTCTCCAACTCGAAATAAGGCTTCATGTCTTCGTCATTAAAGGCATAGCGCTCATTTTTAAGTTTATTCGCCCAATAGCTATAATCCCAGGGCATAAGTTTAAAATCGTTTCCCTCCGAAGTCTGAGCAAAAGATTCGATCTCCTTCAGTTCTTCCCTCATTGGCCCTGTATAATTCTTTCTTAAGTCTTCAAGAAGATTCATAACAGCTTCTGGATTGGCCGCCATCGTGCCTTGAAGTTGATATTCGGCAAATGACTCCTTACCCATAAGATTTGCAATTTCCAGTCGGATATTGGCAATATCTTTAAGGATCTGACGATTATCATATGGCCCTTCAGTATTTTTCGAGCCATTCATCTTATAGAGCTTCTCACGTAATTCCCGGTTATCAGCATTTTGCATGAACGGAACATATGATGGAGCGAACAGAGAGAACATATATAGATCTGTGTCATCAGGCTTTCCTTCTTCCGCCAAGGCTTCTCTGGCAGCTTCTCTGGCAGCCTGTTTTATGCTTTCAGGCAACCCGGCTGTGTCAGCTTCCTTCACCCAAAGACGATTCTTGGGATCGGCCATCTCGTTAGTTATATTTTGGCCGAATTTTACAGTAAGGTCAGAGAGTTCGGAATTAAGCCTTCTGTACTTATCTCTGTCAGTTCCCTGGAGGTTTGCACCACTCTCGGCAAAACTACGGTAGGTCTCGTCAATGAGGCGTAGAGCTTCCGGTGACAGATCTGTGCGCGATGCCTTGTTATCATATACCTTCTTTATCCTGTTCCACAATTTCTCATTGAGGAGTATGCCAGTTGAGTGTTCAGAGATAAGAGGAGTAACCTTTGCCATGATGTTCATCAGCACTGTGTCACCTAACGCCGCTTCCAGATTACTGAGAGCAAGAACCGACTCATTCAATAGTCGCCCACTCCTGTCAAAAGCTGCTACAGTATTTTCAAAAGTCGCATCCTCACTGACAGAGGTTATTGCTTCAATCTCTCCATTATGGATTTTGATTGCCTCGATCACCGCATCCTCGTAATCGGGAGGAGTGAGTTTGTCAAACGGCACACTTTGAAAGGGTGCGTCGGATAGGGAAAGTAAGGGATTCTTTCCCGCAATTTCTGATTCATTGATCATTGTCATCAACATTAATGCTGTTAATGATCCCGTAATTAATCTCTTCATGAAATATAATTTTTTGCGAATATACAAAAATAATGCCAAACAAAAAAATTCGGAGATACCCTAAATGAATATCTCCGGATTATTATCAATCTTTACGTTTTATCAACTTACTCAGCGGCAGGTATGCCTTCCATTACGACCTGAACACGGTTTTTACCATCATATACACTCTTCATGAATGCATTCAGATCTGCCAGAGTAATGTTTTCAATTGCCTGACGATAACCTGTGATGTAATCAAATCCGCGTAGGTATGACATAAGGTTGCTGTCCCAGTAAGCATTACTGCGCTCGTTGATGTCGAGTTGTTTGAGCATAGCCTCCTTAACTTTCTGGAATTTCTCCTCGTCTGCACCATTCTGGAGTAACTCTTCAAACTCCTTCTGAGCACGGCTGATAAGCTGATCCTGTTGATCCTTATTGGTAATGAAATAATACAAAAGGAACCATGTATTGTCATTAGGATTCATGTTGCCTGCAACGGAAGCACCATATGTGCCACCCTCCTCTTCGCGAAGTGTCTCTGTATAAATCATCTCAAGTATATCACCCATGAGAGTAACCTTAATGTTATTCTCAACGCTGAAAGGAAGCTCACCTGACATTACATCAAACACATAAGTGGCAGGTGTCTGCATAGCAAAAGTAAATTCATCGTTAACCTGACCTTCTACTAAAGAATTTTTTGACTTAATATTCAGTTTAGAAGGTGCGGTAGCCGGAAGAGTGGCAATATACTGTTCCAACATAGGACGAATGGTGTTAAGATCTACGTTTCCGGTGAAGAGGAATGTATAATCAGCAGCATTGCTGAGAGCTGAATGAATCATCTCAAGCATCTGAGGATAATTAGCAGCCTCAAGAGTCTCAAGGGTAATATTTTCCATTAATGGATTATTGCCATAACGATCCTTAGCTACACGATTGAAAAATACAGATTCCGGATTATTTTTCAAGAGCTCAAACCGAGGTTTAACCTTATCGATGTTAAGAGTATAGTTCTCCTGGTCTGCATTCACATTAGTGAAAGCTGTATAAATAAGCTGCATGAGAGTCTCAAGATCTTTCACGGTTGACTGACCATTGAGCGCATCGGTAAAGCTATTGATTGAGAATCCAAGAGCGGCATGCTTACCGGCCATATATTTACGCAATGTCTTGTTGTCAAACGGACCCATCTTCGAGAGGGAGAAAGCATCGCCAATAAGAAGCACATTGGCAGCTTCATCAGCAGAATATGCACGCTTGCCACCCTCACGGAAAGCCGTCATAACGATTTCATCACCTGCAAAATCAGTAGGTTTCAACACTACTTTAACACCATTGGAAAGAGTGAGGATAGTGATGCCAAGAGCTGCGTTTTCTTCGCTGCTTACAATCTTCCCCGGAGCAGGAAGTTGTGAAATAAGCGGTTCGGTGATAACCTCATCCACATAGGCCTCATAATCAGCATTCATTGCATCAGTGACCGTCTTTATCATAATTTCTTTAGAAAGAATCTTAAAGCCCTCTTTCTGAGGTTCGGCAGTAACGACCACTATGTTTTCAGGAGTGAGAATAGCCTGAGCCATCTGATTGATTAGCTCAACAGGCACATTTGGAAGAACGTTTTTCACCAACTCATATTCTGTCTCAATGCCGGGAGCAGGGTCATTATCAATGAAGAAGCGATAAAGCTCTCTGCCATAAGCATCGTTATCTGTTTTATCTCTTTCATTATACATCTTTTCATACATTGAGAGAACCTCCTCCTTAACACGGTCATATTCAGAATCGGTAAATCCTGTTTTGCAAGCGCGCACAACTATTGCCATAGCGTCAGCAACAGCTTGCTGGGTTTCGCCTGCCTTCGGTATGATCTGAATGTCAAAAGCATCCTTAGTCTTTGACACATAGAAGCTGCCGAATCCTACTGAAGCAGCGGCATAGTTACATTCAGCAGACTGTGAAAATTCTGACAGACGGTTATTGATCAACCTGCTTATAACCATTTCCATCACATTCTTATTTACATATACCTCTACGGTGTTACGCATCTCGGGAGGCAATACGTCTGACTTGAAAGAAATGATAGTCATTGGTTGAGATAACTCTGCATCTGTGAATGACGCATATATTGGCTCCTTATTATCGCTTACAACAGGATATTCACGGGGGGCAGCGTTCTCAGGCATAGGAATAGTAGAGAATAAGTCAATGACTTTTTTCTCCATTTCGTCTGCATCAAAATCGCCGACAATCACAATACCCTGCTGATCGGGACGATACCATTTTTTATAGTATGCGCGAAGCACTTCGGGTTTGAAATTCTTGACAATTTCCATTTTGCCGATTGGCATCTGCTGATACTGGTATTCCTGATAAATCTGGGGTAAGATTGAACTATACATTCTAAAAGAAGCATCGTCACGCTGTCTTGCCTCACTTTGAATGACACCACGTTCTGCATCGATCTCAGATTCTTCAAGAAGAATCTCACCACTCCAATCGTGAAGGACGAGGAGCACACTGTCCATCAGATTCTTGTCGGTAGTGGGAACGTTGTTAATGTTGTAGACTGTCTCGTCAAATCCGGTGTAAGCATTGATGTCAGCTCCAAAACGAATACCCTTGCTCTGGAGATAATTGAGCATGTTCTTTCCTGGATAATGTGATGTGCCGTTGAAAGCCATGTGCTCAAGGAAGTGAGCAAGACCCAATTGCTCTTGGGTTTCAAGTGTGGAACCAACTTTCTGAGCAATGTAGAAATTTGCCCTCTCTTTGGGTTCCTCGTTGTGCATGATGTAGTAGCTCAAGCCATTGGGCAACACACCTGACTTCACCTTCGGATTGAGCGGAAGTGGCGTGAGCTGCGGCATCTGAGCACTTACGCAAAGCATGCCCATAAGGCACATGGCAATGCTTAAGATTTTCCTGATCATAAGTGTTAAATTTAAGTTATTATTATAGTTGTTTTGGTTATACTCTATCTAAATTGACAACCACTTGTGGATTTCTACATTTACGGGAGATAAAGCAGATCCATTCAAAACACATAATTGCCTTGTTATTTAGTTGTCACGATGCAAAGTTATACGATTTTTTTATTTTATCAAAATAAATTTACCGAAAAACAATAAATTTTTCTTAAATATCGTGGTTTTATTTCATATGATGCCATTCATCATCGCATACAGTGATAATCCGGATGCTGACTTTATGCCAAGTTTTGAAGAAATATTCTTCCTATGGGTTATCACAGTATTGACTGAGATAAACAATTCGTCAGCTATTTCCTTGTTTAACTTCCCGGATGCAATCAATCTAAGCACCTCTGTCTCACGCGACGAAAGAGTGTCCGGCTGAGGTTCTTTTTCCAAAATTTTCTGAAACAGTGTCCTTATGGCTTGTTTAATATATGTCTCATCAGAAAAAGAATACACGACATTAAGTCCGGTTTGACAAGACGTTGAGTCCATATGACATACTATTATGGTCTTTAGCTTACGAGGTAAGAAATAATCAATATTTGACACGAACTCACCACTCTCAACCACATATCCATCAATGTTGTCAGAAACCGGATAAAAATCTTTAAAGTTTCTGTAACGTTCTACCATCACATCATTCTCATCATGAAGCAGACTCCTGATTCCGATGGTCTCCAACGTGTTTAAGCCTATGACAGCAATTCTTACTCTATCATTCATCTCGTAATCTCTACCCAGATATTAACGGAACGAGTATGCGTGTGCGGATCCGGTTATTCTGCCGCATGTCTTTTTCCAATGCAAAAACAGCCGACACAACCGCCATGCACAAATTACGGTCATAATACCCCTGAAGATGCACCACTAAAAAAGTAAGCAGGTCATGCAGTTTTTCTCCTACTTCGGCATAACCATCTGTAATTGCCTCAATATCTTTCGGCATCTCGCCTCTCTCCAATTCCTTGAAAATCTGGTCTTCTTCATGCCTAAGACACCACTCAAGCTGCTGCTTCATGTCAAAAAAAAACTTCTGAAGCAATGCAAGATTATTTTCTGTGCCACTACGCTCTATAAGGGAAGAGAAATGTCTGACTATATTGGGCAATTGCACATTCTGATAAAACCATGCTGTCTTCCTCAGATAGTCTATTGTCATTTCTACAGAGAATGCATCGCTCGCATTCACCGGAAAGTATTCCTCATCAATAAATGTATTGATCACTGAAAGGAAAAAGTCGGGAGGGATATGTGTCTGCTCACATATCCTCCCGATAAATCTGTCTCCAACTCCCAGACTAACTCCTAACCGATTGATAACCGGGATTAGAGAAGGATGGGTCATAATGGCATCTGAGAGTTTTGAGTCTATATTATATAGAGGCATTATTTAACTATTACCGTAGAACGCTGGGTTATTATTATGTCCATTCCAACATCATGAGGTTCGGTTGGAAGCTCATCATAAAGCTGAAATTCATAACCTACTCCTATTTTAGTAGCTTTTGTGGTCTTCAACAGACGGTCATAGAAACCTTTACCTCTTCCGAGTCGGTTGCCCTTACGGTCGTAAGCCACTGCAGGCACAACCACCAGTTCTATTTCTGTTGGATCAACCGTATTATTACCTGTTGGCTCCTCTATATGAAAACTTCCAAGCTCAAGTCTTGACTCCTCATAGGGAAGGATCTCAAGATCCACGCCATTAACTCTGGGCAAGAAGAAATGCTTCTTTGCCGCCCATTTTGATAAAAACGAATGGGTGTAGAGTTCATCTGGAAGTGAATGATACATCAAAATTCTATCAGCCAAAATAAACGCTGCGGTCTGCTCAAGACGGTCGAACACCTCTTGGGCAGCACTTTTCTTTTCTGCATCAGACAGTAATGTGCGCAAAGCCTTCACCTTCCGTCTGATTTCACTCTTTTCCATCATTTTTGTGTTTTCCATCATTTTTCCAGTTTTATGTCGACCGGCGACTTGCCTGCTTTAAGCAGACTCTTGGCTTCTCCGACTGCCTTGTCGTCTTCATTAAGCAATTCAATAAATGAAGCATATCCCAAGACATCACGTGCAATCATTGCCTTGATCTGATTAAGAAGCAAATCGCGCGACTGATTAATATAATACCATCTTGCAGGCACACCGTTCTTGGCAGCATATGACACGAAATTATCAAGTAACGTATTGTCACGCGGCAGAATCTTCAATAGACGATCTATGCTCTTCACACCATTAAGCATATCACGATATTTGTCTGCCACAGAGAATGCGAATTTCTGTATCAAGCCGTTGTTTGCCACATTAATATAATACGATGTATAGCCTGTGGTGTCTTCCGGAACAAATATATCGGGCATAATGCCCCCTCCCCCATATACTGTTCTTCCATTTAACGTTGTAAAGATTTTACTTTTGTCAAGCTTTACACTGTCTGCATTATAGAATTCACCGTGAGTGAACCGATCTATTAGATCGAGATCATACTTTTCTGACTCCCCTCTTACATATTCTTTCTGAATCGAACGACCTGAAGGAGTGTAATAGCGTGCTACAGTGAGGCGAATCGCAGAACTGTCAGGTAGTTCAGTCTGATTCTGCACAAGACCTTTACCGAATGTGCGTCGTCCTACCACCAACCCACGATCATTGTCTTGTATGGCACCAGCAAAGATTTCAGAGGCAGATGCAGACGACTCATTAGTAAGCACCGTTATTTCTGCATCAAGAAACTTACCACTGCCATCGCTTATGGCCATCGTCTCATTTTCATGCCGACGACCCTTGGTGTAGACAATCATTTTCCCCGCCGGAAGAAACTCGTTAGCCATATAGATTGCCTGATCCATAAATCCTCCGCTATTCCCCCGAAGATCTATAATAAATTTTTTTGCCCCCTCTTCCTTTAAATCGTTAAGGGCATTGAAAAATTCCATATATGTATTTCGGGAGAATTTTGTAACTCTCAAGTAACCAATTTCCTCATCTAACATATAAGCCACATCAACTGAATTAACAGGTATGTCACCCCGGATAACGTCGAATTTTAAATTTTCAGGTGAATTACTACGCTTTACAAGAAGCTCAACTTTCGTTCCTTTCTGTCCCCTTAGATTTTTAAATACACTTTCTGATGTGACATTTTTTCCTGTGAGAGAAACCGTATCAGCTTTTATAATTCTGTCTCCCTGCAGAATGCCTACCTTCTCTGCCGGGCCTCCTGGAATTACTTCAATTACCCTGACTGAATCATTGACAATCTGGAAGGAAATACCCACCCCACTAAACGAACCCGCAAGATCATCGTTGACGCCGGTCAACTCATCAGATGATATATAGGCAGAATGAGGATCAAGAGATGTCAGCAAATTTGGTAAAGTGGCTTCTATAAGAGAATCAATATCAATCTTATCAACGTATTCTGTCTCTACAAGACGTAACACAGTACGGAGCTTCTCTTGCTCCGGAGACAGACTCCTCTTTGTAATGTAAGAGCCAATAAACACCCCTCCAATAATGCCGCAACTCAACAACAAAGGGATCGCTACAAGTCCGAGATTTCTTTTATTATTCATCAACTTCAGGGATATGGGTCACTTCTATACCGGCTTCTCTCAAAAGATCTATACCGTCTGTTATCCTGTATAATTCAGAGAAAACCACTCTGCGGATTCCTGCTTGAATAATCAACTTCGCACACTCAATACACGGACTCGCCGTGACGTAAAGCGTGCTTCCGTCACTTGAATTATTACTTCTGGCAACTTTTGTAATGGCATTTGCCTCAGCGTGCAACACATAAGGGAAAGTGACATTTGATTCATCTTCGCATACATTCGGGAAACCCGAAGGGGTGCCGTTAAAGCCATCAGATATGATCATCTTATCCTTAACAAGAAGTGCACCTACTTTTCTACGCACACAATATGAATTCTCACTCCATATCTTTGCCATGCGCAGATAGCGCACATCAAGTGCAAACCTTTTGTCTCTTTTCTCCATATGTAAAACTGCTTTGAGAGTGTTAAGCCGATTTATTTAGACAATGCGTAGAGAGAGACCGATATTGATTTTCCTCACGGACTCTCTCTACGTATATTAAACGCTTTTACAGCTCAGAATGTTCCATAAGGAACTTTTCAGCATCCAAGGCAGCGCGGCATCCTGTGCCGGCCGCAGAAATTGCCTGACGATAACGTGGGTCAGCACAATCGCCGGCCGCAAACACACCGGGCACGTTGGTAAGGGTGGTGGCCCCTTCTACTTTTACATATCCCTCCTCATCAAGATCAACTTGACCTCGGAAGATCTCTGTGTTTGGTCTGTGGCCGATTGCAAGGAAAAAGCCATCAATTTCAATATCGAATCTTGACTCTTCGGGAGTGCCTATATTTTTAACGATATGTGCCCCTTCAAGACCATCCTCTCCATAAAGGCCCTCGGTGTTGCAATGGAAAAGAATCTCTATGTTCTCTTTTTCCTTTACTCGGCGCTGCATTACGTCAGAAGCACGTAACACACCGCGTCTGACAATAAGGTAAACCTTCTTTGCAAGTGTGGAAAGATATAGGGCTTCTTCACAGGCAGTGTCACCACCACCTACTACAGCCACATTTTTCTTTCTATAAAAGAAACCGTCGCAAGTAGCACATGCACTTACACCCAATCCACGATACTTCTCTTCATCAGCCAGGCCAAGATATTTTGCCGAAGCGCCGGTAGAGATGATTACAGTCTCAGCAATAATCACATCACCCTTCTCATCTTCGCAACGGAAAGGACGGGTTGAAAAATCTACTTTGGTTATTACTCTTGAGCGTATGTCAGCTCCAAAACGGAGTGCCTGCTGACGGAAATGCTCCATCATTTCCGGCCCCTGAACTCCTTCCGGATAGCCGGGGAAGTTTTCGATTTCAGTAGTCTGCATGAGTTGGCCACCTGGCTGGTTACCCTCATATATTACCGGACGAAGGTTTGCCCTTGACGCATATAATCCGGCGGTATAGCCGGCCGGCCCTGAGCCTATCACAAGTACTCGAGTTTTTTCTTCTGCCATGATATTTAATTTTTGTTTATCCTCCATAACAAAGAATATTATGGAGAGAAATAATGATAAATGATTAAAATCTATATATAAAACGTTTTTATTTCAATTTCGTATACATTCTTTATCTCAGATCAATTATTTCCGCTTTTGGATATTTTGATTTTGGATATTCAAAATCGGAAGCGTTGACAGGAGCACCCGGGTTGAAAGATGTTACATCGATTGTCATCGCGCCTCCTGAAGTAGTCACAACTATTCTCTCAGTATGAAAAGTTTTTGCATTTATAGTAAACGTAAGTTTCTTTAACCCGGATTTGTTTTTTATCGGAAACAGATCGATCACATACTTACCATTACGTTTTACCGGAGAGAACTTATATGTGTAATTCCCTCCTGCACCTTTTACATACAACAATGGGTTTGATTCCATGAGTTCCTCGGCTGTCGGTGTAGTGACAGTCGTCTCGCCAATTCTCGGATTATACGTATAGAGGGCTTTCCCGTTATACCATGTCGAAACTTCCGGAAGATTCACGACAAATTTATTCCCCGAACTTTTTATTGAACCATTAGATTTCCTGCCATTGCCGTTAAGAGAGAAAGAAGCAGAAATAGTCTTGGAGTCTGTAATGACTGAAGCGGCCTTTTGTGCCACCTGCTCCGGAGTTAATGCGCCATATGAAGGGTTAGCAAAAAACATGGCCACCACGCCCAAAAGTATCATTACAATATATTTTCTTTTCATAGCCTTTCGTTTATGGATTTAGAATTGATTCAAGAGTTATGGCATCTACAAGCACAGATCGTGGTTTCCCTCCATGCGCAGGACCGACGATCCCGGCCGCCTCAAGCTGGTCCATGATCTTTCCGGCACGGTTGTATCCAATAGAATAACGGCGCTGCAAAGAAGATGTGGAGGCCGTATTGGAAGTGACAACAAGACGTGCAATCTCTTCAAACAGAGGATCTTTATCACCGAAATTATTTCCTATCTCACTATCGCTCTCCCCATTGCCAGTCACTACCGGATCAGGCAATTCATATGCTCCCTGCCCATAGGGCTGCCGCTCTATATAATCACAAATCTCCTCCACCTCGGGGGTATCTATGAACGCACATTGCACACGCACCATCGGGGAACTATTGCTTATCAACATGTCGCCACGTCCAATCAATTGCTGTGCACCGGTGGTGTCAAGAATTGTTTTACTGTCAACTCCTGAACTTACCTTAAATGCGATACGGGCCGGAAAGTTTGCCTTAATTATACCGGTAATAACGTTAGTAGAAGGGCGCTGCGTGGCTATAATGACATGCATGCCCACAGCACGAGCCTTCTGGGCGAGTCGGGCAATTGGGATCTCCACCTCTTTTCCGGCTGTCATGATAAGATCACTGAACTCATCGACAACCACAACAATATAAGGCAGAAACCTATGACCATCCAAAGGATTAAGCTTTCCATCTTTTATCTTGTCATTATATTCTATTAGATTTCTGGCATGAGCATCCTTTAGAAGCTGATAGCGGTTGTCCATCTCTACACATAGCGAGCTTAACGTTGCTACCACCTTATCCATATCCGTTATTATTGCATCTTCAGCTCCCGGAATCTTGGCAAGATAATGTTTCTCAATCTTTGCATAAAGACTGAATTCCACCATCTTCGGGTCAATCATCACGAACTTCAACTCATCTGGTGTCTTTCTATATAATAAGGAGGCAATTATGGCATTCAAGCCAACTGATTTACCCTGGCCAGTTGCGCCTGCCACCAGCAAATGAGGCATCTTTGCCAAATCGGCTATATACACTTCATTGGAAATAGTTGAACCCAAAGCAATAGGCAATTTGTATTTTGATTCCTGATATGTGCGTGATTTTATTACCGTACGCATTGACACAGTCTGCGGATCTTTGTTGGCTACCTCGATACCTACTGTCCCCTTGCCTGGAATAGGGGCGATAATTCGCACGCCTTCAGCGGAGAGCGATAGAGCGATGTCATCTACCAATGAGCGTATTTTGGCTATCCTCACGCCTTTATCAGGAACAATCTCATACAAGGTCACGGTAGGACCTACGGTAGCCTCAATGCTTATGATTGGAATACCGAAATCAAGTAGCGTCTTCCTGATCTTATCCTTATTTTCAAGCTGTTCCTGAGCATCGACACTTATTTTTACCACTCCATCACGCAAAATCTCCACCGGCGGGAATTTATAAGGACGTCTCTGGGGCACTCCAGTGTTTTCAGCAACTCGTTGCGGCTCGATTTGATCAATTGTATTCACATTGATCCTCATGGGATCTTCCTCATCTTCCTCAATATCCACCTCAGAAGGCACCGGAACACTCTCCGTAGAAACTTGATCTACAGCAGAGTTATCCGAAACAGGATCCTCTATCTTCTCCCCCCCTGCATCTGGCTCCGCCATATGTATTGGCTCCTTATCAGCAGAAGCTACAGGCGATTGAGCCGTTTGATTGATATCTGTTGATCGCACGGCATGGGTTGCTTTTTTCTCCTCTGAATCCTCAAAATCAGGAAGGGAAGTATATAGCCCTGTCTCGACATTCGAGAATGTCATGGGTTTGTCATCCTCAACCGCCTCATCATTTGACACAGCAGCTCCTTCCCCGGATTTTGCGGCCGCTACCTGCTCATAATGACGCATCTCTTCTATCTCCTGTTCCCTCTGAAGACGGAGTTCCCGCTTCTCTGCTTCAATACGTTTCTTCTCATCATATTTCCGTTTTATCTGAATTATCCAGTTGATCAAATCACGCAGACAGATAACTACAAAACATGATATCATAAACACACATAGAATCAAAGCTCCGGTCATTCCAAGGAAATGCATGACAAATTCATTTACATATCTTCCGTGATAACCTCCCCAGTTCACAGGTGATTGGAAGCTTATAGTGAGTAAGCCAACAATCAGTGAAACGGTTATAAGGGCAACCAAAGATTTTATCGTAAAATCAACAGACTTAAACCGAGGTTTTCCTACCAGTTGCTTAAGGGTCATGCCAAAAAGCCAGACTATTATCACAAATGACCCCAGACCAAAACATTCATTGATCAGGAATTCAGATATACGCGCGCCCCCCTCTCCTGCCTTATTGGCAATCAACATGGAGTAACCTATCGGAGTATTATTAACCTCCGACTGGTCTTTTATGCATGTGGAGAAATATGACAGGAACGCCACTGTGAGGTAGACAGCAAGAAATCCCATAAATAGACCCAATAACCAACGGAAGGTCTGACTATTGACAAAAGCCTTGATTCTTTGGTCAAGAGGTACCTGAGGCGTTTTGCGGACCTTACGTTCTTTAGGTTCGCGAATCTCCCTGGGCTCTCGCACCTCTTTCCGATTCTTTCTTTCCGAAGTCGGTTTAGGAGCCGCCTGCTTTCTTTCCCTTTTGTTCGTATCGCCTTTTTCAGATGGCCTCTTCGGAGATGATGGTTTAAATTCATCCGACACAGAAGGCAAATTATCCAAAGCGTCTGTCGACTCCGTGCTATCCGAAGTGTCAGGATAATCTGGAGTCGCCAGATTTTCATAATCTGGAATATCATCCGTTTCAGGAATTGTAGGATTATAGGTATCGTATTTCTTTTTCATTAATTCTTCTTTTCGAAGTGCAAAGTTAACGATAAAATCACTTTTTTCCTAAGATGATATTTCAAAAAGATTCAGTTTTTTCAAAAAATTTCCCAATAAGCTTTAAATACTCCCCTACCCTATCTGAAAAATCAGCTCTCAACAACAGTTTTAATAGCCGGAATATTATATCCTTCCGCCCTATTGACAGCCATATCTTTTTTCCCGGGACTGATTATTACCGGCATGCCGGAATCAACCATTTCTACCAGTTTCATTATATTTTCATTATTAAGACGTATGCAGCCATGACTACGTCTTCCTCCGATGCTCCAGGGTGCTGATGTGCCATGTATACCGATAGAATTTGTGATTGGAGTGTTCAGACGTATGAAACGTGGGCCAAATTCACCTGTCTTCGGACTCTCAACACCATTTTCATCTACATAATGCCACGACTCACTATTATGCACCTTTTTAACTGAGAAAAAGCCTTCTGGAGTACGACAATCCCAACCTTTATGTTTGGTGCCATAATTCTTTGCACATGCCATTCCAAAACTGGTCTGTTCCACTCCATATTTATCAAACTTAATGACTTTCATTCTCCCTTTATCCACCACAATAAAACCGTCATGTTTATTATTAAGCAATTTTGTGGCATACTCAAGAGCATCTTCAGTCATTTTTGGCAAAATGCCGTGACTATATTCGTCCCAATGTTCAGATTCCTTCATATATTCTAATGCTTCCTCAGCAGATGTAAAGCTTAAAGGCTTTTCCTCTTGCGGCAATATGGAATCTTGCCTCTGAGGAACTTCAGTCAGACCCCTTGTCAGCCCATATTCATACGCTAAATTATCTTCAGCCTTATCACATGCCATAGTAATTCCAGTCATTGCAAGAAAAATGAAAAGAATATTTTGTAAACGTGTATTCATAGTAATTAATTTAAATGTTTTTATAATTAATTTATCTGTTTTTACTTTATAACACTTAAAACATAATTTTGGCTGATGAGATGATTAAAAAAACTTACACTTCAATATTCCCTTATCTGTTCTCTCTATAATTAGTCCAACATTATTATATCTAATCCGCTATTACTCAGCTAATTTTTAATTCCAGCATAAAAATTAATCCACTTCTTGTTTGATATATGAGAAAAATTAGCTAATTTCGCAATATTGAAGAATTTTGTTAAAATAG
The DNA here is from genome assembly GCA_964595885.1 of uncultured Sangeribacter sp. Taxonomy (GTDB): domain Bacteria; phylum Bacteroidota; class Bacteroidia; order Bacteroidales; family Muribaculaceae; genus Lepagella. Next base: position 70,730 of record CAZQSD010000002.1, read on the forward strand.
CCGGTTTAACCATTTTGGCTCTGGTGTGGGTATGGCTTTGCCAAGCACTCATATTACAGGGAGGAGGCATTAACCTTAAGAATATATTTCTTATTGTTGCCTCCGGAATAATCATATTCGTACCTTTGTGGAAAAAATATTTCCGGCAAGATAACAATCGAGAATAACAAATGGAACCCAATAACGAAGGCATTCCTCTGCCACTATTATCGAGAATAAACTCACCTTCTGACCTGCGGAAATTGTCTGTTGAACAGCTTCCCGCACTTTGTCAGGAAATAAGGGAGTTCTTAATAGCCAATCTATCGGTTAATCCGGGTCACTTCGCTTCAAGTATGGGAGCTGTTGACCTTATTGTAGCGTTACATTACGTTTATAACACTCCTGACGATCGGCTCGTATGGGATGTAGGCCATCAGGCATATGCCCACAAAATCCTCACTGGCAGACGAGATGTCTTTTCACAACAAAGAACCCTTAATGGAATAAGTGGGTTCCCTAACCCATTGGAGAGTGAATGTGACACATTTGTGGCAGGCCATGCCGGAAATTCCATCTCCGCTGCTTTAGGTATGGCTATCGCTGATAAAACCACTCCGGGCCATGAACATCGTAAGACCGTAGCCATTGTCGGGGACGCATCCATTAGTGGTGGCCTTGCATTTGAAGGTCTTAATAATACTTCAAATAATCCTAATAATCTTCTTATCGTGCTTAATGACAACGACATGAGCATTGATAATAATGTAGGAGCCTTGCATCGCTACCTCTCCGACCTCACAACATCTGCCGGCTACAACAGATGGAGAAATAAAATGGCTGGGTATTTCCGTCGCAAAGGCATTCTGACTGAAAACCGGAAGAGAGCCATCATACGTTTCAGCAACTCTGTGAAATCACTTGTTTCCAAAAAACAAAATATATTCGAAGGTCTTAATATCAGGTATTTCGGACCAATTGATGGGCATGACGTGATTAAATTGGTTAAAATCTTTCGTGAAATAAAAGATATGGAAGGTCCACGCCTTATCCATCTTTGCACAGTCAAAGGCAAAGGCTACCAACCGGCTGAAGATAATCCGACCATATGGCATGCTCCCGGAAAATTCGATCCTTCTACCGGACAGCGCAAGAGTGGGAAAAGCGATGGGCAGCCACTGCTTTGGCAGGAAGTATTCGGTCATACTCTCGTGGAACTGGCAAAAAAAGATGACTCAGTAGTTGGTGTGACAGCCGCCATGCCAACCGGCACCTCAATGACTTTCCTGGCTAATGAAATGCCCGAAAGAGCCTTTGATGTCGGCATTTCTGAAGGACATGCCGTGACTTTTGGTGGAGGCATGGCGGCCGCAGGGAAAAAACCGTTCATAGCTATTTATTCTTCGTTCCTGCAAAGGGCTTATGATAATATAATCCATGATGTAGCTATTCAAGGACTGCCTGTTACATTCTGTATTGACCGCGCCGGTATAGTTGGTGAAGATGGTGTTACCCATCACGGACTTTTCGATCTCGCCTATCTTAACTGTATCCCAGGAATGAGCATAGCCTCTCCGGCTGATGAAGCAAGTCTGCGCAATCTCATGCACACCGCACTTTCATTTAATGCTCCGCTCGCTATCCGGTATCCCAGAGGTAAAGCAACGACGCCCAATTGGGAGACACCATTCAAGAATTTAGAATCAGGAAAAGGCCGACAGATAATCGACAATCCTGAGTCAAATATTGCCATTCTCACACTTGGTCCGGTCCTCCAGGATGCAATGGAAGCAGCCCGGAAACTGAAAGAAAACAATATCTCCGTAGATGTATATGACATGATCTGGATGAAACCTCTTGATGGTGAGATTCTTCGTAAGGCAGCCGAAAAATATCACACTATCATCACAGTTGAAGATGGATCACGCATAGGAGGTTTCGGAACTGCTGTCAGAGAGGCTATTGATACACTCTCTGATAAAGTTAAGGTTGTTTCACTCGGAGTGCCTGATAAGTGGGTGGCACATGGATCAGTCGGGCAGTTAAAACATATTTGTGGCTATGACACTGACGGCATCATAGCCGCTGTCAAAAATTGCCTTACCAAAAATTCTGCTAAATGAAGATTGTAATTGCAGGTGCGGGTGAAGTTGGTTCTCATCTCGCTAAGTTGCTGTCGAAAGAGAATCAGGATATTATCCTTCTCGATAGCGATCAGACACGCTTAGAGGTAATTAACGACAATTATAACCTGATGACGTGGAATGGGTCAACATCTTCGTTTGAGACACTACGCGATGTAGGGGTCGGCAACACTGATCTATATATTGCTGTTACTCCCTACGAAACCCGCAATATAACATCCTGCGCCATAGCTAAACATCTCGGAGCAAAGAAGACTGTGGCACGTATTGACAACAGCGAATTTCTTATTCCATCTAACCGGCAGGTGCTCCGTGATATTGGCAGCGATTTCCTCATTTATCCCGAAGACCTTGCAGCCAATGAAATCAATATGGCCCTCTCTCACAATTGGGCACGCTATTGGGGGGAACTGCATGATGGGAATTTGCTGTTGATTGGCGTGAAACTCCATAGTGAATCGCCTCTTATCAACTGTAAGCTCAGAGATCTCCCTGTCAAGACTCACAATTTTCATGTTGCAGCCATAAAGCGCAACAGCAAAACCATTATACCAAACGGTAACGATGAGATACTGTATGATGACATCGTTTTTTTTATCACTACTCCCCCCTTTGTCCAGGAAGTGCGTGAACTTTGTGGCAAAACAAAAATAGTGATCAAAAAAGCCTTGATTATGGGAGGGTCACGTATAGCGGTGAGATTTGCGATAAAATATCACGACAAATATAAAATAAAGATCATTGACTATGATCGCGAACATTGTGAGACCATGGCAACCCTTCTGCCTGATTGCGAGATTGTGCTTGGCGACGGCAGGGACATCGAGGTGTTGCGCGAAAACAACATTGATCAATATGACGCTTTCCTCGCTCTCACCGATTATCCCGAAACCAATATCCTTAGCTGTCTTTCAGCAAAAGAATTCGGGGTGCCGAAGACAATAGCCGATGTCGAAAACCTGCAGTTTGTCAGTCAGGCGGAAAATCTAAATATTGGCACAATAATAAATAAGAAGCTCCTTGCTTCAAGTCACATCTTCAAGATTCTTCTTGATGCTGACCAAGACAATGCAAAATGTCTGGCTCTTGCCGATGCTGAAGTGGCGGAGATGGTGGTCAGGCAAGGAGCAAAGATTACAAAAGCACCTGTAAAGGATCTTCGCCTACCGGCCGGAATGACAATTGCAGCATTGGCCCGCAACAATCAGTATATGCTTGTAGGTGGTAACACACGTATCGAAGCGGGTGATTTTGTAGTAGTGTTCTGCCTTAACGGCACAATAAGCAAAATTGAGAAATGGTTCTATTGAAAGATAGAAAAATGCGTATTTTTCAAAAAAGAAGTTACATCAACCTTCGCATGCTGTTGCGTGTAATTGGCTGGCTTCTCACTATTGAGGCTGTGTTTATGATCTTTCCATGTATTGTTGGCTTGATCTACTCCGAACATAGTGCATTGCAGTTTCTCATATGCATAGGCATTACCGCCGGATGTGGCACAGCAATGGTTGCCATGAAACCAAAAAGTCGGGAGATGGGGAAACGCGAGGCTGTGGTGCTGACTGCTCTCACATGGGTTATCCTCTCTCTATTCGGGATGCTTCCGTTTCTGATATGTGGCACTCACCTTTCAGTCACCGATGCATTCTTTGAGACAATGAGCGGCTTCACCACCACCGGAGCCTCCGTTTTAAATTCCCTTGAAGATGTCCCACATTCCATACTGCTATGGCGATGTGTTGTGCAGTGGATTGGTGGGCTCGGAATCATTCTTTTTACCCTCGCCGTTGTCCCAATGCTAAATTATCAGGGTGGCATGCAGTTATTTAATGCAGAAGTGACCGGCATCACCCATGATAAGCTGCGCCCGCGCGTTAGTTTTACGGCACAAAGTCTGTGGCTTGTCTACATTGCCCTTACCTCTTTACTTGTTCTGCTGTTGTCATTTTCCAATATGTCATTATTTGATTCCGTGTGCTATGGCTTGTCAACAATGTCAACCGGTGGATTCGCCAACAGCGACACTTCCATGAGCCAGACCAGCAGCCTTTATATAAAATGTATTCTTATAATCTTCATGTTTCTTGGAGGAATAAATTTCTCCTTACTATATAAGGGAGTGACGGGCAACATCAAACAGGCCTTTAAGAATGATGCTTTGAAATGGTATGTGATGATTATATTAATATGTTACCTGTTGCTTACACTCAATCTTTTTTTGAGAGGGTTGGCCCACACGGTAGACGACGTAACAATTGACCCGCTCTTTCAGGCAGTCTCAATTTTGTCGTCTACCGGATTGACCGAGCCTGATTTCGATAACTGGGGGCCCTTGGCCGTAATAGTGCTGATTATTATGATGATTATGGGAGCGTGTGCCGGTAGCACTTCAGGAGGAGTTAAGATTGACCGTTTTATTGTTCTTTTCCGGTTTATCAAAAACGAATTTTATAAAATGATGCATCCTAATGCCATCACGACAGTCTCAATCAATGGTAAGGGTACACCCTCATCTGTGCTTATGAAAACTTTGGCCTTTCTCTTCCTATACATCATTGTGATCATAATCGGTGGTTCTCTACTTGTGCTTATAGGTCTCCCTCTGAAAGATAGTTTCTTTATCTGTTTATCTGCAATTTCCAATACCGGACTCGGCACAGAAATCACCGGTGTCAGTGGCAACTATTATTTTGTGCCCGACATTGCAAAATGGCTGCTTTCTTTCATAATGCTTGTAGGTCGTCTTGAGTTATTCACAATCCTCCTGCTCTTCGTGCCTTCATTCTGGAAAAAATAAAAAACAACCTGCGTGAGTTGCCGGCTTCTGAACATATTCCGGTAACTCACGCAGGTCTTATATGCATTTTATTTGTAGGATGCTAATTACTCTTATTCCTTTGATTTCTTAACGGCTGCCTCAAGCGCCGCAATTGCCACCAAGTCATATATCTCGCGCTCAGCCGCATTGCTATTGATAAAATAGACAGGTTTTTTCAATCCCATTTGTATAGGGCCGATAATTGAGCCGATACCCATTGAAAGCATCATTTTGCTCGTGGCATTCGCAGCAGTAAGGTTAGGGAATACCAGCGTATTCACATTCTTTCCTTTTATGGTATTGAATGGGAAACGCTCATCACGGAGAACCGTGTTAAGGGCATAATCAGCCTGCATTTCTCCATCAGCCTGCACTTCGGGATACTTTTCATGCAAGATGCGCACGGCCTCTGCCACCGTCGTGGCTTCCACATGTTGGGAAGATCCGAAATTACTATAGGAAAGCATAGCGATCACAGGCTCCTGTGCAAAAAATCTCACTGTCTTGTCAGCAAGTCGTGCAATATCTACCAATGCAGAACAGTCAGCGTCCGGATTTACTGCTGTGTCAGCAATGAAGTAAGTGCCTTTTCTGGTGTTAAGGATATGCATAGTTGCAAAATGTGAGAAACCATCATCTATTCCTATCACTGATGCAACATTGCCGGCGGCACTTTCCCCAGCGGAATAGGTGGCACATAAACATGCATCCGCATCCCCTGTCTCGACCATCATCATTCCGAAGTAAGTGCGGTCATACATCTTCTCAAGAGCAAAATCAAAATTAAACCCATCCCTTGCCTTCTTAGCAGAAAGGATCTTTGCATAGCGTTCCCGACGCTCTGCCTCACGGTCATGTCGTGGATTAATGATTTCAATTCCGTCGAGCGTCACGCCAAGTCTCGCAGCACGCTTTCCTATCATCTCTTCATTACCAAGTAGGACGGGATGACAGATACCGTCATGCACAAGGCGCATGGCTGCCCGCAGCATATTATCACTATTGCCTTCGCAAATCACTACCCTCTGCGGGGTCTGAGAGGCCAGTTCGGCAATCTTCCTCATCATCTTCCCATCATCGCCCATCATCGAGCGGAGTTTCACCTGATAGGCGTTCCAGTCGGGTATCGGGCGTCTGGCAATGCCACTCTCTGCGGCTGCCCGTGCAACAGCGGGCGCCACACAAGTAAGCAATCGCGGATCAAGTGCTTTCGGAAGTATATATTCTCTACCGAATTTAATGTCGTTCATCCCATATGCCTCATCAACTACCGAGGGCACCGGCTCTTTTGCCAAAGCTGCTATCGCATGTACAGCTGCTATCTTCATAGCCTCATTGATGCCCGTAGCCCCACAGTCAAGCGCACCTCGAAAAATATATGGAAATCCGATCACATTATTTATTTGGTTCGGGAAATCGCTTCTTCCGGTGGCCACAATCACATCAGGACGAGAGTCAACAGCCAATTCGTAATCAATTTCAGGGTTAGGATTAGCAAGAGCAAAAACAATTGGCTTCTCGGCCATCGATTTCACCATTTCGGGCGTTACCACGTCTGCCACACTAAGCCCCAGGAAGACATCTGCCCCCTTCATGGCATCAGCAAGTGTTTGCAAATCCCGTTCAGTGGCAAATTCTTTTTTCTGTTCATTCAGATTAGGACGGTCAGCACGAATCACCCCTTTAGAATCACACATCACTATATTCTTCGGGTTAACGCCCAAAGCCACGTAAAGACGAGTACAACTTATTGCGGCCGCTCCTGCTCCGTTTACCACTAATTTGATTTCTCCGATTTTCTTTCCCTGAATCTGAAGAGCATTTAACAGACCGGCTCCGGAAATAATGGCTGTGCCGTGCTGGTCATCATGCATGATGGGAATATTACATTCTTCCTTCAATCTCTTCTCTATGATGAAACACTCAGGGGCCTTTATGTCTTCAAGGTTTATACCACCAAAAGTTGGTGAGATGGCCTTTACCACCTCCACCATCTTATCAGGATCTTTCTCATCGACTTCAATATCAAATGCATCCAGACCGGCAAATATTTTAAAGAGTAACGCCTTTCCTTCCATCACAGGCTTCCCTGCCAGCGGCCCAATATCACCAAGACCAAGCACGGCGGTGCCATTACTTATAACCCCTACAAGATTGCCCTTATTAGTGTAGCGGTAGGCATCTTCCGGATCTTTCTCAATTTCCAAACAAGGATATGCTACACCGGGTGAATATGCAAGCGCGAGATCACGCTGTGAAGCATATGGTTTCGTTGGAACTATCTCAATCTTTCCTGGCTTACCCTCTTCGTGATAGTCGAGAGCCATCTCTTTTGTAACCTTTACCATTATTTGATTCTTTTTTCTTTTTTTGATACTGTCTTTCTGTTATTTTTGTTACGGGTAGATTAGTTCTGTTCCACCCGTTCTGCAATGAGGAGTAAAAGCCATCACCCAATCAGAATAATCTACCCAATTATATAACACATCAGCGGCAAATAATTTCATATCTAATGAAGTTTTTTGGTATGTAGGCTCATTGGCTGAGGGTTACATATTTTTCTGTCATTCATTTAGTCACGAGGGGGGAATGTTCTTATTAAAAAACTTGAAATCTACAACTATTTAGTCATCAAAATTTTTAAAAGTTTTCCAAAAAAATTTTTAAATTATTGATACCATGATATTTAAAAAATTTATTCTCCTAAAAAGTTTTCCAAAACGAAAACTATGATTAAAATAATTGTTAAAAAATTTGCTGGTCAGATTATATTGTAATACCTTTGTACCGTCTTTAAAAGACACCAAAATCTAAGTTAATCATCCTAATAAACCGGGAAAAATTAAGCACACAATGATACAAATCGTAGAAAAGCGTGACGGGCGCGTTGTCGGGTACAACGAAGAAAAAATAAAAGCTGCCATACGCAAAGCCATGCTTGACACTGACCTTGGCGAAGATGAGCCGCTTATCCAAAAGATAACTGACAGAATCGGCAAACACGGTGCGGAAAGAATGACCGTAGAGGAAATTCAAGACCGTGTCGAAATTGAGTTGATGAAATCTGCTCGCAAGGATGTGGCAAAACGCTATATCGCTTACCGTGATCAGCGTTCTATTGCCAGAAAAGCGAAGACCCGTGACATTTTTCTCGAAATCATTGAGGCAAAAAACAACGACATCACCCGCGAGAATGCCAACATGAATACTGATTCCCCGGCGGGTATGATGATGAAGTTCGCTTCTGAAACAACCAAGCCCTTTGTTGACGACTATCTCCTTTCAAACAAAGTGAAACAGGCTGTAAAGAATAATTATATTCATATTCACGACAAGGACTACTACCCTACCAAGAGCCTTACATGCGTGCAGCATCCTCTTGATAGAATCCTTCACAACGGATTTGTGGCAGGACATGGCGAATCAAGACCTGCCAAAAGAATAGAAACCGCAAGCGTCATCGCATGTATCTCTCTCGAAACAGCACAGAATGAAATGCATGGAGGCCAGGCTATCCCAGCCCTTGACTTTTATCTTGCACCTTTTGTACGTTACAGTTTCATTGAAGAGATTAAGACTATTGAGCAATTCACTGGTAAGGATCTGACACACCTATACCACGCACAGTTTAAGGATTATCTGAAAAAACCTCTTGATGGCTTGGAAGGAGATGAACGTTTCTTGCAGCATGCCATCAATATGACTGTAGGACGTGTCCACCAATCAATGGAGGCTTTTATCCACAATATGAATACGATCCATTCGCGTGGAGGTAATCAAGTTGTTTTCTCCTCAGTTAATTATGGCACTGATACCTCTGCTGAGGGACGTTGTGTAATCAGGGAGATGCTCAATTCCACTTATGAAGGAGTTGGTAATGGCGCTACTGCCATATTCCCGATCCAGATATGGAAAAAGAAGCGTGGAGTAAGTTATTTGCCTGACGATCCTAATTATGACCTCTATAGATTGGCTTGTAAAGTCACCGCACGAAGGTTTTTCCCTAACTTCCTTAATCTTGACGCATCATTCAATCAAGATACTGATTGGAAAGCTGATGATCCGAAACGATATCTCCATGAAGTAGCCACTATGGGCTGCCGCACACGAGTATTTGAAAACAGATATGGCGAAAAAACTTCAGTTGGACGTGGCAATCTTTCGTTCACCACAATCAATATTGTGAGGCTCGCACTTGAAGTAATGAGTATCCCTGATCAGGACACAAGAATCGCCAAATTCTTTGAAAAATTTAATAATGTGCTTGACACAACAGCATTGCAACTGGAGGAGCGCTTCCAATTTCAAAAAACAGCGCTTGCCAAGCAGTTTCCGCTTGTGATGAGTGTGCTGTGGAATCATGCCAATCAACTTGGTCCTAACGACACTATTGAAAAGGTTATCAATCAGGGTACACTTGGAATAGGATTCATTGGCCTTGCTGAGACTCTTATTGCCCTTGTAGGGAAGCATCATGGAGAATCGGAAGAAGCTCAAGAGCTTGGACTCAGGATTGTGACCCATATGCGCGACCGGGTAAACGAATTTTGTAATATATACGGGCATAACTATTCTGTGCTTGCTACTCCTGCTGAAGGCCTGTCAGGAAAATTCACCAAAATTGACCGCAAAACTTTTGGCATCGTGCCGGGCGTAACTGACAAAGATTACTACACTAATTCAAACCATGTGCCGGTCTACTATCATTGTTCACCGCGCCATAAGGCAAAAATTGAGGCTCCTTACCATGATTTGACTCGTGGTGGCCACATATTTTATGTTGAGATTGACGGAGATGCAACCCATAATGAAGAGGCAATCATGCAGATCGTAGACATGATGGATCAATACAACATAGGATATGGATCTGTCAACCATAACCGCAACCATTGTCCAAAATGTGGCTATGAAAATGCAGATAAGGCACAGACTCACTGCCCGAAATGTGGAGTTAAATTCGAGACGATACAAAGGATTACCGGTTATCTTGTAGGCACGACAGATCGCTGGAATTCAGGAAAGCTTGCTGAACTGAATGATCGGGTGGTTCATAAGTAAATCTATTTTATCAGTGGATTATAACGTTCTTAACATAATGCGCGGAACAACGGTTGACGGCCCGGGGTTCCGCACTTCTATTTATCTGGCAGGATGCAACCATTATTGTCCGGGTTGCCATAATCCGCAATCATGGGATAGAGAAAGCGGACAAAAAATGGCTCTTGATGAGATAATGGCTATAGTTAAGGAAGAAGATTTCAATGTCACCTTATCCGGAGGCGATCCGCTCTTTAATCCTGAATCTACACGCCATCTTATAAAGGCTCTAAAAGATAATGACAGGAATGTATGGGTCTATACCGGCTTCACATGGGAACAGATTCTTGCATCTCCCATGTTAAAATCTGCCATCATGCTTGCAGACGTAATCGTTGACGGGCCTTTTGTTGAATCATTGAAAAATCTTGATCTGCTTTTTCGTGGCTCATCCAACCAGCGTTTGATTGATGTGCAACAATCCATTGCCTCTGCCACCCTGCACCAATGGGGGGAGGATTGAGCACTTTAAATTACAATCAGCTCTCCATTTCCAATATGAATGAATAAGATTAAGGCCGGCTACCCTCACGGGCGGTCGGCCTTTGCTGATGAAACATTTCAATTACTCTTATTTTCAATTACTCTTTACGGATAAACTATCAGAAGTTTAATTTTCCTAATATCTTAGGCATCTCATCAGATAATGCCCTGACCCATCATAGCGTCAGCCACTTTGAGGAAGCCTGCGATATTGGCGCCCTTCATGTAGTTGATGTAGCCATCCTCCTGTGTGCCATATTCTACACATGCAGCGTGGATAGAGTTCATCATTTCATGGAGCTTGGCATCAACCTCAGCAGCACTCCACTGGAGGTGCTCAGCATCCTGGCTCATTTCAAGGCCAGATACACCTACGCCACCTGCGTTAACAGCCTTACCCGGACAGTAAACAGTCTTGTTAGCGATGAAAGCGTCGATGGCTTCAGGAGTACAACCCATGTTGCTGACCTCAGCGCAAAGCTGAACGCCATTAGCGATAAGCTGCTTAGCATCCTCACCATTAAGCTCGTTCTGAGTAGCGCAAGGAAGAGCGATGTCTACCTTCTGCTCCCAAGGTTTCTTGCCGGGGAAGAATGTTGAGCCGGGGAACTTCTCAGCGTATGGAGCAACAACGTCATTGCCGGAAGCACGGAGTTCAAGCATATATTCGATCTTCTCTGCATCAAGACCTGCGGGATCATAGATGTAACCGTCAGGACCAGAGATGGTGATGACCTTAGCACCGAGTTCAGTAGCCTTTTGAGCTGCACCCCAAGCAACGTTACCGAAACCGGAGATAGCAACTGTCTTGCCTTCCATTGTCTCGTTCCAGTTCTTCTTGAGCACATCCTGAACAAAGTAGATTGCGCCGTAGCCAGTAGCCTCAGGACGAAGACGGCTACCACCGAAGCTGAGACCCTTGCCTGTGAATGTACCTGTGTTCTCACGGGCGAGTTTCTTATAC
>CAZQSD010000003.1:0-23267 GCA_964595885.1 uncultured Sangeribacter sp.
TTCTCCTCCATTATATCATTTAAGAATTCCTTATATAAAGTTTATTTTTTCAGTTGGCAATGAAATCAAAGAAATTCCTTTCCATAATCATAGCGCTTGTAGTAACGCTATCAAGTATTTGCGTGTCAGAGGTCTATGCCGCCGCAAAGAAGAAAACAAAAGCTAAGACTACCGCAGTGGCCTCTAAAAACAAAACGACTTCCTCAAAAAAAGCCTCCACGTCAAAGAAAGCATCGGCTTCTAAAAAGAAAAAGACTTCAACTTCTTCAAAGAATAAGACTGCATCAGCTAATAAGAAATCAACAGGTGCTTCGGCAAAGTCTGCTTCATCCTCTAAAAAGAAAACGTCTTCTGCAAAGAAGAAAACGTCTTCTGGTGTGGCCAAAAAGAAGACAACCTCTTCAAAAACAGCCCAAAGGAAATTAGCTTCCTCGAAAAAAAAGAAAAGAACTAAAAAATCAACAACAATCAACCACAAGCAGTATACTCCACCGGTTGAGACACCCCAAAACGATGCTCTCACAATGCTGATTAATGATGGGGTAATAGCATGGCTGCCTGAAAGCCTTAATCCCGGAGGACTCCGGGTTAACAGCGTTAAGCCAGATCATAGTTCCCGCACTGCGAAAGTGAGCCTAAATGAAAATTTCACGTATCTGCCCGTCACCCGCGAATTAGTGACGGATATGCGCGATCATATCTCCTCCATTCTTCCGGATTCTCTCCGTAACTATTATGTGCTTCTCAACGTTGGAGACAAGAACTATTCTTTTTACATAACTTCAATTGATAAGCTCCCCGCCCATCACCGAGTTAATCCACCATTTGTCGTGGCTGCTGAACCGTATGTAAATGCCAAGCGAGGAATGGAGGGTGACATCGTGGCCCTATGGCATAGTCACGGTCGCTACTATAAGCCTGCCGAGGGCACTTGGCTCTGGCAACGGCCACAACTGTTTCAAGTTGCCGAAGATACTCACACTATGAGTTATGTCCTTCCTTATGTGGTGCCAATGCTTGAGAATGCCGGGGCTTATGTAATGTTGCCCAAAGAGCGAGACACCAACCGTAATGAGGTGATAGTTGACAATGACACCAATGATGAGGGTCAGATATTCTCCCAGCCTTATTATAAGGAGATGACAGGCAGCCGTGCATGGGAGACAGGTGAGGAAGAAGGGTTTATATATGATCTTCCTGACTTCCGCGACACCGAGAACCCGTTTGAGAACGGCACCTACCGACAGACAAAGACCATCACATCCGGGAAGCCCTCGGTAGCAGCATGGTATGCCGATATTCCCGAAGACGGGGAATATGCCGTCTATGTAAGCTATAAAACCGTGCCCAATTCCACAGAAGATGCCCATTATACAGTCAACTATTCCGGTGGCAGCCGTGAATTCCGTGTTAACCAGACAATGGGAAGTGGCACATGGATCTATTTGGGCACATTCCCACTTACGGCCGGATATAGCGATGAGGAACCTGTGGTGACTCTCACAAATATCTCTAACAAGGCCGACAGAATAGTGACGGCCGATGCGGTTAAAATTGGAGGCGGAATGGGCAACATTGCCCGCAGCAGGCATCGTTCAGACATATATATTGATCCCTCTACCCCGGAAGAATATGAACTGGGAGCAGAATTGGATGACGAGGAGGAGATTGAGATTGACGAAGAGAATGTCGCTATGCCAAAATTCACCACCTCCGGTCTCCCACGTTTCCTGGAGGGGGCCCGCTACTGGCTGCAATGGGCCGGAATGCCGGAAGAAATTTACTCTCCTTATCATGGCACCGACGATTATAAAGACGACTACACGAACCGAGGCCACTGGGTCAATTATCTTGCCGGAGGTTCAAGAGTGCTTCCCAATCACGATGGCTTGAATATACCGATCGACGTGACGATGGCTCTCCACTCGGATGCAGGTAAACGCGCAGACGATTCCTTTGTGGGAACTCTCGGAATATATTATACTAATGGAGGAGATTCGTATATAGATGGTACACCCCGAAGCAACTCTCGAACTCTGACGGATATGCTTATGCGACAAATCGTAGGCGACATACGGCAGACATGGGAACCCAACTGGACACGCCGTTCCATGTGGGATAAGTCTTACGTCGAAGCACGTGTGCCGGAAGTGCCCACTGCGCTCATAGAGTTTATGAGCCACCAGAATTTTGCAGATATGTGGTATGCTCTTGACCCTGCTTTCAGATTTACCGTAAGCCGGAGCATCTACAAGGCTCTTGGAAGATTTGTTTCCGAGAGAAAAGACCGTAAATTTATAGTCCAACCCCTCCCGGTAAAAAACTTCGCCATCCAAAGGGAAAAGAAAAATGTCTACAAACTTAGCTGGGAAAAAACCACTGACCGCCTCGAGCCAACTGCAGACCCTGATAAATACATTATATTTGAAAGATCGGCTGACGAACTCGGTTTCCATAAGCTTGCTGAAACAAGATCGACCCATTTTGAAGTGCATGTTGCAGACCATGACATCCATTCCTTCAAGATCGTGGCAGCCAACGAAGGGGGCCTTTCATTCCCATCTGAAATTCTTGCGCTGCGGGAAGGAGAGCAAAACGACACCCCGGTGCTTATCGTCAATGGATTCACAAGAGTCAGCGGACCGGGTCATTTCAGTTATGATGGTGAAGCAGGATTTAATGCTGACACCGATTTTGGGGTACCCTACATCAAAGATATTTCTTTTATAGGCTACCAAACTGAATTCCACCGCAACGCCGGAGAAAGCTTCGGCAGAAGTAACGGCGATTATGCAGCAACCGTAATAGGCGGCAACACTTTTGATTATCCATATCTCCATGGCACATCAATAGCAGCTGCCGGCCGGGGATTTGTATCGGCAAGTGTCGGGGCTGTTGAAAATGGCGATGTAAAATTAAAAGACTATAAGACGATAGACCTCATACTCGGCAAACAGAAAGTGACCGTAACCGGAAACGGCAACACCGGCATGCGTTTCTTCGCTTTTCCAAAACGTCTTCAGCACGAGCTTACCGACTTCACAAATCACGGGGGTAACCTCTTCGTGAGTGGTCAATACATCATAAGCGACCTATATGACTACCGCGCCGATGAGGGCAGCCGTGATTTTGCAAAAAACATTTTAGGCATCACACGTGGTGAAGGACAAAAGCCTTATTCCGGAGGTCTCCGCACGAGAGGTTCACATATGACAGGGGGCTATCTTAACTATAGCAACACACTTAATGAGAAAAACTATATAGTCGAAAATCCTGATCTGCTCTCTCCGGCAGGAACAATGGGAGCCGAGATATTCATTACTTTCGATGAGGGAATGCCGGCAGGTTATCTCACAAAACGTGGGAAAAGCAACGGGGCAGTTATGAGTGTGCCTTTTGAGGCAATAGTCAGTCAGCAGCAACGTGACACCCTCATGAAGTCTCTCCTGAATTACCTCGAGCATTAAATAAACTAATACTTCCGTCAAAATAGTTTAATAATGAAGATAATACGATTTACTACTGTTGAGGCTTTGCGCGACGAAATATGCAAGAACAGCCTTGAGCAGTTTGTGGCAGTAAAGCTGGATGATCGTGAGATTACATTCGATTCAAATTTCATGCAACGTATGGAAGAGATTGCCTCCGATTCTGATTCTTCCATCACCTACTGCCATTTCAGGGAGAAAGACGGCACACGCATAACGCTTCATCCGGTGAATGACTATCAGTTCGGATCGGTGAGAGATGATTTCGATTTCGGATGTGTGGTAGTGCTGAATGCAGCAGATGTGTTAGCTGCTTCAGAAGATTTTACTGAAGAAGACAGCTCATCTCCCGATGGCGGATGGTATGCCCTCCGCCTCCGTATGTCAATCGGAAGGACAGTGGCTGCGGTGTCGGAATATCTCTACACAGCAGTTAAGACTGACTTCCGAAAGAGTGGTGAGAAACAACATGATTATGTAAACCCTCGCAATACCTTCTATCAGGCACATATGGAAAGGGTGTTCACAGAGTTTCTAAATGATCTGGATGCCCTCGTGCCTATGACTCCGACACGCATCAATTTCTCGGAAAATGAGTTTGTCAATGAAGCCTCAGTCATAATCCCTGTTAAAAACAGAGTCTCTACAATCGGGGATGCTGTAAAATCGGCTCTTTCCCAGATTACTGATTTTATCTACAATGTAATTGTTGTAGACAATGGAAGCACTGATGGCACCCGTGAACTTTTGGAAAGCATCCATGATCCTCGTCTGGTTCTTATCAAGGCTGAAGACAATGAGTTTCTCAATATCGGCGGCTGCTGGAACAAGGCCATACTTTCAGAACAATGCGGACGTTTTGCAGTTCAGCTTGACTCTGACGACATGTATCCCGATCCGGATGTCCTCCAAAAGATAGTTGACAAGTTCTATTCCGATCACTGCGCTATGGTCGTAGGCAGTTATAAGATGACAGATTTCAATCTTAATCCCATACCTCCCGGCATTATAGACCATCGCGAATGGACCGACTTAAACGGCCCCAATAACGCATTACGCATAAACGGATTCGGTGCGCCACGAGCTTTCTTCACCCCCATTGTAAGAAGCATTCTTTTTCCCAACGTAAGTTATGGTGAAGATTATGCAATGGCTCTGAGAATATGCCGTGAATATGCTGTCGGAAGAATATATGAGCCTATCTACTGCTGCCGGCGATGGCAGGGCAACAGTGATGCTGATCTCTCTATCGAAAAAGTGAACGCACACAACGAATACAAAGATTTTATCCGTTCTGTTGAATTAATCGCGCGTATTAGAGCCAATATGGAGAAAGATGATGAACAGCATGAGTCATGACGAAGTTGCCACCTTTATAGAAACCCAACTGCTTAACTGGCCACTCGCCAAAAAGAATTATGATGCCCTTATGGCAGTAAAACGGTGTCAGGTGATGATTGGGAACTTCCCCGTTGAGATTCAATGGAATCCGGCCAGAATAGTATCCACAGGGGCCAAAATTGATAAGGAAACGATTGCAGAACGACCATGCTTTCTATGCAGACAGAATCGGCCGCCGGAACAGATCATATGCAATCTACTCCCCGGCTGGGAACTGCTTGTCAACCCCTATCCTATCCTCCCCGTCCACCTGACCATAGTATCTACCCAGCACCGGCCGCAGGATAGAATACCGGAAGACATTGTCAAGATAGCGGAGCTGCTTCCCGGAATGGCTATCTTTTTTAATGGAGCCAGCGCAGGAGCCTCAGCTCCCGATCATCTTCACCTACAGGCAGTCTTAAAAGATGAGTTGCCCCTTTTGAGAATCGTTGGACAGCAACATCCCGACTCCATAGCCGGCATACGTAGCAGCAACGATTTCGCGATCCGGCCTCCCTATCTTGTTTTCTCGGGAGTAGTGACCCCTGACCGGGAAGGCATGAAGACACTTCTGGCCGGACTGAGGCTCGGAGGAATGGCACCAGACGGAAAACTTACGGATCCGAAGCTTGTCAACACCTTCTTCTGGATTAGTGAAGGCGGCATGCTTAGATTTGTGGTGGTGCCACGCAAAGCCCACCGTCCGGAATGTTATTATGCCCCCGACACCACCAACCGGATGATCAGTCCGGGCTGTATCGATATGGCCGGACTGCTTATTACACCAAGAGAGAGCGATTATGATCAGCTTAGTAAAGACGAGATCAAAAGAATATATTCTGAGGTAGGAATCTGATGAAGACACTCAACAGAAGAATGGCCATTAGGTCACCCTGGTGGTGGATACCGACTCTATACGTAGCAGAAGGTCTGCCCTATTTTGCCGTAAATTCCCTCACGGTACTCATGTATGTGAATATGGGAATCGGAATTTCTCAGATGGCATTTTATACCGGATGGCTATATCTGCCGTGGGTGATCAAGCCATTCTGGAGTCCATTTATAGATTTGTTTAAGACAAAGCGATGGTGGACCATAACGATGCA
This sequence comes from uncultured Sangeribacter sp., assembly GCA_964595885.1. Taxonomy (GTDB): domain Bacteria; phylum Bacteroidota; class Bacteroidia; order Bacteroidales; family Muribaculaceae; genus Lepagella. Next base: position 5,978 of record CAZQSD010000003.1, read on the forward strand.
GCTTCTGCTCGGGGTGAGCATGGCTGCCATCGCCTTTCTTCTTCCCACCGGCTTTTTCTTCTCAACAACTTTGGCAGTGTTCTGGCTTATGGCATTTTTCTCTGCTACCCACGATATAGCTGCTGATGGGTATTATATGCTTGAACTGACCCCACATCAGCAGGCAGCCTTTGTGGGTGTCCGATCAACGTTCTATAGAATTGCAAGCATAATTGGCCAGGGAGGGCTTGTCATGCTTGCAGGGTATCTTGAATCCACTTTGGGAAATATTCCGGCAGCCTGGGCATGGGTGTTTTCAATTCTTTCAGTCTTTTTCCTGGCAGTTGGGTTTTATCATATGAAAGCCATGCCTGCCACAGCAGCCGATAAGCCGGTAGCTGGTGTGACAGCCAAGACCATCGCAAAAGATTTCGGCATGACCTTCGTCACATTCTTTAACAAGCCCTTTATAGCATCGGCACTCGCTTTCATGCTTCTCTACCGGCTACCGGAAGCATTATGCATAAAGCTTGTGCAGCCATTCTTAGTGGCTCCCAGAGACCTGGGAGGATTGGCTCTTACCACCTCACAAGTAGGTTTTATCAATGGCACAGTTGGTGTTATTGCCCTGCTACTCGGAGGCATCACAGGAGGTCTGGCCATTTCACAGGGAGGATTAAAAAAATGGCTTTGGCCAATGGCTTTAAGCCTGACGTTGCCATGCGTGTTCTATTGTGTGCTGGCCATGCTTCAACCCGAAAATTTTATCTGGATTTCAACAGCCATCTTTCTGGAGCAATTCGGATATGGATTCGGCTTCTCAGCTTACATGCTTTATCTAATCTATTTCAGCCGTGGGGAGAGCCAGACTTCACACTACGCCTTCTGCACAGCCTTCATGGCCCTGGGAATGATGATTCCGGGAATGTTTGCAGGTTGGCTTCATGACCGCTTTGCACAACTTCATATTTTCGGAGCCGACGGCCCTCAAGGATATGTCAATTTCTTCTGGCTTGTGATGGCGGCGTGTGTGGCGACATTGCTTGTTTGCGCCAAAGTCAATATTGCCCCCGGATTTGGTAAGAAGACAGGAGGGAAAGAATCCGGGAATTAAATTCAGATTCCGACAGATCATAAGGAAGCCAATTTATTTTAAATCCTCTTCTCTCCATTCCCCGGAACCATGTCATCTGACGTTTTGCAAACTGATGAATGGCAATCTCCAGCTGTTTCCTCATCTCTTCATACGTAAGTTTTCCTATGACATAAAGTGTGAGGAATTTATATTCCAACCCATAATAAATCAGATCGTCGGCATTAACACCTTCGTCAATCAATCTTTCAACCTCAGCCACCATCCCGTCATCGAGACGTGATTGAAGCCGGGCTGAGATTTTTTTTCTTCTTTCCTCTCTGGGCACGTCAATCCCTATGATCACGCTGTCAAGTGGTCTGGCGCACTTCCTGTCAGCTTGCACCGCCTCCTCAGGATGTGTGGAATAATAATGCTCAATCTCGATTGCCCGGATAGCTCGTTTCACCGTGTCAACGTCAGTGGTATTATGCAGGGTTTTAAACTTTTTAAGTATCTCTATGAGGTCAGGTAGACTCTTTCCGGAAAGCTCCATACGCAGGGAGGGATTTTCAGGCACAACCGGCAGTGAGATTCCACTCAGCGCTGCCTCAATATACATTCCCGTGCCGCCGCACAATATGGGCGCATTTCCTCTTACAACAATCTCCTCATGAACTTTCCTGAAGTCATTCAGGAAACGATGTAGGTTATATTTCTCTCCGGCGCGGCATATATCAATCAGATGATATGGCACATCGCCATATTCTTCCAGATCCTTGCCCGTTCCGAGATCCATGCCGGCATAAACTTGGCGGGAATCACCGCTGATAATCTCTCCTCCCAGAAGACGGGATAAAGAAACAGCCCTACCGGTCTTTCCGGACGCGGTAGGGCCCAATATCGTTATAAGAGGTCGTGTTATCTCCATTCGCCTTTTCGTTTAGAGCCGTTCATTATGCCACGCCACCAGCGTTTCAGGCGATAAAGCGGCGTATCTGAATTAAATATGGAAATCTCAATCCATTTGTCATCTTGAAAATCGAGGGTTGATTTCCTTACGTCAATCAAATTAAACGACGGATTATACATCTTAATCTTTGACTTACGGAAACCATTCTCATCAAAGAGTTTCTCAGTCAGAATAATAGTTGCAAGCCTTGTGATATCCATCACTGACAATGGCGACAATTTTCCCGGATGATTTGAATAAATATACTTTAATTTCTCAAAATCCATCCATTCACCGTCAACATTCATATTCTGATAGTCATTCTTATCTCCATCAAGGAAATAGAAATAACGCAGAATGCTGTGTTTATTTAGTTCACCTGTCTTCCTACCGTAAAAAAACCTCAATTCCCCACCGGCATAACCGGTCATTTTCTCAATTATACGTTTCACTTCGTCAACTGAGATACCATTCACAGTCCTCTTGGTAAAAAACGGAGTGTCAATAATCTCTCTATGCGGTGCAGCCGGATCAAGTGCATGGCAATCAACATATACATCATTACCACATATCACATAATAGCGCAAGTAAGTCTTGGCAGTCATATCTTGCAGTTCCTCGGGAGTGATTATCTCATCATTCTCCTTCAGATCAAGATAAAGGTTATAGTATCTTGCTACGAAATACATTTCATCAAGCACGAAGGCAATGATCGTAAGCCAGATAAAGATATACCAATCACGTGCGTTAATATTGATATTAACATAGAAGATAAAGAAGTAGGCCCAGATTATTACGGAGAGAAGGCCAAACATCAAGGCAAGGTTCTTTATCTGGAAATAAGCCTCGTGGGCAAACAAATTGCCGACAATACGGTTAGTGCTGCTTGAACCGGAATGGATCTTGCATTCCTTGCAAATTCCACATACGTGAAGCGATCTTCTTCTCATAACAAAGTAGAGCATCACCAGAAAGCAGACCGGATTCAGAATCAATGAAGGGATGAACGGATTCGTAAAAAATACAAATTCTGCCGGCAATTCCCATATTCCCCAGGCATGGATAATGTTTAGGATTATTGTCACACACGAATATCCCATAAGCCCGATCAGAACGGCATAAGGCACAATCATGCAAGATCCTCCATCGGCAGACTTCGAATTATAAATGTAAAGATAAATAAAAGCAGCTGCCACCAGGGAAATAACAGGAGAAACGAAATATGGAAGCATCTTTGACAACGACAACATAATGATTATCGTCACCAATCCAACCGTGAGGTTTTTCCACATATTGTATAGCTGCAAACTGTTAACTTTACCAAGTTCATCCATACGTATATCGGGTTTATGAGTAACGGAGAGAGTCACCGGATGCCTTTAGAATCCGGTGACAGATTAATATTCTATAGATTTGTATTTAAAAAATCCACAATTTTACTGAAAAGCTGCACCCTTGCATTACACATTCTGAGGCTATGCTCAAAGCCGGCATAAGCCATCATGTCGAAGATGCCTCCTTCCGAACTGAATTTGGATGCATATTTCAATGTATTGTAGAAATGCACATTATCGTCGCTGGTGCCTGACATAATCAGCAACCGTCCTTTCACATTGGGAGTATATCTCAATGCAGATGAGGAAGAGTATCCGGTCGGATTCTGACCCGGGGTAAGCATGAAGCGTTCGGTGTAAATGGCATCATAGAATCTCCAGTCAGTCACAGCCGCCATCGCCACACCGGCCTTAAAGCGACATGACGGATTTCCAAGTTCCATAAGGGTCATGTAGCCTCCATAACTCCAACCGAAACAAGATGTGCGCTCTGCATCAACATAAGGTAGTGACGCAAAATATTTTGCCCCTGCGAGCTGATCTTTTGTCTCAAGGTCGCCAAGATTCTTATATACACATCTGCTCCAAGAAGTGCTGCGGTTGCCTGTGCCGCGTCCATCCACACAGGCCACGACATATCCCTGGGAAGCAATATAGAAAATACCCTCCATGCGCCACTTATTAAGCACCTCTTGCGACTCAGGACCATTATACTGATACATCATCAAAGGATATTTCTTAGACTCAGAAAATCCGGAAGGCTTGATGATAAAGGCATTCATTTCTTCGCCGGCATCATTCTTTACTTTCAGGAACTCCATTTTAGGTGCCTCCGCATACTTGGCCATGTAGGCTTTATTCAATTCCACATCTGCCAGCTTACCTCCTTTTGCACTGAACAGGCTATATTGCGGAGCCTGCAACGCACTACTGTAGGAAAGGAGATAGTAATCAAAGTTTTTACTGAAACTTGCGGATGCAGTTCCCTCCTCTTTGTTAAGGAGACGCAAAACACCCTTGGAATCTACAGCAGCCACATTACGATTTATAGCGCCAAGCGAAGTGGTCTGCATGTAATGGATTCCCATACGCGAATCTCTGCCGTAATAAGACGTCACATTATAATCGCCTTTTGTCAGCTGGCGTTTCAAAGTGCCGTTATAGTCATAGAGATACAGATGTCTATGGCCATCGCGTTCACTGCCGATCACAAAATCAGTTGCCCCATAGTCAAGCATCTGATAAGCCGACGGACTCAGCCACGTATCGGAAGTTTCAGTTAAAATCTGTTTGCCAACAGTAGAACCCGGATTTACGCTGAAAAGCCGGAGATGGTTCTGGTCGTGATTAAGGATCATTACCATGAGACGATCGCCCTGCCCATCAAATGCCAGGGAAGGAACATAGTCAGAGGAGGTGATCGGCAGATCCATCTTCTTGGTAATACGGTTATCTACACTATATGCATGCACGCTGACAACCGAATTAGGCACACCTGCCAAAGGATATTTGTAGGTATAGGCTTCAGGATAAAGATCGCCAGTAGGATCCGGATCACAGTAGCCGCGATAATTGTCAAAAGAATAATCGGGCACATGCGACTCATCAAACCGCATAAAAGCAAGGGTTGAGTCATCGCCGCTCCAACACATTGTGTTAAGGACACCAAACTCCTCCTCATAACTCCAATCCGGGATGCCATAAATAATCTTATTAACCTCGCCATCTTTAGTCACCGCAATGTCTGTCTTGTAGTCAAGGTTTGAGACATAGACATTATTGTCACGCACATATGCCACTAAACGACCGTCATGCGACATCGTGGCAGCTCGCTGCTGGCCGTTCTCACTAACGCGCGCAAGAGTGGAGCGCATAGTGTCATATACGTAATAATCTGCTGTAAAACTGTAACGATAGATTTTTTTGCTGTTATTCCAAAGAAGGATTTTCCTACCGTTATCACTGATCTGATAACCTTCGAAATCAGAAATCTTAAGATCACCTTTTACACCAGAGATGCTGAACAGCTCCCCTGTCTTCTTCCCTGTCTTATAGCTGAAAATTTCAATTGCATTGCCATCATCACTGACAGCGGCATAGCTCACGCCATCCGACAAGGGCGTCATATCCTTTACTGCAACCGGAGCAGCAATCTTCGGGTCGCAATAATCTTCAATCGAAAGACTGGCGGCAAAAGCAGCGTTGCCATAGATTGAAAGTGATGCTGAGAGAAATATGAGATTTCCGAATTTCATTACAATATTTTTTAATTAGTGACAGAATCAATAGGCACGTGCAAATATCACACGACGTTTAGACGGTTTACCGGAAACCATATCGACTCCCTCCTCATCAACCCCATCAAGAGGTATGCACCGGATAGTTGCCTTTGTTTCCTCTTTGATTTTCTCTTCAGTTTCGGGAGTGCCATCCCAATGACAAAGGAAAAATCCACCATTCTCGATTCTTTCCTTGAACTCCTCATATGAATCGACCTTATATGTATGATCCTCACGCAATTTGAGGGCACGATTGAATAGACTTTGCTGTATGTCTTCAAGTTCGTTCACAATGCGTTCTTCAATTCCCTCAAGAGCCACCGTCTCTTTTTCAAGAGTATCTCGGCGCATGAGTTCAACTGTGCCGTTTTCAAGGTCACGGGCACCGATTGCAAGGCGCACCGGCACACCCTTAAGCTCATATTCAGCAAATTTGAAACCGGGGCGTTTATTGTCGGCATCATCATATTTCACGCTGACACCAAGAGCTTTCAACTTATCCACAATAGGAGCCACCGCCTCAGATATCTGCTTAAGCTGATCATTATTTTTGTAGATAGGCACAATGACAACCTGAATGGGAGCCAGATGCGGAGGAAGCACCAGACCATTATCGTCTGAATGGGTCATTATGAGCGCACCCATAAGACGTGTTGAAACCCCCCATGAATTGGCCCATACCAATTCCGGTTTGTTATCCTTATTCATGAATGTCACGTCAAACGCCTTAGCAAAATTCTGGCCAAGGTTATGTGATGTGCCTGACTGGAGTGCTTTGCCATCCTGCATCATTGCTTCGATAGTATAGGTGTTTAAGGCCCCTGCAAATCGTTCATTTGCCGACTTGACACCTTTTATGACCGGCATAGCCATATATTTTTCAGCAAAGTCAGCGTAGACATTGATCATCTGAACTGTGCGAGCCTCCGACTCCTCAGCGGTAGCATGGGCACAATGACCTTCCTGCCACAAGAATTCGGATGTGCGGAGAAACATGCGGGTGCGCATTTCCCATCTCATAACATTTGCCCACTGATTTATGAGCAACGGAAGATCACGGTAGCTGTGAATCCAGTTCTTATATGTGCCCCATATGATGGTTTCTGATGTTGGGCGAACGATGAGTTCCTCTTCCAGACGAGCAGCCGGATCTACGATCACACCTTTGCCGTCAGGATCATTCTTAAGACGATAATGAGTGACAACAGCACACTCCTTGGCAAACCCTTCCACATGTTCCGCCTCACGGCAAAGGAAAGATTTCGGGATCAAAAGCGGGAAATAAGCATTCTGCACACCTGTTTCCTTAAACATATTATCGAGAGTCTGTTGCATTTTTTCCCATATGGCATACCCGTAAGGCTTTATGACCATGCAGCCGCGCACAGCGCTCTGTTCCGCAAGGTCTGCCTTGACAACAAGTTCGTTATACCATTTGGAGTAGTCTTCGCTACGTTTAGTAAGATCTTTTAATTCTTTTGCCATGATTATATGCATAGGTCGGACACAAGCTCCATTTTAGCCTATAGATTAAGGATATAGACACAAAAACGGGACAAAATCCAGACATCGGATGTCTGGGTATGTCCGATATGTTTGATTATGAATACAAAATTATAAAAAAATTATGATTTAATCTCAAAATAAAATCTTTTTTTTGAGCCAATGGATGTGTTTTTGATATAATTCTTATCCGAGGCTTTAAAATATTGATTTACCATAAAAAACGGACACGCTTTTCAGGTGTCCGTCTAATATGAAATCAGCGTATTCTGTCTACCGCCTTTAGTCGATTATGGTCACGCTGCATGCAAGTCCAGGCCATGATGGCAGCTATGAGCGCTATCAGCGGACATGTCACTACTCCCGACCAATTGACCATACCACCATCTGCAACCCCATACCCCAGAAAAAGGCATGTCACCCCGGAGGCTATAATAAACAGTATGCTCACCAGACATACTTTTTTTTGCAAAGGAAGATTCTTAAACAAGAATATATCTATCAGTAGTAAAACTGCACTGGTCAAGGAAAGGATAAAGAACGACCAGGTATGGGTCATCATATCAGGCACACCATCGGTTGGGATCCCTTCCTGATAGAAACCGAGACTTGTAAAATTGAATGTGAAAATACTGGTCTGCACCTGACCAATCGAACAGAATGTGAAACATCCCATAACGGCTGCTGCCACTAAAAGAAGAAGAGATTGCCAACGTTGTATTACCATTTTATTATTTGATTTAGATTATGAGGGCAAAATTAACAAAAAATTATGAAAGAGATGGTGTCGCATGTTACGTTTTTTCGGCACACAGCACTTTTTCGGCATAATATTTGTTGTAATAATATAGTATGACGGGCTGCTCTATGCCGCTCAATTAATAAACAACGTTTGAATATTATCCTTTAAAATATATGGCATCCGACAACAAAGGTTCTTTCCACAGCAAAGTGAACCGTCTTCTTGACAATTCCAGCCTTCACGAAGCGTTCAGACTTCTGAAAAGCAAAATTGCCTCTAACGCTGACCCACGTCTTCAAGATAAACTTAAGAATCTTGAAGACACATATAAATATATGATTCATTACATGGTAGAGGGATATAATGATTCTGAAAGGCACACTACCACCACCGACATTACGGAACAACTCCGGATGGTAAATGATGCCCTTGAAAGAAGCCGGATAATGGTTGACAGTCCTGACATTTATTCCTCCACGCGAAGATTTGAGAATATAAGGAAAAACACTCTTTCCACAAGATTGGCTGACTACATGGCCGTTTATTCAAAATCCTTACTGGCAGTTGACACGGAAGCCAGACGTCCTCTTATAAAAGAGACCGATGATGCCTTGTCCGCATTGTTTTCTTATGTCTGGACAATGTATGGGGCCCCTGCCGATGAATACAGACGACTCACCTCAGTAATAGATGATGATAATTATCCTTTTGAATTTAAGGCCCAAATCATCTCTGCCCTTCTTCTTGGCAACCTTGCCTATTATGATCGTAATGGCTTCATTGCCTTGTTGGATATCTACGAGGCAGATAAAGACGAGAGATTATCAGCCAGATCACTTATTGCGATCATTCTTGTGCTGGCAGCTCATCCGGAAAGGATCAGACACGACCACAAACTTACTGCCAGATTAACTCTCTGGAAAGACTCCATTATCACTTACCGGCGCCTGCGCGAAGTTCTTATGAGCATCATTCGTTCGCGTGACACCCAACGCATATCGACAAAAATGCAGAATGAGGTGCTTCCCGAACTTATGAAACTACGTCCGGAAATTCTGGACAAACTTAAAAACATCACCAAAGATTCTGATGTTGAAATGCTTGACGTGAATCCGGAATGGGAGGATATACTCAACAAAAATGGTCTTGGAGATAAACTTAAGGAATTGACCGAGATGCAGATGGACGGAGGCGACGTGATGATGATGGCTTTCTCAAATCTGAAAAGTTATCCTTTCTTTAATAATGTAGGCAACTGGTTTCTCCCTTTTACCACTGAACACTCGGCCCTACAGAATTCAGGCATAAACCATATAACTGGATTCTCTTTTCTGCTTGATATGGATGGAGTTATGTGTGACTCCGATAAATATTCATTCGTCCTGTCATTAGACCAGATGCCCGAAACTCAACGGCAAACCATGTCACAAAGGCTCGATGAACAAATGGGACAGCTTAAAGAAGCAATGGCTGAAAAAAATTTGAAATCAAGCCTACCTAAGTTTGACACAGAAGTGACAAGATACATAAGAGACATATATCGCTTCTTCAAACTGTATTCAAGAAAGAATGATTTCAATGATCCTTTCGCACGCCCCCTTGATTTCATGAATCTGCCGATAATCGCTGAACTTCTGGATGATGATGAGATAATGAATCTGGTTGGAGAGTTTTACTTCAAGCGCGGTTATTATGCGGAGGCTCTTCCGATTCTCCTCTGGCAAGACAAAAACAATCCTGCCGATCCCCTTCGCTGGGAAAAAATCGGATATTGCTACAATTCGCTAAATAATCTTGAAGAAGCAGTTGCGTGGTATAAAAAAGCAGAACTTCTAAATCCTGACAGCCCCTGGCTGGTAAAAAAGCTTGCTTTATGCAACCGTTTGCTCAGCCGTTTTGATGAAGCATCCGAATATTATAATAAGGCGCTTGAATATAGCCCTGATAATTATAGTCTTCAGATGAGTGCCGGCAATTGTCTTTTGGAAGCAGGAAACGTAAAAGATGCCCTTGGCCACTTCTACCATGCAGATTTTATCCGGCCTGACCGACCCGGCACTTTCAGGGCTATTGCATGGGGAGAACTTATAGCCCGTAATTTTGAGAAGGCTATTGGTTATTATGGAAGAGTAACCACATTGCCGGAGGCCTCACAAAGCGATTGGATCAATATGGGCCATGCGTATTACCTTTCCGGGAATTTAAAAAAGGCAGTCGAAAGCTATCTCACGAGTGTCACTCGCCCGGGGGGCAGCCTCAAAAATTTCGAAGATGAAATCATAGGAGACACCGCTATGCTTGTAAAGGGCGGAGGAGAAAGTCACGACATCAAATTACTTGTAGATAAAGTGAAATATGAACTTGACAAATGAAATGACAGTCAGTTTTATAAGTTACACCATCTTTATCTGAAGCACAATATGTGAGGAGGGCCTCAACTTCTGAGACCCTCCTCTATTTTTTCAACTGCCACCGCAAGTTCCTTGGTATAGGGCAACCGATCGGTTATGGCCGAGATGCCATGAAGCACAGTGGCATGGCGCCTGTTTAATTTTTGACCGATAGCTGATGATGACAAGGAGGTCAGCTTATGACAAAGATACATTATCACCTGTCTTGCGTCAGCTATGTCCCTAACTCTGCTTTTTGAGAAAATAACATCCGGATTCAGTCTGTAAAAACCGGCAGTGGCTTCAACAATCATTTCAAAATTAATTGTCTTTTCCTCCACCTTTTTTATGGTTGATTTCATTACCTCATGAGCCAGCCCGATAGTTATCGGACAATTAAACTCAATTGAACGCATGAGGATCCCCATCACAATTCCTTCAAGCTCCCTCACAGATCCATTGGAACGAGAAGCCACAATATCAATCACATCCTGTGGCAAATCCAATCCATTCTTTGAAGCCTTAAACTGGAGTATTTTCTTTTTTAGTGCAAAATCAGGTTTTGGCAATTCCTCAGTTATGCCCCATTTAAAGCGGTCAATAAGTCTATCGGTTATTCCATCAAGCTCCACCGGAGGACGATCACATGTAAAGACAAGAGCCTTTCCGTTTTGATGCAGATGATTAAAAATAGGGAAAAGCACATTTGCTGTTCCGTCTTTATGACTCAATTCCTGCAAATCATCAATGAGAAGCACATCCATCTGCTGAAACCAGTTGAGAAAACTCGGGATCTGCTTATGGATCGTTGCATTAGCCATGAGATTCTGGAATTGCCGCAACGTTACAAACAGCACTTTTGCCCGGGGATTCTTTTCCTTAACCCTTACCCCGATTGCCTGAATCAGATGTGTTTTGCCAACTCCCACCGGTCCATATAAGAAAAACGGGTTAAAATCATTCTTGCCGGGGTTCTCTGCTATATATCGGGCAATAGCCACCGGCAGACGGTTGCTCTCCCCTTCACAATAATTCTCAAAGGTCAAAGATTCGTTAAGCTGTGGATCAAAATCAGGTTTTTTCTGAGATCTCACATCTCCCATAGGAGAGGGAGCCTGCATTGACTGCACAAACTTATTCTTCACCGCCAGACTCTGCTTGGAGCCTTGAATTGTCACTTTTGAAGAATCATCATCCTGAATAATCCTCATCTGATATTCAAGCTTGACATCCTTTCCATAGACTTTTCTAAGAGTGCTTGACAGAAGGGCATAATAGTCTTCCTCGTATTTATCGAAGAAATAACGGGAGGGTATTTCAAGAGTGAGAGTGTTGCCTTCATAGCCAATAGGCCAAGAACAGGCGAACCACGTCTTGGTCTTAGTCTCCCCGATATTATCTTTGATGATATCGAGGCAACGATTCCACTTTATTTTATATTCTTCCGTCATGTTGCAACGAGTAAACTGGATTGCAAAATAACGACAAAAAAACGTAAAAAACAATAGCAAAATAATTTGCAAAAATCGATTTTATAATATATATTTGAATATCAACAAAATAAAAATCATAAATTTTCAAATTTGAAAATTTATGATTTTTATTAAAAAAAAGCTCTGTTAATCTGTTCTTCAGAGGCTTCTGAATGTCATCATGCGAGTTATAGAAGCTTTATGCTGATGTAGCGTTTCGGATTGTTTGTAATGTCGATAATAAGTGAATCTATATCAGCAGTCATCTTATTGATGCGATTATAGAGTTCCGGATCATGCATCAGCATTCCCAGACTTGAGTTGGCATTGTTAAGCTGATTCGAGAATCTAACAAGATTGGCTGTCACTTCATTCACATTATCCATAGCCGAAGAAATGGGAAGCTGCTTAAGCTCTATCGACAGGGCATTAAGATTAGTAGTCAAAGAGTCAAGATTGCGGGTGACGTTGCCTGCATTGCCTAAAAGAGAAGGAACCTGCCTGCCTATCACATTATTGAGGCTACCGGAAGCAACATAAATATTTTCTGCCACATCATCAAGTGTCTGGACAGTCTTAAGAAGTGCCGGATCGGAAACAATTTTGTTAAGGCTTGTAAGCAGACTGTCAACCTTCGGAACAAGATTTCCAACTGCCGGAAGCACATTGTCGGTTATATTAGCCATCATGTCAGGAGAAGTAACGCCTTGAATGGTGCCACCCACCTCAACCATCTCGTTGCTATTACCCATTTCAATCTCCACATAAGAACCGCTCATGAGGGTGCTCGCAATTTTTGCCTGTGAATTTTTGGGTAATCGGAGTGATTTATTAAGGGCAAGGACAACCTCAATTTTTCCGGGTTTTTCATAATTGAAATTAATCTCCCTTACCTGGCCAACCTTAAAACCATCAACCGTTACAGGAGCTGAAATTTCAAGTCCTGCCACATTGTCGTAGGAGGCAATGTAATAATTACTTGGTTTAAAGACGTTGATTCCCTTAAGATAATCTATCCCGAAAAACAGAATCAACACTGCCACAATCACCGAAATTCCGATGATAAACTCTTTTGTAAACAATTTTTTCATAGATGGAATCAATTTTTGGCTGAACCTGAGCTTTTCTTACTTGTAACCACAAACGCATCCGGAATTTTCTTTTTCACTTCCTTCAGCATTTCTTCAATCTCAGCCTTATCAGTGCTTTCTCCATAAAAATATTTATAAAGATTGTTTTCTTTATAAGTAGAAATTGGAGCAAGTCCGCAGAAGCGTGGATTGTTTTGCTTAAGCAGGTCAGCCGATGCTAATATTTGGATTTTATATACTGTAACGAATTTCTCTATTTTTGCGTTATGTGAATTTTTATCTCTTTTTTTATTCTCCTTTTTTTGTTTCTCTTTTTTCTTTTTTTCTTTCTTTGTTTTCTTATTCCCTCCTTTATCTCTATCGTCAGTGACTGATTGAGTTATCTCAACGTCTGTATCTGAAGATGTGAGTAATTGGCCATTACGTTCATTTTCAGAATGCAGGCGTATGTCAGAAGTTTCAAATGACTTGCTATCAGAGGCAGATTTGGAGGTCTCTGACCGACGGCGTCTTTTTCCATTGGAGGAATTCTTTTTGTTTTTTGAGTTGGTCTGAGTATCTACTTTTTTTTTGCTAACATTTTGAGCAGATCCGACAAGCACTGAGTTTCCGTTATCCTTTTCGCCTTTATGAGACTCAATCAGGTCAGCAGCTGAAGTGGTTTTGTCATCTTTTTTTTCTTTCTGCTTAGCGGATCCACTCACTTTGGAAGCATTCCAGCTATCATAATACTTTTCTATAGCCTTAAAAATGGCATTCGCCAATTCTTTCTGACCTTTTTCGCTTGTCATGTATTGGGCTGCCCCGGGATTACATATGAAATCAAGCTCCACAAGCACAGCCGGCATAGAGGTGGCCCACAGCACCCAAAAACCAGCCTGATGCACCCCCCGATTGCCACGTCCAACCCCCACTAACTCCTTCTGCACATCTTCCGCAAACTTAATGCTCTTGCTTAAGTTTTTCTTCTGCGCCATCTCAAAAATAATGTAGGATTCGTCTTTCGAAGGGTCGAAACCACTGTATTTCTGCTCGTAATTACTTTCAAGTTCAATCACAGAGTTTTCACGTTGGGCAACTTTCATGTTGTTGTCATCCTTGTGAAGACCGAGAACATAGACAGAACTTCCTGACACAGTTTTCCTGTTTTTATTATTCTTATCAACCGAGTTGGTGTGAATTGAGATAAAAAGGTCACCTTTTGCCTTATTAGCCACGTCGGCACGCTCTTGAAGAGTAAGATATTTGTCGCTGGTGCGGGTCATGACTATATTTGTCTCCTTCATTTTCTTCTTGAGAAGAGCCTCCAATTGCAACGCCACGCCAAGATTAATATCTTTTTCCTTAGCTCCATTATCACATGCGCCAAAGTCCTTACCGCCATGACCGGGATCGACCACAACCGTAAAATTCTTATTGCTGTCTTTGGCTACACCGTGAAAAGGAATCAGCAAAATAAGAATAATGACCGTTATCTTTAAATATATATATGTTTGCTTCATTATTATCTAAGGGATTTCCACCACAAAATTACAAAAAAAATAACATGAGACCACAACATAAAGAATAAAACTACCAAAATAAAAGTATTTCGGAACTATTTTTCATTCACTCACTTTACGTCATAATATTTTTAGAGCTATCATCGCAGCAGCTTCGGCATCCCATATCGCATTGTGATGGTGGTCGGCTATGTCAAACCCACAACGCTTTGCCACCGTAGGGAGGCGATGGTTGGGAAGGCTGGCTCCAAATGTCTTTCTCGACGCAGTGCATGTGCATAAAAATTTATATCCGGGATAGGTCATTTCAAATCTCCGAAACGCTGACTTCAAGCAATTCTCATCAAATCTGCTAAAATGAGCCACTAAAGGCAATCCCTCAATTTTTGGAGCTATCTCAGCCCATACTTCCGGAAACGTATCTGCTGCCTCTGTATCTTCTTTCGTCAGCCCATGCACCCTGACATTGCCCGGACTATAATAATTAGGCACCGGATGGATAAGACGGTAAATCCGATCCTTTATCTTGCCATCCCTCACTATCACCACGCCTACGCTACACACGCTGCATGGATAACCATTTGCCGTTTCAAAATCTATTGCTGCAAAATTCAACATACTAAAACTATTTGAATAAATTGGGCATCTACCCTGTTATGATATACGCTGTTTTTAATGTTTTTATTTTGTTGATTGACTTATCTTAATTAATTTTGTTGCCAAAATCATCTGCAATCTATGACTCCCTTTGATTTATCAACTCAATTCTTCGAATTTATATCTTCACACACGAATTGCGATATAAACACTCTCCGGCTGAAAAGTCACGGAAAGTCTTTTGATTTTGATGTTGACCTTGCAATAACACAGATTGCACTCCGCAAAAAAGGGATCCATAAACTCAATCACTTCATAAGCAATCCCCTCACAGTTTTTCCTTCGGAAATTGCCTATGAGCAAGCCAGTCATGAAAGTGTGGCTGCATTTCACGCCTCGTTGATACCCTCCCGCGCCAATGTCCTGGACATGACAGCCGGGCTTGGAATTGATTCTATGGCTATCTCAAGGAAGGTAAGGAATGTGACAGCATGTGAGACAGATTCCCTAAAGGCTGCTACCCTGAAATATAATTCAGAAACTATGGGGATAACCAACCTAAAGGTGGAAAACACCGATTCTATCAACTATCTGAGGCTTTATCCCGGTCGTTTTGATTTCATTTTCGTTGATCCGGCAAGAAGAGGCTCCGCCAATTCAAGAGTATATAATCTTCATAATTGCACGCCTGACATACTTGGGATAATGGACATTCTGGCATCAAAATGTGATACCTTAATGATTAAAGCTTCCCCATTGCTTGACATATCTCAAACATTAAAGGATATACCTCTCACAAGAAAAATACGGACCATAAGTGTGGCCGGAGAATGCAAAGAGGTGCTTATAGAAGCATCGGAAGGATCAGTGCTTGAAGAAGAGGAAGCCATCGATCTCTCTCCCGAGGGCAAGTTAAACTATAGATTTTCCTTTTCTCCCGATCATAATGAGATACCCCTTCCCTATTCCTCATGTGAAGATATTGTGCCCGGTGCGTATCTTTACGAACCAGGGGCAGCCGTCATGAAACTCAGTCCATGGATTCCATTAATATTACGTTATCCCGGACTTACAAAATTGGGTGTGTCATCCCATCTGTTTGCGTCCGGTGAACTTTATCCTGACTTTCCGGGTCGCATTTTAAAAATAGACTCCATTATAGATAAAAAAGGCCGGAAAACCCTTAAAGGCACTCCGGCTAATGTAGTTACACGTAATTATCCTCTTACTTCAGACGAATTGAGAAAGAAATTAGGAGTCAGAGAGGGCACCGATTCATTTATCTACGCCTCGCGCTTAGGCAACTCCCCTGTTCTTCTCTCTGCCACAAGAATCAGAATCTAAATCCTGCCGACAAAACAATCTGGCTATTTGAAAGAGACAGTTTTGACTGAGGAGATGGTATAGCCTGATTGATATCGGGATTAGGATCCGGTGTATATGCATGATATTCCGAGGATATGTGCTTATATACGTATGCCATATCCACATAGAATTTCTTATATCGGTAGCCTACGCCACATGTGATGTAGTTCGTCCCATTGTCAAACCTATAATTAGGAAGGGTGCCGGAAGTATAGATGATCTCAGAATCATTACGCGCTGCATCCTTGACAGGAGAAGTGGTGTGGCTATAACCGGCTCGGACACTGAAAGCCGGAGTAACCCTATATTCTGCCCCGACACGAATAGTGTGAGTGGCCTGATAATAGGTTTTTATATCAGTATTGGTATCATAATACGTGTCATTGGGATCAATATATGATGCTCGCGTGGCAGGAGCTTGAGATTTTGCCGATGAGCCATACCATCCCGGATAACCCCAGCCGTCATCCCAATCATAACCCCAGTCACCGTTCCAGCCTCCGCCATAACTGCCGGGAGTAGAAAACTTCATCTTGTCATAAGGGGTCCACTCGTAATCTAAGGAAACAATAAGCTGGCTTCCGATCACACCGGCTGCACTGGCAATAAATTTCCAGGGTGAACGGAAACACATGTCGTTATAGGCGAGGTAGCCCCCGTTGGTGTTTGCAACCCCATGTTCACCATCAACATTATAGTTGATTTTTGCATTAAAGGACTCGGTAAGGTTATACCATGTAGGAGTATGGACGGCAAAGCCAAGTCGGAGTTCCTGAATCGGTTTGGCAATCAATCCTATCTGGTAATTGAAACCGGAACCATGAATATTATAGAAATTATTAAGATTCCAGTTGGATGATCCCCTCACAATATTGTTTTGCACATCCGGCACATAGGCATCAGTGAGAGTTTCACCCCACATGGAAGTGAGCGTATAATCGAAGTTAACGATATCAAAGTTCATACCCCAATACACCACATTGGCAATATTTCCTCCCACAGCTATATTATA
>CAZQSD010000003.1:23367-71739 GCA_964595885.1 uncultured Sangeribacter sp.
AGTTCATACCCCAATACACCACATTGGCAATATTTCCTCCCACAGCTATATTATATTCATCCATAGATCCTTTTTCATTGACTATGAAATTTCCGCTGCCGGAAGTGCCGTCACCCCACTGACCAAACCAACGTGTATCATCGCCGATGCCGGAGGGAGTGATCAGATATGAATTGTAGCCAAGAATTGCCATCCAGGGAGCCGGATAACCTCCATCCGTAGGATTATAGGGATCATAAGAAGTGGTAGGGGCCAAATCGTTTTCTGTAAGGTGCTCGCTATTCGCTATTCCAGCCACATAGTTGCTCATTGAATTGGCGAGTCTGGAAATATTACCCCCATATTGCCTATTAAAAGAGGCTCCTTTATTATAAGTGAAGCCAAAGTTAATGTTAGGCATGACTGTGCTTGGCAGCTTCATAGTGACTACTGCGCCTATATTGTTAAGAAGAAACTTTGTCTGCGTCATGTCATATTTCTGCCCGAAAGCCTCAGAGCTTGAACTCTGGCAGTCAAGATTAAGCGTGAAACCTATGTCGCCACTGCGATACACGCCGATTCCGGCAGGGTTTTGCGATAAGGTGGAAAGATCGCCTCCTAACGCACCGAATGCGCCCGCCATTCCCATAAATCGGGCTGTCCCCTTCATATCCGGCTGAGAGATACGGTAGCCATCAATAGCACTCTGTCCGAATGCCGTTGCACAAAAAGCAATTGGTAAAGACCAGCTTAATAAAACTTTATTCATAGAGTAAGATTTTTTATATGATTACAAGTAGCCCATACCCGATGGGCTACTTAGGAATATGGTCATGCGGTTTAACGGTGTCTTCCCCCGCCGCCACCTCGGCTGCCACCGCCTCGGCTACCGCCTCCGAATGATCCGCCGCTACCTCTGTTAGAGGAATTGCTTCTGCCCGTGTTGTAGCTACGATTGCTGTTGTTCGTATTGCGATTGGTGTTGTAACTATTACCGTTATTGTTATTATTACGGCTATTATTTACAGTGCCCCAATTGGAATTATTCGTATTGTTGTTGGTAGTGCCTACACGATTATTCCTATTATTATTGTTATTATTGACATTGGCATTAGTGGCATTATTCCGTTTGTTGCCTGAGTTGACAACGCCGGTGCCTGCCTTACGGTGGCCGGTAGTGGCAGTGGTGTTATACTCCCACCTTCCGTTATTATTCACCACACCTACATTCGGTTTCGCCGACATTCCGCCGGTGTGGCCGAACTGGTTGCCGGGACGAGAAACAGCCGATCCCTGATTGGCAGCCATTCCGGGACGTCGTCCTGAATTACCACCGGGACGGTGAGCGGCCATATCGTAGTTACCGCCCGGGCGCGTATTGCTTGACCATCCGGGACGCGGACCAACCGGCCGGTTTCCACCGGGACGATAGTCAGCCATATGAGGTCGTCCTCCGGGATAACCGGGTCCCCAACCCCAGGATGGTCCCCAACCCCATGACGGACCCCAGCCCCATGAAGAACCCCATGCCCAACCGGGACCCCAGCCCCAGGACGGACCCCAGTTCCACGCATACCAGGGATCATAAAATCCTACACTCCAACCCCAGGGTCCAAAATTAAACCCCCAGTTGTAATAACCTCCCCATCCATAATAAGGATAACCCCAGTTCCAGCCATAATAATAAGGACTATAGGATGTAAACACGGGTAGACCACTCGCATCAATTACTATCTCCACATTGCCGTAGGCATTTGCAAGCACATCCTGAAGGACACTGGCATTATCAACCACAATGGTCGGATTATAATACTTCTGAATCTGCTGAGTGTAGACAAAATCTTCTCCGTTTTCAACATATGTCCCGATTGTATCTATTGGAGACGCATAATACTGTTCTCCCCGACGGTTATAGGTATCAACATCCATCTCCGCCATATTAGGTATATAGTTAGATTTTTTTTTCTTGGAAGTTGATGTCTGGTCCTTCTTGGGATTATAATAGATGTCGTCATCAAAGCTGTCCTGAGCATAGGAAAGAGAGATGCCGGCAAATAACAGGGTAGCCAAAATTAACTCATGCTTCATAATCTTTGTCTTTTTAGTTTTTATTTATAGAAACAACTTCGAAAAACCAGGATTTGATTCTCTGTATCTGTTTTTTTATTTGACATTGAAACATGGGTATAGTTTAATCTGTCAAAAGATTATAACAGCATAATTCGAAGTCGGTTTAATAATCTATTTTGCTATCTAACAATAAAATTTATTGTTTCGTTTTAGGATTTGTCAGAATTTCAGATAAAAATCACCTGTCAATGACCTGTATTCCTCCGTAGGGAATCCGTCATCATCAAACATTGTAATGGTTTCCATAACCACTCTGTCAGGAGGAGCATCTTTTCCAAACTCCATCATGACTCTCTTGGGCTGTTTTCTGGGAGTGCCTTTCACAAAAGCTGCTCTCGTAAGCCACAGTCCTTCTTTCTCCCCTTTTATTCTCAGATTCTCAAAAAAATCAGCAGGTACAATCATGGAGATCTTACCGGATTCTGATAATACCTTCGTCGCTCCTGTAAGCAGCACTGCCGGAGAAAGCTCGCCCTGATGACGGGCCACAATACGCGAGCTGGTGAAATCTTTTACTCCCGAATCAAAATAAGGAGGATTACTGACAATCCTGTCAAAGCACTTGCCTCCGGCATTAACAAAATCAGAAAAAGAAACCTGTCTCGCCTCTAATCTGTCTTGCCAGTCGGAATTCCGGAAATTAAAGGTAGCCTCATCTACCGACGCCTTATCAATATCCATAGCTAAAATTCCGGCAGCCGGATTTCTCTGGGCCATCATAAGAGCTATGACGCCACATCCGGTGCCCACATCAAGTATGGATTTCCCATAGCAATCTGCCCAGGCACCTACAAGCACGGCATCCACTCCTACCTTCATAGAACTATGAGTGTGGGCTACGGAAAACCGTTTGAATTGAAACAAACCATCTTTCATAGTGCAAAATTAATCAGAATTGACTAACTTTGCACCATGTTACAGAAGAAACATCGACTAATGAATCAAGAATCTGCCGATTTTGAGATCAACGGCTCATTTATAACGGAAATTCCTAATGGAAACGAGGCTTCGGAATTTGAGTTTAATCCGGAAAGCATGCCTATACTCCCCCTTTTTGACACTGTAGCTTTTTCAGGCGTCCCACAACCCATAAAGCTTGAAGATGATAAATTGGTGTCATACGTGGAAGAACTCTACAACACTCATTCCACAGTGTTAGCCATATCGGTTAAAGATGGAGTTGAGTCACCTACCAAAGTAAAGGATTTCCACCCTGTGGGAGTGGTCAGCAAGATAATTAAAATAATAAAAATGCCCGGTGCCGTGCCTATGGCTTTCATTGTATGCGGTCCTCGGGCCAAGCTCAAAAAAATTGTTAAAAAAACGCCATTTCTCACAGGTGCCATCGAGTTGCTTCCGCAATTAGACTTCTCAAATCCTGACTATGAAGACAAATGCTTGATAGAAAAGATCGAGGAGATTTTCTCTGCAATGCTTGACTATCTTCCCGACCATGAGAAACAGCAATTTAATTTCTCAGTCCAGGAGGTGGACAACAATCTTGAGAGAAAGCTTAATTTCTACATCCTTAATTCCCCACTTACAACTGAGGAACGGGCAAAACTTCTTGTGCCTACCAGTGCAAAAGCCTACCTGTTTGAACTGCTTAGCCTGTTTGATCAGGGAATGCAGAAACTCCAATTACGCGCCAGCATACACGAAAAAACCCACCGTGATCTGGGTCAGCAGCAGAAAGAGCATTTTCTCCAGCAGCAGCTTCGCACCATTCAGGATGAACTGGGCACTACTGCCATAGATTCTGAAGAGGAAGAGCTCATAGCTCGCGCTGCGAAGATGCCTTGGGGTAAAGAAGCCAAAGCCCACTTTGAGAAGGAACTCAAGAAACTGGAGAGATTTAATCCCCAGAACCCGGAATATGCCATTCAGTATTCCTACCTCGACACATTGCTTAATCTGCCTTGGGGTAAATATTCTCCGGATAATTTTTCCCTAAAGAAGGTGGAAAAGATTCTTGACCGTGACCACTATGGACTTGAAACGGTAAAGGAGCGTATAATCGAGCATATGGCAGTCATCAAACTCCGCAACGACATGAAAGCCCCCATCATCTGTCTTTACGGCCCTCCGGGAGTAGGAAAGACTTCTTTGGGTAAATCTATAGCGGATGCCCTCGGAAGAGAATATGCACGTGTGTCGTTAGGCGGCCTGCATGATGAAGCTGAGATACGGGGCCATCGACGCACCTACATAGGAGCTATGCCAGGCCGCATCATCTCTGCCCTTACAAAAGGCACCACAGGCAATCCGGTGTTTGTGCTTGACGAAATCGATAAAATCGGCAAGGATTTCAAAGGCGACCCCTCTACAGCCCTTCTTGAGGTGCTTGATCCGGAGCAGAACGATAAGTTTCATGACAATTATATTGATTTTGACTATGACCTTTCCAAAATCCTGTTCATAGCCACTGCCAACAATCTGTCTGAAATATCCCGCCCGCTTCTTGACCGCATGGAAGTGATTGAGATCGGTGGCTACATACCGGAGGAAAAAATAGAGATCGGACGCCGTCATCTTGTGCCGAAAAGTCTTGCTGAACATGGATTTCCGAAAGACGACATCGCGTTTGAGAAGAACGCACTAAGATATATTGTTGACCGCTACACCCGTGAATCGGGAGTAAGACAACTGGAAAAGAAGATTGCGAAAGTGCTTAGGAAGGTAGCGCGCTTAAAGGCTGCTGAAGAAGACTATCCAAAGACAATCACAGTGGAGAAAGTCAAGGAATTTCTTGGCAAAGAGGAAGTGAACCCCGACTTTTATGAGGATAATAATTTCGCCGGCGTTGTGACAGGACTGGCGTGGACCCAGGTTGGAGGCGAAATACTGTTTATCGAGACCTCTCTTTCGCCGGGGAAGGGTGAGAAATTGACCCTCACAGGCAACTTGGGCGACGTTATGAAAGAGTCAGCCACCATCGCTCTCCAATATCTGAAATCACATGCCGGAAAGCTTGGAATTGACCAGACGCTTTTCTCAAATTACAACGTGCATATACACGTGCCGGAAGGTGCTATTCCGAAAGACGGTCCCTCTGCCGGAATCACAATGGTCACATCTCTTGCATCGGCATTTACCGGCCGAAAAGTGAAAGACCATCTGGCTATGACCGGCGAGATAACTCTGCGCGGCAAGGTGTTGCCGGTGGGTGGTATAAAGGAGAAGATCTTGGCTGCAAAACGCGCCGGGATTACAGATATAATCCTGTCGGAAGACAACCGCAAAGACATCGAAGACATCAATGCCCGCTATCTGAAAGGCCTGAAATTCCATTATGTCGTGACAGTAGAGGATGTGCTCAACATTGCCCTCCTCCCCGACCTCGCCGAAAACCGTTTTGACCTCACCTGTAATCCTTAGATAGTCTGGTCTTTTATACCCTTACTTAACCCAACAAAGCCAAAGGATGTATCAGAATTAAGTATTTGAATGGAGATGCCTTTTGCATTTTAAAGTGTATTTCCATAATGTCTGGCTATCATGGAAATACACCAATTTCGCACTCAGAGGGCAGTTAGCATCCGTTTTATATAAAAACAGTCTAACTGCCCTCTGATGATCATTGTAACCTTTTAATCTTTTGCGAGTTTGGTGGCGAGTTCGTTTGCCATTTTAACTGCGACAGTGATGTGGGGACAGATATGATCTTTGCCGATCATCTTATCTATGCCTACATGCTCCAGCACAGCCCTGACATTATCATTTACCCCTGACAACACAACATGGATGCCATCCTCCTGAGACGACTTGATAAGAAGCTCAAGGTTGTGGACTGCAGTGGCATCAATAAACGGGACCCTTCTCATCCTTATTATGCGCACGAGCGGCTTATCTCCCATTGTAGCCCGGGTAAGCTCCTCAAATTTAGTGGCAATACCGAAAAAGAACGGCCCGTCAATCTCATATACCTGCACTCCCTTTGCCACATCAAGCACTTCATGTTTCGTAAGCTCAGTACCATCAGCAATGTCGAGCTGTTCGCCATATACCTTTATTTGTGTATTCTCGGTCACACGACGCAAGAACAGAATTATAGCCAACAGCAAACCTATCTCAATGGCAATGGTAAGATCAAAGATCACAGTCAGCAGGAAAGTGACAATGAGCACCGACACATCACTCTTCGGGTTCTTAAGGATTCCTTTTACCGTGCGCCAACCGCTCATGTTGTAGCTTACCACAATCAGCACTGCGGCAAGACAAGACATAGGTACAAGATTGATAAGCGGCATCATGAACAAGAATATCAGCAGTAGCACCACTGAATGGATTATGCCGGCTACCGGTGTGCGTCCACCATTACTGATGTTGGTCATTGTGCGTGCAATCGCACCGGTAACAGGGATGCCACCGAAAAACGGCACCACTATATTAGCCACCCCCTGGCCGATAAGCTCCGTATTGGAACGCGTATGCGACCCGGTTACACCATCAGCCACTGTGGCAGACAGTAGCGATTCGATAGCCCCCAGAATCGCAATTGTAAATGCAGACGGCAGAAGTGCATTGATGGTTTCCATCGACAATGTAAATCCCTCCGGTTGAGGAAGATCGGTAGACATATCCCCGAACCGATCACCAATAGTCGTAACATGATATTCCGGGAAATACCTGTTGAGAAGCCACACACCAAAAGTAACGATAATGATGGAAATGAGGGATCCAGGCAATTTCTTGGAAATCTTAGGCACTGCAATGATTATCAGCAATGAGAGAAGCGCCACACAAGTCGTCACTATGTCAATATGGGCGAAATTACTGAGATAAACGCCCCACTTCGGGATAAAAGCCGCCGGCACATCTGTAAGTCCAAGTCCGAAGAAGTCATTCATCTGGGTAGAAAAAATCGTCAATGCTATTCCCGCAGTAAATCCCACGACTATAGGATAAGGAATAAACTTTATGACGGTTCCAAGATGAAACATGCCCAACAGCACTAATATGAGTCCTGCCATAAAGGTAGCAATAGCCAACCCCTCAAGCCCAAAGCTTTCTATTATGCCATAGATGATAATGATGAATGCTCCGGTCGGACCCCCTATCTGCACAGAGCAGCCGCCAAGTGCAGACACCAGAAAACCACCTATTATGGCGGTGATAAGTCCTACCGAAGGACTGACACCACTTGCTATGGCAAACGCCACTGCTAACGGTAGAGCAACAATACCGACAACAATGCCGGCGATTAAATCTGTCTTAAATCGCTGTGCTGAATAGTGTTTCAAGCACGAAATCAATTTCGGCTTGAAATCAATCGGCCCTGATAACGTCATATCTGATTAGTGTTTGATTATGTTTTTTCGATTCTATTTTGGGTTTCGGGGTGCAAAATTACTAAAAATATGTTATCCAACACTATTTGACGGCACGCAAAATTCCTTTTTTACATATAGGCCCTACCAATCATTTTGGACATTCAGCAATTTTTAACTAACTTTGCAGCATAAGATATATATATATCAGATATATCTATCCTAAACCCTACTATTCTCCATAATCTATTTATGCACAAAACTCTAAACGACTCTTCTTCGCTTACTGAAAAAAATGTTGAGAAAGCAGATTACCGCAGGAAACCTGAATGGCTGAAAATAAAACTACCACGTGGTTTCAAGACATCTCAGGTGATCAAACTTCTCAATGAGAATCATCTCCACACCATTTGCAGCAGTGGCATGTGTCCCAACCGGGCTGAATGTTGGGGCAACGGAACTGCCACATTTATGATAGGAGGTAATATATGCACCCGCAACTGCAAGTTTTGCAATGTTCCTACGGGACGTCCACTCCCTCTGGATCCGAAAGAAATAGACGATATCATATCCTCAGTCAAACAATTAAAGTTGCGTCATGTGGTAATCACTTCTGTTGACCGAGATGATCTGGCCGACTTAGGAGCCTCCCACTGGGCATTGACAATCCGGAGCATTAAGAACGAATGTCAGGAGGTAACAATGGAGGTATTGATTCCTGATTTTCAAGGTAAGCTTGAATTGGTGGATATTGTCATCTGTGAGCATCCTGAGGTTATATCCCACAATCTTGAGACTGTCCGCCGCCTGACTCCATATGTACGCACTTTCGCCACATATGATAACTCGTTGAAAGTTATCAAGCACATTGCATCTAAAGGCATCCGATCAAAATCAGGCATTATGCTTGGGTTGGGAGAAACACGCGATGAAATCCTTCAGACTATGGATGATCTCCTTGAGTCAGGTTGCGAAGTCATGACGATAGGTCAGTATCTACAGCCAACAAAAAACCATTTCCCTGTTAAGGAATATGTGCATCCCGACATATTTGCAGACTACGGCAGAATCGGTAAAGAGAAAGGCTTCCGTCACATTGAAAGCAGTCCGTTTGTCCGCTCAAGTTACCATGCTGATCGTCACCCCTCTTAAAGTTCATATACAGCCTAGGGTAAACATAGGGTAAACATTTCCCCAAAAATCACGTATAATTTAACAAAATTATGTTAATTTAACTTTAGAAATATACATATCTATATAAAAAAGGTAAGCCACTGAAATTTTATAACATAAAGAATCTCAATGACTTACCTCAGTGGAGCATATCGGACTCGAACCGACCACCTCTTGACTGCCAGTCAAACGCTCTAGCCAGATGAGCTAATGCCCCATTACAGTGTCAAACATATGATATATGCTGACCTCTGATTTCGCTGCAAATTTAATACTTTTTATTTTATCCACCAAATTTTTTATTATTTTTTTCAAAATTAATTCCCGAAGACAGTTCAAAGACAAGGTCTCGTCAACGTCCTATTGTCATGGACATGCACGAGACCCTATCGTATCTACACGAAGCCTTGTTGTATATGACGAAGCCTTGTTGTATATGCAGGCCGTCTAAATGGAATATCATTTACCAAATAGAATGTCATTTAAAGGTGTCCGGGAGATCGTTTTCATAGAGAACGGTATCACCGGATTTCAATATATCTGCCAACACCTGTTGCGCCTCATTGAAACTACCAACCTCATATAGATTTTCTTCATTGAAATCTCCTTTGCGGATGCCCTTGACTATAGCCTCACGGTTATATTGCCCCACCACAATGGCTATATCCACCGACTTGGCTATCTCCTCACCTAAAGCCTCGTTAAGCTCAGCCTGACGGTCGCCAAGCTCAATCATACCCGGAGTGACCACTATCCTTTTTCCATCACGAAAACCGGAAAGAACCTCAAGAGCCATTTTTGATCCTGATGGATTTGAATTAAATGCATCGTCAATAATGGTGACACCACCGGGAGTCTGCTTGATGCTAAGCCTATGCTCCACCTGCTCAATAGCCTCCACACCTCTTTTAATAAGTTCGTGTGGCATGCCCATCTTAAGGGCAACTACAACCGCTGCCACAAGATTGGAGATGTTGCAGGCCCCGACAAGCCTGGTAGACAGTTCAAGTGCCAGTACGCCAGGTCCTTTGAGAATGAAAGAGGTGCCCATCGGAGAATATTTCACATCATCAGCCACATACTGGCAATGGGCTGCCTCTTTGTCACCCACACAATAACGCACAGCCTTTACATTCTCTACGGTACGTGAGGCACAATACTCAAAATCGTTGTTTATAACAGCGAAGCCATCCGCAGGCAACGCATCAACTAACTCAAACTTTGTTGACTGGACATTTTCCATTGTCTTAAATGACTCCAAATGCATCGGGCCGACAGCCGTGACAATGCCTATCTGCGGATGGACAAGATCACATATTTCCTTTATGTCGCCTTTCTGCTTGGCACCCATCTCACAGATAAACACAGTGTCATAAGGTTTCATCATCTCCCTGACAGTGCGGATCACTCCCATCGGCGTATTAAAAGATCCGGGGGTCATCAATACGTCAAACTGTTCTGAAAGTATGCGGTTAAGGTAGTGTTTGGTGCTTGTCTTGCCATATGAACCGGTAATGCCTATGACCGTGAGGTCGGGCATGGAACGCAAAATGGAAGCTGCCTCATTCCAATATTTCTGATTTATCATCTTCTCCACAGGCATCAGTATGGCCACTGCCGCCATAACAACGGCCCAGGAAAAAATACACACCAGCAATAGGAACCCTACGGCCACAGCGTAGGAACGATAAAAGCCAAACACATCATCACTGGTGCCGGTGACTAAGATAACCACAAGATATGCCGCTACCGCCAAAAAGGCTGTCACCGAATAGATACGCCAGACTCTCTTGGTAAATACCAACGGCTTTTTAAATTTCTTCCGCAAAATAAGGAAGATTTTTGAGAGACACACTAATCCGACTATAAGCAGAGCCAGCCTGAGATCAAGAAGAGTGGCAAAGACAAGCAGAAGCAAAGCCACATCTACAAGCCGCCACCCACTCATCATATCATTCTTGAGATAACGCCAATAGCGCGGTAGCCGATAGCTGTTTTGCTGGAGCATATGGATGTCATGCTTGAAATTAAGCACCATATACACCCCGCAAACCACATAGATTACTATAAAAAACGCATTCATAGTCAACAAATCATGTTTCTTATTTTTATAAATGACAGAAAAACCGGGTTACAATAATATTGATCAGTTGCATCATATAAGAAATGAAGTCTACCCCTATTTTTTATCTGAAAGCTCCTTTTTCAGAAATTCTTTCAGCACGGCTTTAAACCCGAAAGGATTATCGAGAAAACTGTAATGGCCGCAATTGGGGAAAGCAACAAGTCCGGCATCCGGAATAAGCCTCTCCATCGTTTTGGCATCGGAGAGAGGGGTTGCGGTGTCGTCTTCACCCCACACCAGAAGTGTAGAAGCCTTTATCCCGGGCATGACGTGCTTCAGATCTTCATTCACACACTTGCTCATGACCGCTCTCATCATCGGAGATGAGTTACGATAATCAGGCGAGCCCTTCTTACCTCTCCACTTATCTACCATCTTCCCTCCTTTCTCTTTGCCAAACAGCAGTAACAGTCCATTCTTCACAGCCTTGAAAGTATAGACCTTTCTGTAATAATCAAACGAACGCTTAGGCTTTATCCCCGCTGCATCCACAAGCACCACCTTCCTCACATCATTGCGTGAGGACATGAGAATTGCTACCCGTCCTCCAAACGAATGGCCTATAAGCACCGGCTTCTCCATAACCAGTGCGTTCGCCATTTTCTCCATAAGAGCTGTGAAATCTTCCACTCCCCACACTGCAGGCGGCTCGCTACTTTTTCCATGCCCGGGCAAATCTACATTCACTACCCTCATGGCCTGACCCAGAGGGGCAGCAATGCTCCTGACGGTGGTATGGTCACACCCCCAGCCATGCATCAGAAGAACCGGAATCCCATCGGCAGGACCGCTTTCCTCATAATGAATTGTCATTCCATCTATTTCTATATCTTTTTCCATTCTCAATCATAGATATTTTGCGACATCTGACCTGACGTCGTATTTTTATTATGCCGGTGGGTCCGGCATTCACACTGCAAAAGTACTTAAAAAAGCTTAAACTCACCACCCCTTAAGGCATGTTATTTGTGTAGGCCGTAAAAAAATTGTATATTTGCAGTCCGTATTCCCATCCTCGTGGCAACGCCCATAGCGTTAACCTTAGATAATCATTGCGAACTCACATGCGAGTTCCTCTATACTCTGTCAGTGATGATAACAAAATGGAATTACCAACCCCTGACCCTTCAGCAGAAGAAAGATGCAGAAGAGATGCTTCCGCAATGCGGTGGCGCCGCCCCTATTGCCGAGCTTCTTATCCGGCGTGGCGTGAGCACCCCGCAGGGCGCACAGTCTTTTTTTGCTCCTTCCCTCTCTGAACTGCACGACCCTTTCCTCATGCCCGACATGGACAAAGCGGTCAACCGGTTAAACAAAGCTATGGGTGCCAAGGAGAGAATCATGATTTATGGCGACTATGATGTTGATGGCACAACTGCCGTTGCCCTCGTCTACAAGTATCTGCAAAACTATTACAGCAATATCGAATATTACATCCCTACCCGTTATGAGGAAGGCTACGGCATATCCTTAAAGAGCATCGAATATGCTGCCGAAAATGATGTGAAGCTGGTCATAGTGCTCGACTGTGGAATAAAAGCAATCGATGAGATAGCCTATGCAAAAGAAAAAGGCATCGACTTCATAATCTGTGACCATCATGTGCCAGATGAAGATTTACCTCCGGCAGTGGCTATACTTAACCCCAAGATGCCGGGGTCCACTTATCCCTGCTCCCACCTGTCAGGGTGTGGTGTAGGTTTTAAATTCATGCAGGCCTTTGCATTAAGCAACGGTCTGGCCAATCATAACGAGCTTGATTCACTTCTTGATCTGGTGGCGGTGAGCATCGCAGCCGACATTGTGCCCATCATCGGAGAAAACCGAATCATGGCCTATCATGGTTTGCGGAGACTCAACTCCAATCCCAACCTCGGTCTGAGGAGCATCATACGTCTTTGCAAGCTTACCAACAAAGACATCACCATCAGCGACGTTATCTTCAAGATCGGACCACGCATCAATGCTTCCGGGAGGATGCAGAGCGGAATCGAGGCAGTTGACCTTCTCGTCTGCCGCGACCTCCATGACGCCTATGAGAAAAGCAAAGACATCGACCAATATAATAAAGACAGGAAAGAGCTTGACAAGAAAATTACCGACGAAGCCAACACACTGATTGAAAACAATGTCAACATCATTCACGGACGGCGGTCAATCGTGGTCTATAATAAAGACTGGCACAAAGGCATAATCGGCATTGTCGCTTCCCGATTGACGGAGCTTTACTATAAGCCTTCTGTAGTCCTGACCTATTCCAATGGAATGGCTACCGGCTCATCAAGATCCGTGCAAGGGTTTGACATTTACTCTGCCGTCAATTCCACGCGTGACCTGCTTGAGAACTTCGGTGGGCACACCTATGCTGTGGGCCTTTCCCTGAAAGAGGAAAACATCCCGGAGTTCAGAAGAAGATTTGAGGAATATGTCTCAGCACATATCCAGCCCAATCAGTTGACTCCGATGATCGACATTGACGCCATGATCAATTTTGCCGACATTACCCCCGAACTCATTGCCTATCTCAAGAAGTTCAATCCTTTCGGCCCGGGCAATCAGAATCCAATTTTCTGCACCCGCAATGTGTTCGATTTCGGCACAAGCAAACTGGTTGGAAAGAATCTGGAACATATAAAGCTTGAGCTTGAAGACAATAGCACCAGCCGTGTGATCAACGCCATAGCCTTCAATATGGCTCCATATTTTGAGCACATCCATGCCCATAAGCCAATTGATATATGCTACACCATTGAACAGACCAAACGCACAGGCTATCCCGATTCCATCCAGCTAATGATACGTGATATCCGTCCGTCTACAGAATAAGCTCTGTCGTTGCATATCGTAGTACCCATAACATAAATGGATGATATGGGAGCGCATTAAAATTATGACTGACATTCATCAACTGCTGAAAAAACACTGGGGCTATGCCGCTTTCCGCCCCCTGCAGGAAGACATAATCAATTCCGTGCTTAATGGGCATGACACACTTGGCCTCATGCCTACCGGAGGTGGCAAATCCATTACATTCCAGGTGCCTGGCCTTACTTTTGAGTCGGGCGTTACAATCGTTGTGACCCCACTGATTTCCCTGATGAAAGATCAGGTTGACAACTTGAAACGGCGCCACATAAAAGCTGTGTATTTTCATGCCGGCATGACTGCACGTGAAAACCACCTCGCATGGGAAATGCTGACCAATGGCCACGCCAGGTTTGTCTACATCGCACCGGAACGCCTTCACAGCGATCGTTTTATGCTTGAGATGAGGCATATCGAAGTGCGACTCATAGTGGTTGATGAAGCTCATTGCATCTCCCAGTGGGGCTATGACTTCCGTCCTTCCTATCTTGACATTGATAAACTGAGGAAACTAAAGCCGGATGTGCCAGTCTTGGCGCTGACGGCTACTGCCACTCCTGAAGTGGCGAAAGACATCACGGAACGACTGCGCTTTCGCAACGGAAATATTTTCAGGAAAAGCTTTGTAAGAGCCAATATAAGCTACATAGTCCGGTCATCAGAAGCAAAGATCCACGATGTGCTACATATTCTTTCGCGCACATCGGGAAGTGCAATTGTCTATGTCAGAAGTCGTAAACGCTGCCGTGAGATTGCAGAATTTCTGACTTCTGCCGATATAGCCGCCACCTTTTATCATGCGGGTCTCGATTTTAAGATTAAAGAGGATCGGCAGAATGCATGGCAGAGTGGCATGGTAAGGGTAATTGTCGCTACCAATGCATTTGGCATGGGCATTGACAAGCCGGATGTGCGTCTTGTGATTCATTATGATCTACCTCCTTCTTTGGAAGAATATTATCAGGAGGCGGGGCGCGCAGGACGCGACGGTCTCCCCTCTTTTGCCGTGCTTCTTGCTTCAAAGTCAGATAAAGGAGTGATGCACCGTCGTGTCACAGAGGCATTTCCCGAAAGACCCGTCATCCGCAAGACGTATGAACGTGTATGCAACTTCCTTCATGTCAGCATCGGTGAGGGATTTGATTCTGTAAAGGAATTCAATATTGAAAAATTCTGCCGGGCGTTTGATCTGCAGCAGCGTCAGGTGCGTGCCTCGCTGCGGCTTCTGTCGCAAGCCGGATATTTGCACTTCATAGAAGACCCCGACAGTAGGTCAAGGCTGAAAGTGATCTGTACACGTGAAGAACTTTATGACATCCATGACCTGACCCCGGCCACTGAGAAAGTGCTTTCTGCGGCACTGCGTCTCTACACGGGCCTTTTCACCGACTACGTGTTCATCAGAGAATCGGAAATAGCAGTCTCCCTCTCTTCTGCCAATCACAATGTGATGGAAAAAGACATCTATGAGGCTTTCCTTGAGTTGTCACGCCATAAGATAGTAAGCTATGTGCCTCATTCCGGGCTACCAATGGTTTATTTCCCGACTTCCAGAGAAGAAACCGACTGTATCCTGATTGGTAAAGACATCTATGAGAAACGCAAAGAGTCTATGGCTGTCAGGGTTGAAGCCATGTTGGGCTACGCTTTCTCTAACGGTTCGTGCAGAGTGGAGAGGATGCTTAAATATTTTGGAGAGCATGATTCCGGCATATGTTCAAAATGTGACATCTGTCGTGACAGGAAGAAACAGCAGCATTCCAAAACTGACAATTCGGCCAATATGGTGCAGACAGTATGGGAGTATGTGTGTGGTCAGCCCTACGGCTCCACCCTCGCTGCGATCGAGCGCTACTGTGGGAAAGATACAGCAGCTGTCGCGGATGCTCTCCGGTTTTTATGTAGCGAAGGATATTTGACATGTGCCAACGAAATTTATCAGCGGGCAGACAGGTCTTGACAGAGGCCGTGAAACATTATTTTGGCAAGAGAAGTGCATTATAAGCATATATTAACTTTATTGTCGCTTTTTTTTATTACTTTTGCGACACATTATGGTTATGGCAAAAGTAATCTCACATATTTCCTCGGCCGTTTTCCTGACAGTGATATTTACGGCCTGTGGCTCCGCTGGAAGTCAGCAGACATCTGCTCCTGTAGAGAAGACCGCTCCTGACACTCTCCATGTGGCCACACTATATGGACCGACGTCTTATTTCAATTATCGGGGCCAACAGATGGGATTCGATTATGAAAATGTGCGCCGTTTTGCCGAAGACGAAGGGATGGTGCTTGATTTGAAAGTAGCTCCCTCGCTGCAATCCCTCCTTAAAATGATGTCTGCCGGAGAAGTAGATCTTGCTGCCTATCCGGTGCCCGTTATCGAGGAATATAATAAACTTGTAAACCACTGCGGCTTTAAGGAAGTGACGTGGCAGGTGCTCGTGCAGCCGACAGGTAAAGAATTAATAAAGGATGTGACCGAACTCGTGGGTAAGACAGTATATGTAGAGCAAGATTCCAAATATCATTACCGTCTTAAGAATCTGGATCATGAATTAGGTGGCGGCATCAATATTGTTCCCATAAGCCGTGACTCCCTCATAACCGAAGACCTTATTGCAATGGTTGATCGAGGAGAAATTCCTCTCACTATTGTTGATTCCGACATAGCTGAACTTAATAAATCATATTTTCCACATCTTGATATCGGAATGAAAATCAGTCTTGACCAGTATTCGTCATGGGCTGTGGCAAACGGATGTGATTCATTGGCGGTGCGCATCAATCGCTGGGAGAAAAGGAAAGAGAATACCCAGACTCTCCGCACGATCTATAAAAAGTATTTTGAGATAAGCAAAACGCCTCCCCAGTTTGAAAATCCGGAGGAGGAATTCGGAGTCACCATAGAAAAGAGCGGACGCATCTCACCCTATGATGCGCTTTTCAAGCGTCATTGCAAAATCCCGGATTTGGATTGGCAACTTCTTGCCGCCATAGGCTTCATCGAGTCGCGTTTTGACAATGATGTGTCGTCATGGGCAGGCGCTCGCGGAGTGATGCAACTTATGCCTGCCACTGCCCGCGCAATGGATGTGGAACCGGAGCTTCTGTTGAATCCAGATGTAAATATAATGGCAGCGGCCAGACTATTGAAAAGTCTTGACGATGCCCTCCTTGAAAAGGTGCCTGATAAAAATGAACGTCAGCTTTTCGTAATTGCTGCCTATAACTGCGGACTTGGACATATCTACGATTCCATTGCCCTTGCCGAAAAATATGGGCTTGACCCTGAGGTGTGGCTCGGCAATGTCAGTGAGGCCGCCCTCTTGAAATCACGCCCACAATATTTTAATGATCCGGTGGTAAAAAACGGTTATTTCAGAGGCAGGGAGACAGTTGAATTTGTAGATCGGGTGATGAGCGTGTATGACTATTTCAAAAAAGAGACAACAAAATAACAATAATTATTAATCATGAAAAAGAATACTCTGACAGTGGCAGCTATCATAGGGGTGGCAGCCATGCTGCCGATGCAATCGTGCATAGGCAGTTTCTCACTGACACGCAAAGTGCTTGCATGGAATCATCAGGTAGGCAACAAATTTGTAAATGAGCTGGTGTTTTTCGCATTTTGGATTCTTCCTGTCTATGAGGTTACATCAGTGGCAGATCTTCTGGTGCTTAACTCTATAGAATTCTGGAGCGGCAATAATCCTGTGGAGGCCTCAACGAAGGTAATTGATACGGATCAGGGACGCTACTACATAGCCTGCGACGGCAAGGGCTACACTATCACGGCCCCCAATGGCGATGAAGTGAGACTTGACTTTGAAGCTGAGTCACGTACATGGTCAGTGACCACCGAAGAAGGAGACGCGTATCCATTCATGACAATGATTGATGACAGCCACGTCAAAATGATACATGCAGACGGGGCAATGCGTATGGTGGAACTTTCTGAACCCGGGGTTATGGCTTATTCTGCAATGGCCAATCCAAGCGGCCTTGCCGTCCTTTAAATCCACGATATTCACAATAAAGCCATAGCGATAAACGTTATTTCTAAAAGTGTAACTACTGATTAGGAGACTATAATCCTGCTTATTTTTCAAAAAAATTAAAAAAATTACACTTAGCTTAATCCAAATCGCTAAAAGATTGTTAATATCTATAGAGAGGATTAAGTGTTTCTCTCAGCAAATCCGGGAGTCTCCAATGGTGGATATTTATTTAGAATTCTCACATCAGGGTGTTTCCGGATAATTAGAAAGAATTAACGTATAACATTAATAGAAAAAAGAAAATGAAAGCAATTCACGTAATTTGTGCAGTAATCGGTGGGGCTATCGCCGGAGCCGCTGTAGGTCTTCTCGTAGCTCCTGAAAAGGGTGACGAAACTCGTAAAAGAATCATCAAGGCTCTCAAGGAGAAAGGCATCTGTCTGAAGAAAGACAAGATGGAAGAGCTCGTTGACGAGATCGAGGATCAGATTGAGAAAGTTCTCTAAACATATTGGAATAACTTTTAATGGGTGTGATGCTGGCTACTCATAGCCGTGTCATGCCAATAATAAAAAGAATTTAAAGAAATGAAAGCCCTTAACATACTTTATGCTTTCCTCGGCGGTGCAATCGTTGGCTGCAGCGCGGCCCTCTTGCTCGCCCCGGAAAAGGGAGCCGATGTGCGCTCCAAACTTTGCTCCATCATCAGAAAGAAAGGCATTAAGATCAGTGATGATGAAGTTGACCAGCTTGTTGCAGAACTTGCAAATGCTGAAGAATAATTTTTATTCCTTCAGTCTATCATATCAAGAGGGGGTGGAGTTCACTCCCTCTTTTTTCAAATCCTTCATTAATTGCTTATGAAGTCAAAAATCACTGAAGAAATCAGAGACTTATTTTCCCAGACAGTGACCTGGGCTAAGCTCGAAATAGAATATGTGAAGCTGACAGCAGCGGAGAAACTGGTTATTCTCATAAGTACGCTGATCATAGGTGCAATATTTGTGCTTTTTCTGCTCCCCATATTCATCATGCTGCTCTTCGCATTAGCCGGAGTGTTCAGGATGTTCATGCCGGGTCCTCTTGCCTATCTGTCTGTTGCCGGCATTGTGATGCTTTTGCTCCTGCTTGTCTACATATTCAGAAACATTCTTGTGGTTAATGTAGTGTCGAAATTCATCACAAAACTGTTTCTTGACCGAAGAAAAGAAAAAGAACAAGACAATACAAAATAAACCCACTTGACCGCTATGAATGAAATTAAAAAAACTGAAGATGTGGCAAAGAGCATCACTCATCCGGAGGTGAAGTTTAAAGGCTATACCCTGGAAGAGATCAGGTATCAGAGAGCATTGGTGGCTTTACAGAAGGAGTTTTGCAAGACAAAAATCTATAGGAATGTAAATAATCTGAAGAAATCCAATCCCCTCACTCCCCAGGGAGCGGCATCCTCTCTCCCGGGAAAAGTTGGCTTTATGGCAACTAAACTAATGTCCGGATTGAATTATCTCGACTATGCCATGTTAGGATTCTCGGTGTTTAATTCGGCAAGAAAAGTCTTTTCCTTCTTCCGGAAAAAGAAAAAATGAAATTTCTCACTTTTTCATTAAACTTTTCCGCTTTTAGTTTGTCATAGAGATATAGGTAATTGTCGCAGACATTGCCGAAATAATAAAACAATGCTATCGCGACAAAACGGAGCTGGGTCGAGGCCTTCGCTCCGTTTTTCATTTTACTAAAATTTACCATATACCAACTCTCATCAATTATGCTAACACTGATTGCAGAATCTAAAACAATGTCGGCAACCCAACCGCACACTCCCCTAAACCCACTTCTCACGTTACCTATTTTTAAAGCAGAAGCCGACACAACCGCCCAGCTCTTTGCCTCAATGCCTATGGAAGAGATTTCCGACAGACTTGACATCAGCCTTCCGTTGGCTGCAAAAGCAAAAAGGTTATTTTATGATTTTAAAGACTATTCCGTCGGTCAACGTGCCCTGACTGCATTCACCGGTGAAGTGTTTCGGGCGCTTGATGTGGCCACCCTCCCATCAGCAGCTACAGATTGTGCCGCCAAAAAGATGGCAATCATATCCTCCCTCTATGGCTGGCTCAGACCAAATGATCTTATAAAGCCATATCGGTTTGACTTCAATGTTGAGAATCCTTCTGTCGGTGAAACCATGCAGAAATTCTGGAAAACGCATCTTACCATCGCTTTTGTAAAAATGCTAAAGGAAAGCGGGGAGAAAGAAGTGCTCGACCTTTTGCCAGGCGAAGCTGCAAAATGTCTTGATTGGAAACTTATAAAACGTTTTGCAAAGGTAATGAAAGTAAATTTCAAGTCAATCTCTGACAATGGACAACTCAAGACACCCCATACCGGTAAAATAAAAGAACTTAGAGGAAAGCTCTTGAGAGAAGTTCTGACCAATCAAATAGACTCACTCCGCGATGTTCTGCAAATCCATACTCCCCTATTAGCGCTTGACGAAGACCTCAGCAAGCAAGACTATCCCACTTTCATAACATTAAAATAGTTATTATTTTACTGAGTTAAACCTTTGCGGTGGTATTAAGTCTTATTTTCGGAACACATGAAAGCATTATGAATTTAAGACTTATAACTACTGCCTGCGTTGGCCTTCTTCCACTTTTAGCCCTCGCAGCCGGTGACATTACAGGTAAAGTAATCAACAAGGAAACGGGTGACCCAATGGACTTCGTCACCGTTCAACTACTTGATGCAAATACAGGAAAACCTCTTCCAGTCGGGAGCACCACTGACGAGGATGGAATATTTATTATCAAAAATGTCAAGGACGGCAAATATATCGTCAAAGTTACCAACATCGGCAGTATCGAGCAGGAACGCCAGGTGGAGGTAAAAGGTTCCGACGTTGATCTTGGAAACGTGAAGCTTGCCGATGATGCCAAGCTTCTTCAAGAAGTTGTTGTGGAAGGCATCAGAAGCCAGATGCGCTTTGAACTTGACAAAAAAGTCTTTACAGTCGATGCGAATATTGCGGCGGCCGGACAGTCAGCATCCGAACTCCTCGAGTCCATTCCCTCTGTAGAGGTAGATCAGGATGGAGAGGTGTCATTGCGTGGCAACTCATCAGTGACAGTCTGGATCAACGGTAAGGAATCAGGACTTACCGCCGACAACCGTGCCCAGATCCTTGAGCAGATTCCTGCCGAAACTATTGAAAAAATTGAGGTCATCACCAACCCTTCAGCAAAATACAGCCCCGAGGGAACTGCGGGAATTATAAACATTGTTCTTAAGAAAGACCGCAGGGCCGGCTACTACGGGAGTGCTGAAATAAGTGCGAACTCACGTGGCGGCGGCAATGCCGGAGTCAACATAAATTACAACAGTAGCAAAATGGATGCGTTTGCCGGACTTGGATTTCGGATGCGCCATCCGAAAGGAGGATCAAAGATGGATCGTCAGTTTACGGACGGCACTTATACTCGTTCAGAAGGAGAAAGCCCCAGTCATGGCAACAACATATTCTTCCGCCTCGGGGCCACTTACCATCTTACCGAAAAAGATGACATATCGGCAAGCGGCTTCGGGATGTTCGGCCACAATCACGGACGGTCAACCACCAACTATGTGTCAAATGTTCCCGGCAATTGGATTATTAACAATGACATTTCCCACAACAAAGGAGATCATCGCGGAATGCATGCCGAGCTGGGTTATACACACAGATGGAGCGACACTCACACCCTCGATGTGACAGGCTCATTCAACCATTGGGGAGGACCGAACAAGCGCACTTACCTTCAGGAAATAGTTTATCCTGGATATGAGGAAGACATATATCAGGAGCAGAACATGGATATGGGAACAAATTCATGGGAAGTAAAGGCCGACTATACTAATCAACTCAACAGCTGGCTCAAGCTCGAAGCAGGTTTCAATGGCAATTACAGCAAGGAAGACACTCCCACCGACACCTATACCGGGACTTCAGCCGAAGACATGGCTCAAGATAAGGCTCTATACAACCGATTCATATACCGCAACAATGTCTCGGCATTATATGCCACTTTAGGAGGGAAGGTGAATAACTTCAGTTTTTCTGCCGGATTGCGTGGCGAGGCATGGCAAGTGCGCACTCGCTCATTGGGATTTGGAGAGACAACGGCTGATGTGCCTGAATTCCATAAAAATAACTTTGCCTTGTTTCCATCTGCGTTTGTGTCATGGTCATTGCCCTATGACAATGAAGTGCAGTTGAACTATACGCGACGTCTGCGTCGGCCGTGGGGCGGACAGCTCAACTCATTCCACGACATCTTAGACCCTACAAATATATCATATGGTAATCCGGAATTGCAGCCACAGTATTCAAATGCCTTTGAATTAAACTGGCTTAAAAGCTGGACCTATCACATGATAAGTCTGTCAGCCTATTTGCGTACATCTACCGATATGATGAACCGCATAAGTTATCTCGACGGAGGGGTAATGTATTCCACATGGGCTAATATTGCTGATGAAGTCAATTCAGGATGTGAGATCGTAATGAAGAATTCCCTGTTCAGAAGCCTTGATCTCACAACAACCGTGAATCTTTATAACAACCACATCAGCGGGTGGGAATATGATTTTCTCGCAGAAAGCGGTAACATCGTTCCTCTAACCGGTAAAAAACAAAATAGTTTTGCATGGGATGCCCGCATGATGGCAAATGTGCGCCTCCCCTGGTCACTGTCGCTTCAGGCAACCGGGAATTATAATTCCAAACGTCTGTCTGCACAAGGCTCACGTCAGGGAGGATGGAGTGTCGATCTTGGGGTGCGTCGGGTGTTCGGTAATTGGTCATTCTCTCTTAACTGCCGTGACCTCTTTGACTCACGCAAATTTAAGAGCACCACAAATGGCATTGATTACACCCAGTATAATGAAAGATGGCGCAACGGCCGAACAGTGCGCCTCACTATAAAATATACTTTCGGAAATATGAACTCCAAGCCTAATAAGCATGAGGGTGAGCCAGCCGATTCAAGTGGATATGGAGAAATGGAGATGTAAGGCCATATCAGAATCTCACAAAAGCAAAACGTCGCCGGAAAAATCCTACGACGTTTTGCTTTTGTATAAATTCAAATTATGAGTATTTTTCAATGACCTAAAGGTTAAAGTAATATGTACCGGTAGTGGTAACAGTATAAAAGTCGTAGTTGTTTCCGCGAAGATAATAGCTTGTGTTATAGGCAGGTTCATCCACCCCCCTGTTCCACGTATCTGTAAACGGATTCCAAGCATTAATGACCGTCACATCATACTGCACCCCATTATAAACATATTCCACATATAGAGGTAATGTACGGTAAATGCCGGTATTATCATATCCACAGGCAATTACAGTAGCAGTACCCTGATTCTGCCAGGTAGGATTATTAAAGGACGGGCCCATCCATCCGGGACAGCCGGGACCACCCCAACCGGGTCCAGGGCCGGGATTACCCATCATTCCGGGTCCCATTCCGCCCGGACCGGGGCCTCCCCCTACAGGAGCAGGATTAAAACTACCACCGGAGCCGGGGGCAGGCAAACTGTTCTGTGCGCTGATAGCAATTGAGGAACCTATCATTGTCATCACAGCCAAAGCTATTCGCAATGAAGGGCCTGAGAGTATGTTTTTAATGCTTTTCATAGTTATCTTCCTTTATAGTATAATCATTTTCCTTTTATCATTACAACAATCCGCAACCGATAAAGTTGTTTTTTTAACACAACAGACTATTAATTTCCGAAAAATTAGTAACTTTGCAAATTATTGCGATAACCATGAGGATTTACGGTAAAAACGTGACAGTCTGAATGACACGTAACGTAATTGATCCCGGCAAGTCCTTATTAACAACATATATCATAATGGCAAAACAGGAAGACGTTTTCAAGACCATTGTAGCCCATGCAAAGGAGTATGGGTTTGTATTTCAGTCAAGTGAAATCTATGACGGACTCTCAGCCGTATATGACTACGGACAAAACGGCGTTGAGCTGAAAAACAATATCAAGCGCTATTGGTGGGAGGCAATGACGATGCTTCATGACAATATTGTCGGCATTGACTCTGCAATTTTCATGCATCCCACAATTTGGAAAGCATCCGGACACGTTGACGCTTTCAATGATCCCCTTATTGACAACAAAGACTCAAAGAAGCGCTATCGTGCTGATGTGCTCATTGAAGATGAAATAGCAAAATTCGATGATAAAATCAATAAGGAGGTGGCCAAAGCTGCCAAACGTTTTGGCGACAGCTTTGACGAGGCCATGTTCCGCCAGACCAATCCGCGCGTGCTTGAACATCAGAAGAAACGTGATGAGCTTCACGAGCGTTTCTCCAAAGCCATGAATGCCAACGATCTTGCCGACCTTCGCCAGATCATATTGGACTATGAAATCGTTGACCCTATCAGCGGCACCAAGAACTGGACCGACGTGCGTCAGTTCAATCTTATGTTTAAGACCGAGATGGGTTCTACTGCTGATGGAGCGATGGACGTATATCTTCGTCCTGAGACTGCACAGGGCATCTTCGTCAACTATCTCAACGTGCAGAAGACCGGCCGCATGCGCATTCCGTTTGGCATCGCGCAGATCGGCAAAGCGTTTCGCAACGAGATAGTAGCCCGTCAGTTCATCTTCCGCATGAGGGAATTTGAACAGATGGAAATGCAGTTCTTTGTGCGCCCCGGTGAGGAATTGAAATGGTTTGATTTCTGGCGTCAGACCCGTCTGCGCTGGCATAAGGCTCTCGGCCTCGGCGATCAGAAATATCGCTTCCACGACCATGAGAAACTTGCACA
The DNA here is from genome assembly GCA_964595885.1 of uncultured Sangeribacter sp. Lineage (GTDB taxonomy): Bacteria > Bacteroidota > Bacteroidia > Bacteroidales > Muribaculaceae > Lepagella. The sequence continues at coordinate 47,756 of CAZQSD010000003.1, forward strand.
CTATGCCAACGCTGCAACCGACATCGAGTTTGAGATGCCTTTCGGTTTCAAGGAGGTGGAGGGTATCCACTCCCGCACAAATTTCGACCTCTCACAGCATGAGAAATTCTCTGGCAAGAAAATACAGTATTTTGATCCGGAACTCAACGAGAGCTACACTCCATACGTTATTGAGACCTCAATCGGTGTAGACCGTATGTTCCTTAGCGTGTTCTGCAGCTGCTATGAGGACCAGCCTCTTGAAGGCGGCGACCATCGCGTAGTGCTTCATTTCCCCGCTCCGCTTGCTCCGGTGAAATGTGCTGTGTTGCCCCTTGTGAAAAAAGACGGTCTTCCGGAGAAGGCCCGCGAAATACAACACAAACTGCGTTTCGACTTCACTTGCCAGGTGGATGAAAAAGACTCCATCGGCAAGCGCTACCGCCGTCAGGATGCAATCGGCACTCCTTTCTGCATCACTGTTGACCACCAGACTCTCGAAGATAACACCGTCACTCTCCGTCACCGCGACTCAATGGAGCAGGAACGCGTAAACGTTGACGACCTTGAAAAAATCCTTGCGGAAAAGGTCAGCCTCAACTCTCTGCTTAAAAAACTTATTTAACCTATAAGGGATAAAAACGGATTGCCCTTCCTCAGCATGGAAGGCAATCCGATTCACATATTTAATTTAGTATTCACATATGAGAAATTTAATAAGCAAGATATTAGTTGCAATAGTAGCGATTACCTTTGCTTCATCGCTTTCTTCGTGTAATTACAACTCACTCGTTGAGCAGCAGCAGAATGTGGACCAGGCCTGGGCGCAGGTTGAAAACCAATATCAGAGGCGTGCAGACCTTATTCCAAACCTTGTGAACACAGTGAAAGGCTATTCTACCCATGAGAGCGAAACGCTCCAGAAAGTGACTGAAGCACGTGCGAAAGCCACCTCCATCACAATCAACGCTGATGATCTCAACGAGGAGACCCTCGCAAAATTCCAGGAGGCACAAGGCGAACTCTCCCAAGCCTTAAAATCACTCCTTGCCGTCACCGAAGCCTATCCTGACCTGAAGGCTAACGAAAACTTCATGAACCTACAGACTCAGCTTGAGGGCACCGAAAACCGCATAGCCACTGAGCGCATGCGCTACACAGAGGCGGTGAAAGAATATAATACTGCCATCAAGAAGTTCCCCACAACTATTTATGCCGGTTGGTTCGGATTCAAGGAGAAACCGCAATTTAAGGCTGATGCCGGTGCGTCAAAGGCTCCGGAGGTACAGTTCTGAATTAGTCAGTGTCGGTTAACCATCTAAGTTTTAAAAGAATGAGATTAAAAAATTTCGGATTCCTCGCATTGCCGGCAATACTGCTGTGCATGTCTTCATGTCTCGGAGATGACGAGAAGACTATCAACTATTCCGAATGGCGCACCAAGAACCTCGAATATTTTGACAATGCGATGGCAGCCACCGTCAACGGAGAGAAACAATACACTCCCGTTACTCCTGCATGGGACAAGACATCAACTATCCTCATGCAGTGGCACAACGACCGCTCCCTGACCGAGAAGAACCTTTCTCCGATGAGCAACTCCACAGTTGATATAAAATATATCCTCACCTCCATCGAGGGAGACACCATAGAGTCATCTTATGCATCCACACGTGGCGACAGCATCTACCGTTGCACTCCCAACGAATTGATCACCGGTTTCCAGATCGCCCTTACCACCATGCACATAGGCGATACGGTGACAACCGTAATTCCCTACACGGCAGGATATGGAGCCAGCGGATACAACAAGATTCTCCCCTATTCCACCCTGATTTTCGGAATTAAACTTGTTGATATCTATGCATGGGAATCAAATGCAAAATGATGATAACGGAAATCTGATAAATAAATTTCATATAAATAAGGCGGCAGATCTGCCGCCTTATTTGTTATAGCCATAAAAGAACCAAATCATATGAACAAGAAAATTATATTAGCCGCTCTCCCCGTCTTGATATTGACACCCTTTTTGTCAGGATGCTCGGGCTGCTCCAGTATTGAGCACTCAGAAGAAGTAACAGCCGATATAACCGCTGCCCAAATAGAAGGGCGACGGGCAGCCCGAAAGCTCATTCATCTCCAATGGAAAGACTCCACAGAACTAAAGAATGAGTACAAGCGGATCAAATTATATCGTGATAGCGTGTTTCCTGACAATAAGGCTGAATTTGACTCAACGTTCATTTCAACCATACGTATAGTCAAGCCCTCCATTGCCACCTCCATCACAAAAGGAGAATTATAACAATTGGTTTACATTCTTGCCCTCCACTCCTATGCCAAACAAAGCGAAGTCATAGACCACAGGATCGTCAGGACGGATCGTGCGTAGGAGTGAGGTAAGCTGTTCCACGTTTTTCCGGTCATTCGCCTTTCGGGTCAACAATCCAAGCTCACGGGAAATATTACCCACATGCACATCAAGAGGAATATATAACTTGCTTTTCGGTATTGACTTCCATACCCCCATATCCACTATACCGTCATCACGCACAAGCCAGCGCAACGCCATGTTGACACGCTTCAGGGCTGTCTGCGACAAATTGACGGGCAGGCATTGACTACAGGTAGCGCCATTATTCACCGCACTCATCACTTTCTGCATCTCCTCCACAAGTTTCCAAGACGGCGCTTCATCATCAGCCACTTTATGTGACGCAGCAAAGGCATCCAATGACTCATGAGTCGCATATATCTTGTGAAGCCCACGAAGGAAATACTGGAAATGGCTCCCGAAGAATGTGCGGTGGATGTTGACTTCCGGATTCAGATCCTCATACCCCTCATCCATAACATATTTATATGGCTCATTGTCCATCAGTGCAATCATTCTCTCCGCATCCTTGCAGATCATCTTGCGGTTGCCCCATGCAATCATTGCAGAGAGAAAGGCAACAATCTCAATATCCTGTAGCCTTGAAAACCTGCGTGGAAACTGAACAGGGTCTTTATCTATGAAATCCACATTGTTGATTCTGGCAGCCTCTGAATCAAGCAGGTCTCTTATATCACCCGGGATCGTGGTTATAATGCTTTTTCTCGTAGTAGTCTCCTTTCCCATCTTGACATTTATTTGACTTTAGCAGTTATTTTTCGCGGTTCCGACTCCCTGTTCATACGGTCAATAGTTGTGACAACAAACGTAGATCCCTCAGCTGACGGACCTTCCGAATAATCCTCAACAAGCACACTCGTATATGGGGTTATAGCAATTATTGTCTGTGCATCCTCAATATCAATCTGCTCGCCCGGAAAGAACTGATACACCACATATTTCACCACGTCCGTCTCCTGCTGCAGACTTGCCCCTACCGCACTATCCCACGTCAGGAACGTCTTGCCATTATTGTTGATAAAGGAAAGGTCTTTCACCGGGGCAGGTTTTTTTGTTTTGTCGCCATAAGCGGGAGGCAACGCAAATGTAGATTGATATTTCAATGCCAAAGAGTCGGCCACGCCCTTATAGTTATCTGTGACCCAGTAACCATGCCACCACACATTCCCCTGCACATTGGGAAGCCTCCGGGAAAGCTTTACTTTTGTGTCCAATTCGTTGGTGTCATGATTTTTAGGATCGGCCGTATTCATAGTGCGCTGCACGTCCTGCCCTATATAAACATCCACTCCTTCACAGTTATCACTCCACCACTGTGCGAGATGCCGGCTCGGAGCCGCCTTCATGTCAAGTGTCCAATAAAGCTGTGGGGCAAGATAATCTACCCAACCGTTTTTTGCCCACAGCAACACATCGGCATAGAGATCGTCATAGTTCTGAAGTCCACTGCTGTTACTGCCACGAGAATCAGTGTTCTTGTTGCGCCATATGCCAAAAGGGCTTACCCCGAAACGCACCCAAGGCTTTTCATCCTTGATGGTATTATAAAGCTGTTCGATCAGCAGATCGACATTCTGTCTTCTCCAAGCCTTGCGTTCCATGCCGTTGCCGAATTTTCTATAGCTGGCATCATCAGCCTCAAACTTCTTTCCGTTGGCAGGATAAGGATAGAAATAGTCGTCTATATGGATGGCATCCACATCATAGCGGCTAACTATATCCCTGACCACCTCACAGATAAAATCACGGTTTTCCTGATAAGCAGGATCAAAGAAAGTCTGCCCATTAAATTTCACGAAACGATGAGGTTCTTTATTTGAGGCATGTGACGCTGGAAGTACCTCCTTAGCATTCGATGTCACGCGATAAGGATTAAGCCATGCATGAAACTCCATGCCCCGTTTATGCGCTTCCCTTATTGCAAATTCCATCGGATCCCATTCAGGCGACGGCGCCTTTCCTCTTTTTCCGGTTAGCCACGCACTCCAAGGCTCCAGATCAGATTTATAGACAGCATCTGCCGTCGGGCGCACCTGAAAAATCACAGCGTTGCAGCCCGCGTCCTGAAGCTTCTGAAACTGATCTTCAATATATTTTTTTGCTTGTTCAGTTGTCTTGTTCTGCCATTGCGACTGACCGATTACATGCAGCCACGCTCCCCGGAACTCCCTCTTCGGATTGCTTTCCTGCGCCATTCCCGGCAGCATACACATGGCTATCAAACCAGCTGCAATTAACCTATATATCTTTTTCATCTGATTCAACTTTATCGTCTTTTGATTTCCCAATCCTCCTTAGCATTACTTTTTAGCGGGCAATCATTATCCATAGGCAAAATTAGTGAAAAATCCCCAAATTCACAAAATGATTCAGTTAATCAATTTAAAAAGTTACAATCATTATCTCATCCTCTTATGATTCCTACCATCAGAAAACAAGAGGCCAGAATGGGACTACCTCCTATTCTGGCCTCTTCATGTTTTCAGATTAAAAATCCGTTTTTATATTTCTTAGATCTTACTATTGACGATGGCGAGGATTTCCTCTTCCTGACGGGCTGCATCTGCTTCGATAGCAGCTCCGCGAGCCACCAACTCATCAGCCTTATTGCGGTCTTTCAAGCCGGCAGCATTGATCTTGACATTCAGGAAAGCACCACGCACGGCGGCACGAGCTGCCAAAGCACCTACTCCAGCATCTGTAACAGACGATGGATTGCCATTCTCTGCCATATCGCGGATCACACCGAATGTCTCTGCGGCTGTCTCCATTGTGCGGAGAGGAACCTGTGTAGCGTAAAGTGTAGCTGCCTCAAGAGCTTCCTTACGGGCCGCTTTCTCTGCGTCAGTCTTCTTAGGCATGGCAAACACGTCCATGATGCGATTGAAAGCGGCGGTGTCTTCATCTACAAGATGAAGCATGCGCTCCATAAGATCCTGCCCCTTTTCTGCAACCTTTGAATACTCTTCCCAACGGTCATCGTAAGCAGCCTTATGTGCTGTAAGGTTGGCAACCATAGTAGCCAATGCAGCGGCAAGGGCACCCATATAAGCCGAGATAGAGCCGCCACCGGGAGCCGGTGACTCAGAAGCTGTTTCCTCAGCAAATCCACGTGCAGTGAGATCCACCAGTTTTTTTGCTGATTTATCTTCAATCAGATATTCAATTACCTTCTGCTGCGGGTCAAACTCACCAAGCTGGTCAAGCCCCATTGACTTGATGGCAATACGGATAATCTCGCTATCGGGAATTCCGGCTGAACGCTGCTGTTTCTTAAGGAAATACTTGCCTGCATCAATAAGAGTGCGTTTCGGAACGAGACCCACGATCTCAGTGCCTGTGACGCGCACACCTCTTTCATTGGCAGCACGACAAACCTCGTCAAAAGCTACATGCAGCGGTGTGGTGGCAATGTCAGTAATATTCATTGAAACCTGTGCAATGCCATACTCATCTATATACCAGCCAATAGCCTTTGTGCCTTTCAGTGTGCCGGGAATTGTGATAGGGTTTCCGTTCTCATCCTTCATCGGTTTACCGGTAACCTTTCCACCCTCACGCATCGGGCGACCCTTCTCACGCACATCAAATGCAATGGCATTGGCTCGGCGTGTAGAAGTTGTATTGAGATTATAGTTGACTGCGATAAGGAAATCACGCGCTCCGATTGTAGTAGCACCTGTCTTTGCCACCTCCTCATCGAATGGACGGTTGCCAAAGTCCGGACCTTTCTTCTCATCACCCATCTTGGCGGGAAGAGCTTCATATTCTCCTTCACGGCAAACAGCAAGATTCTTGCGCTCGGGAGTGAAAGCGGCTGCCTCATAACAGTAAGTAGGAACATTCAGTTCTGTGGCAACCCGCTCTGCGAGCTTACGGGCCATCTCGGCACACTCTTCAAGCGTTACGCCTGAAACAGGGATAAGAGGACAAACGTCTGTTGCGCCCATGCGCGGGTGAGCGCCATGATGACCGCGCATGTCGATCACTTCGGCAGCTTTCTTTATTCCCTGGAACGCTGCCTCAACCACATCTTCCGGTGCGCCTACAAATGTCACGACTGTGCGGTTGGTTGCCTCGCCCGGATCCACATCAAGAAGACTGATTCCTTTTACGGCACAGATTGCATCTGTGATGGCCTTGATTTTCTCTTTGTCACGTCCCTCACTGAAATTGGGGACACATTCAATGATTCGTGTATTCATGATTTATATTTAGATTCGGAGTTACAGTGCGGAGTCCGGTTTAAGGGTAATCCTAAAAGAGGAATCTGCATGTCTGCCGGAAATTTTGTGCAAACTTAGCAAATAATCTCCAATCAACATAAGAATAATGCTAAAATATTTGATTTTACTCTTAAGATTCACGTCAGGTGGTCCATATAGCTATCCTCCAACTATAATATTGGAATTAATGATTTGCCATTTGATAAAAAATACACTCTGAAAAAGCCATTTGCAAACATATCCGATAAGACATCTCCCATATTTTTTACCGACATCTTTCATTTTGTTTGAAAAACTATTTTGGATTTAAAAAATTGGACGTAAATTTGCACAAAATTTCCGGGATGGATAATGACTCTCCAGCCACTCCTTGATTCGGAAAATCAGTTTGTAATAAAACAATAAAAACAACATAACAAAACTTTAACTTCACGACATGGCAAATCACAAATATGACAGCTTGATGTCTAATGCCAAAGATTATGTGATGATAATCGTTGGCTTGATATTTTATGCGATCGGATTCTGTGCTTTCATTCTTCCACATGGAATCGTAATCGGAGGTATGGCCGGTCTTGGCACACTTGTGTATTTCGCTACCAACAAATTCGTTCCGGTGGCCGTCACAATGTATGGTGTCAACCTTATGCTCCTTCTTGGTGGATATAAAATGCTTGGGAGGCAATTCGCTCTGCGCACCATCTTCGGTGCGACCGGCATCTCTTTATTCATCGGTCTTATAGAAGGTTACTTCACCTCTCACCCACCGTTGATTGCCGACACTGCCATGAGTATTGTGTTGGGAGGAATGCTGTGCGGCTTTGGTATCGGCACAATTTACGTACATAACGGCACCTCAGGAGGCTCAGATATCGTGGCAGCTATGGTTACAAAAGTTTCCAATGTCAGTGTAGGCCGCATCTTGATGATGGTAGACATGACAATCGTCGCCCTCACCTTCTTCCTCCCATTTGACGGAGATATGGAGGCACGTGTCCAGGCAAGCATTCCACGTATCATTTATGGCTGGGTGACCATATTCATCTATTCATATATTACGGATCAGCTTATCAACACCAACCGTCAAGCCACCCAATTTATTATCTTCTCAAACAAATGGGCTGAGATTGCCAATGCAATCAACAGTGATGCCCATCGTGGAGTAACTGTGATTGACGGTCAGGGCTGGTATTCCAAACATCAGGTGAAGTTGCTTCTCGTGTGGTGCAGAAAAATTGAGTCAGTCACTATCTTCCGTATCATAAAGTCGATCGACAGCAATGCGTTTATCACTCAGAGCCATGCCAACGGTGTCTACGGCAAAGGATTTGATAACATGCGAATCAAGATGAAGAAAAAGAACAAACACGACTCTGCTCCACTAACAAACTCAGAATCTTAACAGTCACTAATAAACATGTGAGAAAGGAGGTTGCCCTGATTGAGCAACCTCCTTTCTCACATGTTTTGATATTTTCTTACTTCTTGAAGAAACGCTCGTAAAGACCTGCAAAGCCTTGTCCGTGACGAGCCTCGTCTTTAGCCATCTCATGAACTGTGTCGTGGATAGCGTCGAGGTTTGCGGCTTTTGCATTCTTAGCAATACGCATCTTGTCGGCATTAGCACCAGCCTCAGCATACATTCTCTTCTCAAGGTTAGTCTTAGTGTCCCAAACCATGTCGCCGAGAAGCTCTGCAAATTTAGCAGCGTGCTCAGCCTCTTCCCATGCATAACGCTTGAAAGCGTCTGCTACTTCAGGATATCCCTCGCGGTCAGCCTGACGAGACATAGCGAGATACATACCAACCTCTGTACACTCACCAAGGAAATGGTTGTTGAGGTCTTTCTTCATCTCTTCGTCTGTATCTTTTGCTATACCTACAACATGCTCAGTGACAAACTTGAGAAGTTCTTTCTGATCAAGTTCTTTGAACTTTGACTTTGGAGCACCACACTGAGGGCACTTCTCGGGAGCCTCTTCACCTTCTGCCACGTATCCGCACACTGTGCATATCCATTCTTTTGCCATAATTAAATCTTGATTTATTAGTTATTTAGTTTTTTATTAATGTTAATTTATGCAGGAATTTTTAACTCCTACCTGTAAGAAGCCAATATGCTACCAACTCCCTTACAGTATATATAACACATTTCATCCCTATTTTGTTAATGGAATTTCTAATTATTAAGAAAAACAATTAAAAAATATTGGACGAAACTTGTGCAGATTTATCTTTTTTTTCGTAATTTCGCATTGGGATTAAGGCTTTTAGAATGGGGAGTGAAATATTATGAATACCGGGAAAAAAAAGAAAAATATTATTGAGGAATCATGTCGCCGCCAACTAAAAGAGTTAGGGATAGGCAGAGTCATCGCCACTGTCAGTGGCGGAGCAGACAGTGTAGCGATGTTGGCAGCCATTAATGCTTCGGGAGCTGAGGTTATTGCCGCCCATTGCAATTTTCATCTCCGGGGAAAAGAAAGTATGCGTGATGAGCAGCATGTCAGAGAGCTTTGCGATAGTCTCGGAGTGAAGCTCCGAACTATCGATTTCGACATTGAGGCCTATGTCTCATCCCACAAGAGCGTATCTGTTGAGATGGCTTGCCGCGACCTGCGCCATGAATGGTTTGCCCGACTCCTTTCTGAACTTAACGCCGACCGCATCGCCACCGGCCATAATGCCGACGACAATATAGAAACTCTCTTCCTTAACCTTATGCGGGGTTCCGGCACAAGCGGCCTGCGGGGAATGCTTCCTGACACAGGCAAAATATGGCGTCCCCTCCTGTCATTCCATAGGCCCGAGATTTTAGAGTATCTCAAGGAGAAGAATCTCTCATACGTAACTGATTCCACAAACCTTGACTCCGACTACCGACGTAATTTTCTCCGCAACGACATTATTCCTCTTCTGCGCTCCCGGTGGGCAGGGTTTGACAAGGCGCTTGATAGAAGTATCTCGCTGCTTCGGGAAGAAAATAAGGTAGTAACGTCATGCGTAAATGATGCTCTCCCGGCTTGTGGCAAACCTCTCAGTACCCTCACAATCCAACACTTTCCTGACCCTGAGCTATTAGTGAGACGCTACATAGAGCCCCTTGGACCCTTCACCGCAACCGCCTCCGAGGTCCTCGCAGCCATTGCTGCCGACAAACCCGACATCAGGACATGGTGCCTCCGAAAAGGCACTCTCCGTCTCCAGAACCATCTCCTCCACCTCATTCCATCACTATAACCACAAACTCCTCTAATCAATTCACCTACAACGTAATAATCATTACGACTGGTTAATTTATCTTGAATACTCATATACCATATCTCCAAAGGATAAGCCAATTATTTAAATGGGAAGAAGCTTAAAAATAAAGGGTATAAATCAGTGGTAGACTGATCTATACCCTTCTTTACAATAATAGTAATATAAAAGTAGCAGTTTCCTTAGTTTACAGATATTTTGGCTGTAGACTCACCTACCTCAACAATATAAATTCCGGCAGGCGCATCCACTCTACGACAATCACCAACTACCTGTTCGTCAAGAATCATTATTCCATCCGTGCGCCAGATTCTTAATCTGTCGTGGTCATGACCCTCAACTACTATGGTATTTTTAACAGAATATATTTTTACATCTGCAATAGCTTCTTCAATAGCTGAGAACTGAATGGCAGCCACATTTGACTTTTGGCCTTCTGAACCTCCGGAGACAGGTACGATATAATATTCCAATAGTCTTTCTGACGGTATATCACTATCAATCCATATGCCTGAAGCGGCAGCTACAGGATCAATGCAGACACCATTACGCACAATCTTATAAGAATCTACGAAGTTCTGAGAAACTGGAGAATATGCTATATCATCAATACACAGTGCAAAGTCTCCACCACTGTGACGAATAGCGATGTAGCCATCTTTTTCAGGAACAATGTATTCATAACTTTTCCAACCGGCACTCATAATTGTAAAGGAATCTATAACCTCAAATGAGTCTAAAGACCCATCACCCGATGAATACAGAATCTCCACATTCTCCCTATATCCATCTACATCAGATGCAACAAAAGAGAACTTGCTTCCTCCCTTTAATAATGGTGAAATTAACCAGTCATCAGTTTCATCGCCAAAAGCCGTCACAGACACCGCAAATTTATCGTCAGAATATGCCAACATAAAATTATCCTCATCGGGGAAGACCTCCTTTAGCAAAATATCAAATTCCTCTTCACTAAAAATCTGGAAAGCCTTGGGTGTACGATCAAATGGGAAACTGAAGTGTGAAAAATAATTATCTGCATTACCATCATTATCCACATTCTTAAAGTCGCCTATTGTCGATGGGAAACACCATGCGGCCATGTTTTCAAAGTCTTCCACTCCTTTAAACTCATGTTCTGTCCATTTTAGGGTTACATTATCATCTTCGAGAACAGCCATAAGGTCATCAATCACCACCTCGTTATCCTTGTAGACCTCAATGATAACATTTCCTTCGCATCCTGAATAATTCTTAGCCCTGCACTCCAAATCAAGTTTACCAAGAGCATTCACATCTGTCGTAACCTCACACTCGTAACTTATTGAAGTAAGAGGCTCCACCATACCATCCCCATTAATGGAAATCATTTCGACGGTTTGCACTACCTCTCCATCTTTCACCACACTGAGAGTCATCTCAGGACTAACACTTGGATTCAACCCTATATTTTCAACAGTGACAACAGCCTTAAAGCCATCCCCTACTTTAACAAACGGAGTTGCATCAAACGATGTAATTAAGAATTCTTCTTCTTCAACACCGCGAACCACATAACCATCAATCACGTCAAACATGTCTGTTGAAGTAAACTCCGGTTCAAGAAGAATACCGACACAGGCTTTACCAAGATATTTCTCATTCAGAATAAAACGTTGTGTTTTCCATTCTGCAACATCAAAATCTTCAGGAGCAATCTTTCCAACCACTTCGGCTTCTTCTCCGGGAAGATAAGCATAAATATTAAGGCTACCCATCGAGGAATGATAGAGGCTCATCAGATCAAGAACGACATTTTTCAATCCAACAGTTGAGAATTTCGGAAGCATCAGTAATCCTTTGCTGTAGTCTGTTCTCCAATCAGCTGAACAAGTATAACTCTCGCCCGTTGAAGCTACTTCCATCCATTCATTACTTCCCCCACTCCATGAGGCAGTATAGTCTGAAGTAGGATTAAGGGTCATGTGAGGACCGGCATGCACCTCATAATCATCAAATGTTTCCTCCAACGGCAGTCCTAACGGTTTACCTGCCATGACTCTTACAACCTTGATTGCAGGATTCAGATCTATATCATTACCACACACTATGCCACAATAATATATGTGTAAAGGGGTTGCGCTTGTAAAGTTGATTGTATAGTTGGTTTTACTACCAATATTGTCAACGATTTCCCAATCACCGTCCTCATTTAATTCACACAAATAATATTCTACCTTTGCCGGATCAACATATCCACCGTTTATACCTGCTGTCGGAGTCTCCCATGAAAGGTTTACCGATAAATTATCAACCCCGGTAGAGACAACCGGATCAGATATTGGCATTGGGACATCTAATCCCGTAAATACATTTGATGTGGCAACAAAGCCTTTATTTCCTTCAAGAGACGCAAACACTTCTATTTCATTAAAACCTTGAAGAGTGGAAAGCGTAGTTGAAATCACACTTCCGGGAGTAACCTCAATAGTTTTCTCGTCTACCTCACTTTTCACCACCAAAGAAAGCTGCTTTCCGGCAGGTAAAATCTCTCCCCTCACATTTAATGACGGTGCCTCCACTTCAACTTCTGCCGTCAATTTACCCATTGAGGCTGCCACAACATTCTTTATGACGGGTTCAACCGGACAATCAGACGAGACGTCAGTATGAGAGATCTCTATGTTTTTCACATATAATCCACCACCATCACCGGGTGTGACAGCATGTAGTGCGATCACCGGCTCCCAAGACCTATCACTGTAATAATATACCTCCACTCTCTCAAACTCCTTATCTGAGAATTTTTCAAATCTGCCTATTATAGCCATTGAGCTGATGGTCATATCTTCGCCTATTGCCACCTCAAGGATGTCATTGGCAGTTGAATCACCTGTCTTCACGTCAAAAGCAATACGGTATAAATTTTCCGATGACTCAAAGATAACAGGGGGCAACATAAGCCAATCATCAGACTCCCGATAAGAATATGTGCCACATTCCAATGCATCATCATAAGACAAATATCTTTCCCATCCGTATAAGTCATCGTTAGCATCAATAAATTCAAGCAACATGAGTTCATCTTCTGTGGGAACGACAGTAAACGGGAGTGGATAGGCTGATCCGGCTTTAATTTGATTTGAGTAACCTTTTGCAGAAAGCTTTCCTGCATTGACAGCCACTACGGCAGCACGTTGTACTCCATATTCCACCTCAGGCATAGTGAAGACATATTCTGTAGCACTAATTGGTGCTTCTGTAAGTAGCTCGTCATTCAAATAAACGTAATAACATATATTTTGAACATCTATATACCCGCTATGCACACCGGATGTTACTGCCATCCAAGTCACTTTGCCTTCCTCGAGCACAATGTCCTGTGGTGCTATCGGCTCATCAAAACCTACGTAACACTCCTTTTCAATCTTTGGACCAGTGAGGCCGTCAACTGTCTGGGCATAAAATGAGAAGCAATGCTCACCTTCATTCACATCTAAATCTATTGTCAGCTTTTCTCCCGGCGTCCCTTCATATTTGCCATATTCGCTCCCGTCAATATCAACGCAAATATTGAGAGTTCCTACAAGCGGCATGCCTGAGAAATCTTCGCTTGGGAAAACGATTCCGGCACTACCTTGAAGAGAGCCGCCCTCAAACCCAAACTCTTCTACTACAGGTGCCAGTGGTGCATTGTCAGCTAATGGCTCGTCATCACAAACCAGGATTGGGAAACGGGTATAGTTTAATGAGGCTACCTCTTCATAACTCCAGTCAATAGGGTTAATCTTCACCACGGGTGAAGCATCAGAAGAACCTGATGTCACCACAAGAAAGAAAGCCTTATCGAGTGGGCTATATACAAATCCCTGACAGGAGGTGGAAACATCATAATTATTGAGACAGACAAGAGTGGAAAGCTCTCCTGATGAACGGTCTACTTCACAAATTCGCCTGTCTGACGTATAGCCATACAACTTACCATCATGCGCATTCCAGGTAAGACCAACACATACATCTTCAAGAGGGATATTATCATTAATTACTGTAAACACCGAACTCTCCGGCTCAATTGACTGGAACATATACGCAGTTGCGTCACTGTTTAGCGTATAAGCATAAGCCGTATCCGCTACAGCATCATAGCAACACTGAAACACATAACGCGAAAAATCTTCAAAATAATCGTCATCATCAATCCATTTCAAAGTTTCTCCAGACAATGAAAACACTCCATGTCCAAGAAAAGCATAGCCCATGAAAGCAGTTGAGGAAAATCCATAGATTTCACCATTTCTTATGAATCCCGAATTAATAAATTCTGAAGGGGTCTTCCAAAGGGTTCTTACCGCACCATCAGTATACAATTCACTCCAATATGAATCACCTGAAAGTAGATCTACCTGTAGTCCCTGGAGAGTAGCCCCGGAGGGAGAAAGCTTTTGTGGATGCCTGAATGTTTCACCCTTATCCAGTCTGGCTACGGAAGAAAATCCTGTTTTCCCTGTTTCAGGCTGCACAGCCAGTATAGTGGCTCGCTGCTGTTTGTTAAGAGGAAGACGATAACCGGAGGTCATGGCCACATTCCCTATTGACCTCGGATTTTTTGCAGTTATTGGCATAACTCCTATCGTGAGGAGCAACCAAACTACCATGATGTTTAGAATCTGTTTCATATTAAAATCAATTTTATTTTTTCACAAAATTAATCCCTATATGAAACGAAACCAAATTAAGGAATTTAAAATATGACAATTTGTTATTTCTTAATTTTATTATTCAGTAATAGTATTGGTTTCTAATTGATTATAAGTTTTACGATAGACAGCCGGCGACATACCGACTATGCGCTTGAAAGCAGTGAAAAATGTTGGTTGTGACAAAAATCCCAAATCTTCCGACAGTTGTTTCATTGAAATATCATTCTGTTTTCCCGATAATATTTCCACTGCTCGATGCACTCGGCAATCATTCATAAACTGAGAATATGACATGCCAGTCTTGCATTTTATGGCCTCTGAAAAATATGTACGATTACAACCAATTTTGGCTGCAAAAGATTCACGTGTGATCGATGGGTCGCGATATATCTCATTATTTTCTATCTCATTCATGATTCTTCGGAAAATATCATCAACCACTTTTTGTGAAAGATGACCTGCTCCCCGTTCCGCCTCTGCAGACGACTCACTCTTTTCATCTTCCTTTTCAATTTCCTTATGTTCATCAGTGGCTGTTTTCTCAACAGAATGTTTTTTCTCACCCTCTGCCAATGCAAGACGTTCGCGAAGCACTTCTTCCCTGCCTAATGCTTCTTTATATTGGCGCACTATGTTCTTGTAATACTGTTTACGGTTTGAAACATGCATATGATAAAGGAGGACTAAAACAAGCATGGCAATAAAAACAACTGTGCCCACTATGACGTAACGCTTCATTCTCTCTTTCTGAAGTGCCAACTCCTGATTCTTTTTCTCTACCTCAAATTCAATTTTATATTTGTTGACTGCTTCGCGATTGATAATACCTTCTACACTATCTTTCGCTTCCTGATACTTACATTTCCAACTATATGCTTCTTCATAACGCGAAAGTCTTGAATAATTGTCAGCTATCAGGCCATATAAATCAATCCACCCTTCACCGAAATTTTCTTCCGAAAAGCTTTCAAGTGCTTTACCGGCAACCTCGTTTGAGTCAGCATACCTACCCTCCATATTCAACAACCTGGCATCAAGCATAAGTGCTGATCCTTTTTCATCATCATTCATTCCCGTCTGGGCCAAAGCCTTTCCGATTGAGACTTGGGCAAGTTGATTTTTCCCTTTTTCCAAATAATATTCTCCTTCCAGGATATCGGCAAGCCATGGACGTTCATTTGCTTTCCTAATGTAACCTATGTATTCAGACACTTTAACTGAATCCAGATTATGTCGGATTTCATAGTCTGCACAATGATAGGCTCCAACGGTAGCAAGAGAGGAATTGCCTAATTCCCTACCACGATGATAGACCGCCAAATCATACTTATGTCCAAGAGTGTCTTGCAGAAGTCGATATAACTCACTTAGATTTGACTCTATCATCAGAGCATAGGTCTCCATTCCTCCATCATTTGCATATCCTAACGCCTCCTTAAGATAATGACTTGCCAAAGCATAATTATGATTATTTGACATTTCCCATATTGCTAATCCGTTAAGCGACATGCATGCCAACGAGTCGTCTTCTGTTTCACGTGCAGTGGTAAGTACACTGTCAAGCATACTTTTCTTCTTTTTCATCTCTGACAAAGAAAGACCCGGTCGAAAAAGACCACAATAATATCGTCCTCTGGCAAGATATTTGTCTGATTTTGCTACAATGGCTTTATCAACAAGCAGCTCACCAATTGAGTCACTGACTCTCCATTCCTCTTTTGCGACGGCGGCAGAACATTGCCTAACCATTGTTTCCATGTCAGGATCTAAAGCCTTAGAATGCTTATCATCACCTTTGCAGCCTACAAATAAAATAGGATTAAACATCAGGCAGATAAGTAGGCAAAGGAGAATTCTATAGAATCCTCCCTCAACACATTGAGCAATGTTTTCATTCAAGCTTGGCATAATATTTGTCTGCGGCTACGTTGATGGTCTAACTTCAGAACGCAAATGACTCATTACATTCAAAAGCGTTACCAAACAAAAACTTTTACTTTAAGTTCTGCAAATTTACACAAAAAACTTGATAATTCTTAACTTCTTTCTTAAAAAATTAACTGATTACAAAATAATTAGAAAAAAGTTGTTTGTTATTATACAACAATATGTGAAACGTCAAACAGATTGAAAGTCTCTCGTGCCTAAACAGATTTGACCGCTCATTTATTTCACCCATTTTTTAATGTCTGAGCCTTAATTCTTTTTCAAGGTCGGATATAGTCACTCCCATTTGCTCGCAAAGGACGAGAAGATGGTAAACAAGATCTGAAGCTTCATATATAAAGCGCGACCTGTTGCCGTCGACTGCCTCAATAATTGTCTCAGCAGTCTCCTCTCCTACCTTCTTTGAGATAGCTTTCACTCCTTTTATAAACAGGCGGGTGGTATAGGAATTTTCGGGCATTTCGCTGTGACGTTTTCTCACTACATCACTGAGCCGACGTATAAAACCGGTGTCATCGGAAGTGTCGAAACATGAGGTGGTGCCACGATGACAGGTCGGCCCAACAGGATTAGCCATCAAAAGAAGCGAATCAGAATCGCAGTCGGGAAACATATCCACAACCTCAAGGAAGTGTCCTGATGTCTCACCTTTCGTCCATAGTTTACCTCGTGTCCGGGAATAGAATGTCACCTTGCCGGTAACCACTGTCTTATCATATGCCTCACGATTCATATAGCCGAGCATCAAAACTTTCAGTGTCACCGCATCCTGAACTATCACAGGCAATAACCCGTCAGACAGTTTTGAAAAATTGAAATCTGAAAAATTCATTACGTAATAAGTATTCTATAGTTTCTAAAAGATTAAATCCTCACATCAATTCCTTGCGCTGCCAGTCCACACTTGAGTTGGCTTATCGATATTTCTCCATAATGGAATATCGAGGCAGCCAAAGCTGCATCAGCTTTGCCGGTAGTCAGCACCTCGGCTATGTCTGCTATGCTTCCGGCTCCCCCCGAAGCTATGATTGGGATTGATACCTCACGGCTCAAATGGGCAAATGCCTCACATGGATACCCCCGGCGTGTGCCGTCATGATTCATCGATGTAAACAGAATCTCACCCGCACCTCGACTCTCCGCCTCACGCGCCCATGAAAAAAGTTCTTTATCGGTCATTCGCTTGCCACCATGAGTTGTCACACGCCACACACCATCTTCATCATTAAATAACGCATCAATGGCAACTACTACAAACTGCTTTCCATACTTGCGTGCAATATCATTTATAAGCGCAGGATTGTTGACGGCTGCCGTATTCAGCGATATTTTGTCGGCACCCGCATCGAGCAAACGTGACGCATCATCAACCGACGAAATACCGCCACCGACTGTGAATGGAATGTTTATACCCGACGCAATCTTTTCCACAAGCGATGTAAATGTAGCCCGTTCCTCCGCCGACGCACTGATGTCAAGATACACAAGCTCATCAGCTCCTTCTTTGGCATAAAACTGTCCAAGCTCAACTGCCGACCCGACATCACGCAATTGTTCAAAATTCACACCCTTTACCGTGCGCCCGTTCTTAACGTCAAGACAAGGGATTATTCGTTTCGCAACCATTCCTCTATAAATTTTAATGGGATAAGATTTTCATATATAGCTTTGCCTATAATTAAGCTCCTCAGGCCAAGCCTGTCGAGCCTGATAACATCCTCAACTGATGATAGTCCTCCCGACACCGTGAAATTGACTTCCGGGAACCTGTTTTGCAAACCAACATACAATTCCTCGTCAACACCCCGTAGCATGCCATCACGTGAAATATCGGTCACTATACATCTCCTGAGCCCTGATGGGAGAAATCGGCTTACGAGGTACTCTGGGCCAATTTCTTCAGTGTCAAGCCAGCCGTTTACAGCGATCCTTCCATTTGCCACATCAGCTCCGAGAATTATTCTTTCTCCACCAAATTCTTCCAACCACGCCTGAAAAATATCCGGGTTACGAGCAGCTATGCTACCAATCACGACATACGCCGCCCCGGCATTTAAAACATCATTCAAAGCCTCTCTTGATTTTATACCTCCGCCCCATTCTATTTCAAGACCCGGAATCAAGGATATACGTTCAAGCACATTCAAATTCAAAGACCGTGAATTTTTTGCTCCGTCAAGATCAACGACATGCAGGCGAGTCACACCACAGTCATGGAAGCATAGAGCCATATCTTCAGGAGAAGCATCATATGTCTTTTGCCGTTTATAGTCGCCTTGTGTGAGTCTGACACACCTTCCGCCGATTATATCTATGGCAGGAATTATTTCTATTCTACTCATAAAACAAGGAAGTTTTTTAGAATTAATTCACCAATTTCGCCACTCTTCTCCGGATGGAATTGCACCCCGTAGAAGTTCTCGTATTTAAGGGCAGCGCTATAAAGGATGCCCTGTCGGGTAGTGGCAATGGTGTCAGGACACAATCCGGCATAATATGAATGAACGTAATAGACAAATGATCCCGGCGTAACTCCTTTAAAAAGACGGCTTTCAAGGTTGTTTATCCGATTCCAGCCGGTGTGAGGCACCTTCAGATCGGGAGAAGGTGTGAATTTCTTTACAAAGGCATCAAATATCCCGAGCCCGTCCACATCGCCTTCCTCAGAGTGACGACACATGACCTGCATCCCGACACATATTCCCAACACGGGTTTGCGTAAACCCATAATAACAGGAATCAAGCCACTCCCCCTTAGATTACCCATTGCCTCTGCTGCATTTCCAACACCGGGCAGCAATACGCGATCAGCGCGTCTTATCTCATTGCTATCGGCAGTAAGGATAAACTCAGCATCAAGACGTCTTAACGCATTCATCACCGACCTGAGATTTCCGGTCTTATAGTCAATAATAGCTATCATATCATTCCTTTGCTCGATGGTAAAACATTTGAAAAAACATTGCGCTTGACCGCCATTTTCATGGCACGGGCAAAAGCTTTGAAGACACCTTCTATTAGGTGATGGTTATTTTCACCTTTGGCCGCTATGTGAAGATTGCAACGCATTTCAGAACTCATCGTCTTGAAGAAATGCTTATACATCTCGGTGGGAGTGTCACCTACATATTCACGGCTAAACTTCACGTCCCATATGAATTCCGAACGTCCACCAAAGTCAAGAAGCACCATTGCCCGGCATTCGTCCATTGGCAAAGCAAAACCATATCGTTCTATTCCTACTTTATTACCAAGCGCCTTACATATCAGCTGACCTAAAACAATGGCCACATCTTCCATTGTGTGATGTTCGTCAACCGCAAGGTCACCTTTTGCCTCAATTCTCAACGAACAATCGCTGTGATGGGGTATTTGCTCAAGCATATGGTCAAAAAAATGAAGACCGGTGGAGATGTCGGCAGCTCCACAACCATCAAGGTCTATTTCTCCGGAAATTGCTGTTTCCCTCGTTACTCTCCTGATAGAAACTTTCCGGGATGAGGCACGTAAAAATTCATGAATGGCTTTCCATGAATCTGTCACCAGCACCGCTCCTGTGGCCTCGGCTTCTTCCGGCTGCAACAGTATTCCCTTTGCTCCGAGATTATTTGCCAGCAGAATATCGGTCGGTCTGTCTCCTATTACAAAACTTTCACTTAAGTCATAATCCGGATTATCCAGATATTTCTTAAACATCCCTATCCCCGGTTTACGGTTTGGGGAATTTTCTTCCGGCAATGAGGGATCAATTAGAATGTCCTTAAACACAATCCCTTCTCCCTCAAGTGTCTTTAACATCAGATTATGGGGAGGTAAAAAATCTTCGGCCGGAAATGATGGAGTGCCGAGGCCATCTTGATTAGATGCCATAATCAGCTCATATTCATCCATCGAAGCAAGGGCCGCAAGAGCGGTAATCACACCCGGGACAAACTCAAATTTTTCTAATGAATCAATCTGGAAATCAACAGGAGGCTCCTTCAAAATCGTGCCGTCACGATCTATTATCAATAGCTTTTTCATTTTTAGAGAGATCTATATGTTTTGAGTGTATCAAGCACTCTCCGGTTTTCTTCACGTGTCCCAACCGTTAGACGGAGGCAGTTGTCACACAATGCCATCCGGTTTCGGTTCCTGACAATTATTTCATTGGTTATTAGATATCCATAAAGGTCATCGGCATCCACTACTTTTACTAATAAAAAGTTAGCATCAGACGGATATACTTTTTTGACAAAATCAAATCTGGAAAGCTCCCGCGTCATCATGTCGCGTTGCTCCTTTATCTCAGCCACCTGCCGATCAATCGGCTCCTCCAGAAGCCTTACGACATTTTCAGCAGTGGCAAGATTGATATTGTAAGGATACTTCACCCTGTCCATATACTCAATTATTTCCTCCGACGCCAGCGCCAGCCCACACCTCAATCCTGCCATGCCCCATGCCTTTGAGAGGGTCTGCAGTATGACAAGGTTGGGGTATCGCCTTAATTGACCCAACAATCCGGCTTTATCCGAAAAATCAATATAAGCCTCATCAACCACAACTATCCCGTTAAATCTTTCCATCACCTCAATCATATCCTCTATGGCAAATGCATTTCCGGTCGGATTATTCGGTGAACAAATAAACAACAGTTTAGAATACCCGTCAGCAGCTTCAAGAAGCCGGTCAACAGGGAGTGAGAAATCATTGTTCAAGAGCACTTTCCTTATCGCAACGTCATTAATCTCACCAGCAACTTCATACATTCCGTAACTGGGGGCCAGCGCGATGGCATTATCCTGGCCTGGCACACAGAAAATCCTGAACAACAGATCAATCGCCTCATCACTGCCATTCCCAAGAAATATATTTCCTGGACTAATCCCTTTTTTCTTACCGATAAGTTCCTTTAACTTCTTCTGACGGGGATCCGGATAACGGTTGTAGCCATTGTCAAACGGACTCTCGTTTGCATCGAGGAACGTACCTATTTTACCTGTATATTCATCTCTCGCTGTTGAGTAAGGCGAAAGTGATAATATGTTATGTCTGATAAGTGTCTTAATATTCATTTCCAATCCTGATTCTTACAGCATTTGCATGAGCGGTCAGCCCTTCAGCAGCTGCCATTTCAATAATAGTTTTCGACAATGTTCCCAAGCCTGCCTGTGTGAGTGCCTGAATAGTCATTTTACGCATGAAGCTATCGGTATTGACACCGCTATAGCTATGCGCCCATCCTGATGTCGGCAACGTGTGATTCGTGCCTGAGGCATAATCGCCAGCACTTTCAGGTGAATAGTTGCCTATGAACACACTCCCCGCCGCCGTGATAGAGGCTGCCGCCTCCAACGGATCTGCAACAGAAAGAATGAGGTGTTCCGCTCCATAATAATTTGCAAAATCAAGCATATCCTCCCGTCTCGGGAAAACAATTATCCTGCTGTTTTCAAGCGATTTCTCTACATATTCCTCTCGTGGCAAACTGGATGCCTGACGAAATGTCTCGGCTTCTATCTCTTTAGCTAATGTCTCACTATCGCAAACCACCATACCTTGAGAGTCAGCTCCATGCTCACACTGCGACAACAAATCGGCTGCCACAAATTCCGGTTGGCAAGTAGAGTCAGCCACAATCATCACCTCAGACGGACCGGCCGGCATATCGATTGCCACCGTAGCTGCTCCTACAATCTGCTTGGCGGTTGTCACATACCGATTGCCCGGACCAAATATTTTGTTTACCTTAGGAACTGTAGCCGTGCCATATGCCATAGCTCCGACAGCTTGTGCACCACCTATCCTGAACACTTCACTGACACCACAGCGACGGGCAGCATAGAGCACAGACGGCGATATCTTGCCATCCTTACCGGATGATGGGGTACACATCACAATTTCACGACACCCCGCTATTTTTGCCGGTAAAGCAAGCATCAATACGGTTGAAAAAAGTGGTGCCGTGCCCCCGGGAATATATATTCCAACCTTCTGAATCGGAACAGGTCTCTGTATGCAAGTCACACCAGGAGATGTCTCTATGGTGATCTCGGTAGGCAACTGTGCCTTATGGAATGCCGATATGTTCTCTACCGCCACTTCTATAGCCTCTTTAAGCTCATCAGAGAGCAACGATCCGGCTTCCTGAAATTCAGCTTCGCTAACCTTCAATCCACCTTTAATCTCACGACCTTCTATCTCAACAGAAAGTTCTTTCAGTGCCTTGTCGCCGTCATTCTTCACGCGTTTCAGGATATCTGAAACGGTCGCTTCCACCTGTTTATTCTCAGATGTCTTGGCCCGTTCTGACAAGACAGCCCATTGTTGCCGCCCGGGATTTATAAATGTCTTCATATTATTATTTTGTCAACCGATAAAACCAAAATACCCTCAGCCCCAATTCCCTTGAGCTGTTTCACCTTATCCCATAGTTCCGCTGAATTTACAACTGAGTGAATCGAACTCCAGCCCTCAGCCGCTAACGGAAGCACTGTCGGAGAACGCATTGCCGGAAGTATCTCTATAGCCTTTTCAAGCGACTCATTGGGAATATTCATCAATAGGTATTTCTTATTACGGCTTATGCTATCGCTCTCAATGCGAAACTCTATTTCATTAAGTAGCTGACGGTTTTCTTCTGAAAGCATGGAATTAGCAATCAAAACGGCCTCTGAGTCCATAACCCTCTCCACCTCCTTTAGCCCATTTGAGACCAAAGTGCCTCCCGATGAAACTATATCAAAAATAGCATCTGCCATACCTGCCGACGGGGTTATCTCAACTGATCCAGCAATAACCAACGGGCGTATTTCAATGTTTTTCTCTTTGAAAAAACGGGTGAGTATATTAGGGTAAGAAGTAGCTATCCGTTTACCTTTGAAGAATTCAAGACCATTATATTCCTCATTTTTTGGAATAGCGAGCGAAAGACGACAGTTGCCAAATCCCAACCGTCTGATAATCTTTATATCATAACCCTTCTCCTCAACTTCGTTTAGCCCTACGATACCAAGCTGGGCAGCATTGTCAGCCACCACCTGAGGTATATCATCGTCGCGAAGATTAAGCAATTCTATTGGGAAATTAGCTGCTTTTGAGAGATACTTGCGTTTGGTTGTATCGATCTCGATTCCGATTCTCTCCAACAGCCTCAATGTTTCGTCGCCGAGGCGTCCTTTGTTCTGGATTGCAATTTTCAACATGTCTGAATATATAATTATATGGTCAATAATTTTAGAAAAAAAAACCGCAGTTTTAGGCATATACCTGAAACTGCGGTTTCAAAATCTTATGTAATAATTATAAGGATTATAAACGCAACGTCAGCCTTGCCCCCTGTGTAAACCGGTGGTGATGATGATGACGATGGTTGAGAATGTTATTCATAAATCCTTTTTTCTTTTCCGGCGGCAAAGTTATAATATATTAACTAATCCACCAAATATTTTCTTTATTTTTTTACAATACTTCGTTAAAATTTAATTTATGCCGTTGAAAATAAATGAGTTA
>CAZQSD010000004.1:0-62219 GCA_964595885.1 uncultured Sangeribacter sp.
CTATCACCAATTATCCTAAAAGGAGCGCAACCGATTGATTGCGCTCCTTTTTTATTTCAATTTATACCTTAATTTATACTTTAACCGACTTATATGATGACACGCTTGCCACCGTTGACAGACAATTAAAAAGATTTTCATCCATCTGGCTTTTTTTGAATGAGAAATATTGATTAACTTTGCAGACGAATCGGATGCTCAACCCGATTCGTCTGCATCATGAGGAAATCAGATATTAGAAAAAGTACACTTTATATTTCCGGCTTTGCTGTGCTGGTATTCATAGTGATACATATAATTGCTTCATTTTCCGGCAAGGAAGTGGAAAAAGAAAAGAAAACTTTTGCCAACCATAAAGGCATAATATGGAGCGACACATTATCTAACCAGTCTTCCGATCTTATGGCAACAAAAAAGCTTGACGCAGAAGTGCAACAATTTATGGGAAGATGGGACCTCAAAGGGATGTCGTTGGCAATTACTCGGAATGATTCGCTGCTGTATGCCAAAGGGTATGGCTGGGCCGACAAAGAAATAGGACGCAAGATGGAAGCCACTTCAATCATGCGCATAGCCTCTGCCTCAAAACTCATCACGGCAGTAGCAATAATGAAATTGGTAGAGGAAGGAAAACTTTCACTTGATTCAAAAGTGTTCGGCCCTGAGGGAATAATGAATGACACGTCATTTACCAACGCCCTGCACGACCCTCGGATGAAAGATATTACCCTTGACCATCTATTGCGTCACAAGGGTGGATTTTCTTCAGTGATGGGTGATCCGATGTTTCGCACAAAAGACATTATGACAATGGAAAAGATGACCACTCCCCCATCAAATAAGGAACTGACCGAAATCGTGCTCCGACGGAAACTCAGATTCACTCCCGGGGAGGGCCGTAGATATAGTAATTTTGGCTACATGCTGCTCTCTTTGATTATAGAAAAAGTCACCGGAAAAAGTTATTGGGAGTATGTTACAGAGAAAGTCCTGCATCCAGCCGGCATCTATAATATGCACCCAGCCACCAACTATTATGCTGACCGTCATCCTAAAGAAGTAAGATATTACGCACCAGACAATGAACTGGTGGAGGAATATAATGGCAGTGGCAAAATGGTGGAAAGAGTATATGGAGGGAGCAACGTCAACGGACTTATGGGAGCCGGTGGCTGGACCGCATCTGCCGCTGATCTTGCACGCTTAGTAGCTTCAATCGATAATTATCCTGTTGTGAAAAACATTCTTTCTCCCGAAAGCATCCGCCTGCTCACCCAACACGATGACCATGACAAAATGAGTCGCGGCTGGAGTGAGGCCGATGCTAACGGAAAATGGTCGCGGACAGGCACCTTAAGTTCCACCCACACTCTTATTGAACGCTTTCCAAACGGCGAATGCTGGGTATTAATTACCAACAGTGGCGTTGGGAAAGGACACTCTTTCTCCCGCGACATGTCACGTCTGATTGAACGACTTCGCTCAAGATATAAGGCTTCGCTGCCCCACCATAATCTTTGGCAATAAATGACTAACCTATATGTAATATTTGCGTAACTGAATGCTTTAAGCTATCTTTGCAAAAAATTAGCATTTACCGAGCATGGATTTCAAAATAGAAGCAACCGCTCCCGACACCCAGGCACGCGCCGGAGAAATCACAACAGATCATGGCACAATCCCCACTCCCATCTTTATGCCCGTCGGCACAGTGGGAAGTGTAAAGGCTGTGCATATGCGTGAGTTAAAAGATGACATTGATGCTAAGATCATACTCGGCAATACATATCATCTTTATCTCCGACCCGGTCTTGAGATATTAAAGAAGGCAGGTGGCCTTCACAAATTTAATGGCTGGGACCGCCCTATACTGACTGATTCAGGAGGATTCCAGGTATTCTCTCTTTCTGACAATCGCAAACTTACGGAGGAAGGAGCTTGGTTCAGAAGCCATATAGATGGCTCAAAACATCTTTTTACTCCGGAGAATGTGGTAGATATCCAACGTGTAATAGGAGCTGACATCATGATGGCTCTTGATGAATGTGCCCCCGGTACGTCCGATTTTGATTATGCGAAAAAGTCGCTTGCACTGACGCAAAGATGGCTCGATAGAGGTTGGAAACATTATAAGGAGACAGAAGGTCTCTATGGCTACTCACAAGCCTATTTCCCGATTGTGCAGGGTTGCGTATATCCTGAATTAAGGCGTGAGGCAGCAAAACACATAGCTGATTTAGATGCCGATGGAAATGCCATAGGTGGACTCGCTGTCGGAGAGCCGACGGAAGTCATGTATGAAATGATTGAGGTTGTCAATGATATACTGCCTATTTCCAAACCACGCTATCTGATGGGTGTAGGAACCCCCGCAAATATCTTGGAGGCAATAGATCGTGGTGTGGATATGATGGATTGTGTCATGCCTACACGTAACGGACGCAATGGCATGCTTTTCACCCGCAATGGAATCATGAATATGCGTAATAAAAAATGGGCCGACGATTATTCTCCTCTTGATGAAGGCGGCCCAGCATGGGTCGACGAAGCCTATTCCAAAGCCTACGTGCGTCATCTTTTTATCAGTCAGGAAATTCTCGCCATGCAAATTGCCTCAATCCATAATCTGGCCTTCTATCTTTGGCTTGTCAAGGAAGCCAGAAAGCATATTGTGGAAGGTGATTTCAAGAGTTGGAAAACGGAAATGGTGCAAAAAGTGACAACCAGACTATAAAGTTGTTATGGAAAAAGACATTGAGATTACAGACACTCCAACTCCTGATAGTGAAGTGAGGGAGGAAATAAAAGAAGAGATAACCAACACTACCGAACAACAGATCAAAGGAAAGAAGAAAAAAAAGCACAGACATAACCCTTTCCGGATTTATATTATAGATAAGTATATACTCAAAAAATTTTTGGGTACATTCTTTCTGTCTACCCTTCTTTTCCTTGCCGTTACGGTTATGTTTGACATAACCGAGAAACTTGATGCATTCCTCACGGCTCCTTTGAAAGAAACGGTATTTGATTATTTCGCCTCTTTTCTCCCCTATTTCTTCAACCAGCTTTCTCCCCTGTTTGTGTTTATCTCTGTCATATTCTTCACCTCAAAGATGGCAGGCAACTCTGAAATAATTGCCATTCTGTCAAGTGGAATAAGTTATAGACGTCTTCTGCGGCCTTATATGATCGGGGCAGCCATAATAGCTGCCTTTACTTTTGTGCTGAGCAATTATGTCATTCCTCCCACCAATGTGAAAAGAATTGCCTACACCAATAAATATGTGAAAAATAAAAAGGTGGAAAGTGATATCAACATCCAGCTCCAGGTTTCTCCGGGTGTAGTGGCTTATATAGGCAGATTTGAAGACCGCAATAAAACCGGATACCGCTTTTCCCTTGACCATTTTAAAGATAAGGAATTAGTGTCACGTACCACTGCCCAGACTGCACGTTATGACACCACCAGAATGTATCATTGGATTCTTTCCGACTTCATGACACGTGAGTTTGATGGCATGAAAGAAAAAATTAAACGCGGTTCAAAACTTGACACGATCCTGCCGTTTGAACCACGTGACTTTATGATTTCTGTCAATGACCAGGAAACCCTTACTACTCCTCAACTCACGGAATATATTGAGAAACAGAAGATGAGAGGGGTGGCCAACATAAAGGCTTTCGAAATTGAAAAAGAAAAGCGAATCGCATCAACTGCTGCGGCATTTATCCTCACCCTAATCGGCATGTCGCTCTCCTCGCGTAAGACGAAGGGAGGAATTGGCCTTAACATAGGCATTGGGCTGGCCTTAAGTTTCAGTTATATTCTCTTCTCCACCGTGACAAGCACCTTTGCTATTTCAGGTCTCACCACACCCTTCATCGCTATGGAGATTCCAAATGTTGTCTATCTGCTCATCGGCCTCTATCTCTATCGAAGAGCATCGAAATATTAACCGCCACAATTTAATTATAATGCTCCATTTCAACAATGACTATATGCGTGGGGCGCATCCCGAAATACTCCGCCGCCTCCTGCTGACCAATATGGACCAGTCTTCCGGCTACGGCTTGGATGAGTATTGCCATATGGCAGAAGAGAAAATCCTTAATGAATGTAACCTTCCAGACGGGAAAGTATGGTTCATGGTAGGCGGAACGCAGACCAATGCTGTGATGATTGACGCAATGTTGTCACATTGTCAAGGAGTGATCGCATCAATAAATTCCCATATAAATGTCCACGAAGCCGGGGCAATTGAGTCATCCGGTCATAAGGTGTTGGCTTTGAATGACAATGAGGGCAAACTTTCTGCGGATAGTATCCGAAATTTTATTAAAGGTTTCTATGCTGATTCCACTTGGCCCCACATGGTGATTCCGGGAATGGTCTATATTTCCCAACCCTCAGAATTTGGCACCGTTTACTCCAGGAAAGAGCTTACTGCCATAAGTGAAGTGTGTCGGACTAATAATCTGAAACTGTATGTTGATGGGGCACGCCTTATCTATGCTCTCGCTGCCGACGGAAACGATGTCACTCTCAATGACCTTGCATCATTATGTGACGCATTCTATATTGGGGGGACTAAAGCAGGAACTTTATTTGGAGAAGCAGTGGTAATGAGAGAGCCGGAGAAATATCCTCACATGTTTACTCTAATAAAGCGTCATGGTGCGCTTCTTGCCAAAGGAAGATTACTTGGTATCCAGTTTGAATCGCTTTTCTCCGATTCCCTATATAAGACCATTGGTCACAATGCCATCAAGCATGCCATGACATTAAAACATGCTCTCCTTTCCAAAGGATGGAAACCATTAGTGGATTCCTCCACTAATCAGCAGATATTTACCATCCCTAATAAAGCCCTTAACTATCTGTCACGTCATGTTACTTATGATATATGGGGAAACCCCGGCACGTATGAGACAACCGTAAGATTCGTAACCGACTGGTCAACAACAGAAGACGAAATACAATCACTATTGACCATGATCAAGGACTCATAGTGTGAGTATTAACCCTTATTCTTCTTCCTTACGATGCCGATATAGCTGATAGGAATTAAATATATTATGCCATATGCTATAGAAGCCGCCTGCAACAGCTGTGACAGGTGAAAGGAAAGTATATCCCATCCAGATGATGAACACAGTGTTTTTCTGACCCAATGCCTGACCGCATTCAATTTTCTGCCCATATTTAGCTCCAATACGTTTACCTACGTAGAATTGAACTATACAACATATTATCGTTACAACCAATATTGCTCCCAAATATTCTACAGGGACCGCACTATGCACAATGGCTTTTACCGTCACGGCTATTGCTATCGCCAGTGCCACTGCCCATAGATAAAACGGCAGATCTTTGAACCTTATAAGGAATTTCTGTAGTTTAGGACACCATCTCCTTATGACCCACGCAAGCAAAAGCGGACAAATAAGAAGTGGGAAAACTTTCCCCATAATCATTACAAATGTGGAAAAGAAGTCCATCCCTTCATGCGGATGGGCTATAGGAAGCAACGCAGGCGCAGTCACCGCAATAGCCAAATTAATCAAAATGGTGTAAGCGGTTATATCAGCTGCACTCCCTCCAAGCTTTCGGGTCACGACAGCAGCAGCGGTGGCAGTCGGGCATAGCAGACAAAGCATGCAGCTTTCAAGGATAATCCTTAGTCCGGGATGCTCCATCAAAGTAAGGATATATGCCAACACTCCAAACAGTGCAACCTGAATCAACACATTCCAGAGATGCCATTTGGTCAGTCGCAGATCATGCGGACCGATTGATAGGAAAGTAAGAAACAGCATAGAAAAAATAAGCGCAGGCTGCACCACGCTTACAGACCTATTGGCAAATTCATGCGTAGAATCAAGCCAAGGGATATTAACATAGACAAAATAGCCTACTATACCTGAAAGGATTGCCAAAGGCAATGTCCAGTTTTTTATGAATGTTATTATTCCGGTGAGTGGCACATGGCTATGAAGATGGAGGTTAGGACGTAGGAAATGGTGTTTCTGAGGACGCAGTTTCCTGTAGCCGGTCTTAAAGAATTTACAATTATAATCTTTAGGACGGACCACCTCCCCATCTTCCATCACAATGTCAATATCAATTGGCACATGACCCTCACGCCTGGCCTCTTCATCCCTACCATTCCTTAATTCATAATCCTTACAAAGTTTTTCAACATCTTCCGGTTCCAAGTCACACTTACCAATAGCCACTGCATTCATATAATTGCTTCCAATGTGGCCCACAGGAGGAGTCTCATAAATGTCGGAGCATGCAAAATCATTAAGGAATGATGACAACCATCCCAAGGCAGCTTCAACGGCCGCCTTGCGGTCGCCGCTGTCAGCACCCACACTAAACACATATTCAGACATATAGTTTCCGATTTATGTCAGTTAGGCTTATGATGAAGAGTAAACAAGCTAATCTCGGGATAGGCTCCCAGCAGACGTGCGGGCATTCCTACTTCACCAGCCCCTATATTGACATATAGTTGCGTCGGCTGCCCGTTTTCATTAAGCCGTTCGTAAAGGCCACCCCACTGTTCGTAACGGTATTTTGCAGGTGACCATTTCCATTCTCCTAAGGTCAGCATCATCTGCATCGCATGGGTATGTCCTGACAGGGTGAGGGCTATGTTGGTATTATGCGAAACCTCTTGATTCCAATGTTCAGGATTATGTGACAGGAGAATTTTATAATGGCGGTCATTCTGGTTAAATACTGAGTCAGATGACGAACTCAACGCTTTCTCCAAAGAACCATAAGTATGAAATGGCGGGTCACCCCAATTCTCAACACCTATTATCATTATGCTGTCATTATCCTTCACAATAAACCTGCGCTCATTGTTCATCAACATCCAGCCCATGTATGCCTGATGGGCTGCCAACTGACGATTATTCTCCTCACGGTCTTCAGGACGTTGCCAATCCATGTAATCACCATAGTCATGATTTCCAAGAATAGATAGCACGCCATCTTTGGCTTTGAGCCGCGAAAGAACAGGAATAAATGGCTCCAGTTCCTTAGTCTCCCGATTCACTATGTCGCCCGTAAAGACTATGAGATCAGGATGAAGGGCATTGACGGAATCAACAAGATTTGAAACAAAAGTAGTGTCGTTGCCCCACGTTCCCACATGGATATCACTGATTTGCGCTATGGTGTAGCCCTCAAAAGGACGTGGAATTGAGGGAGAGATTATTTCGATACGATTGACCACGATATGATGCCTCGTAAAAATAACCCCAATCCACATAACACAAATTGCCACGACTCCCAGACCTAAGCCTACCACTTTGGAAACATTGTTTTTTTTATTCCCTTTATGAAGTAGACGGATCAGTTTGCCAATCAGTGAACAAACCACATAAATCAGCTTCCCTAAGTAGATGGATAAGTAAATATAGAGCATCCACATCACAGGAAGGAGGTCGGAACCTTCCGCACGACGCGGCATACACATAATCACCACTAAAAATATCCAGCATAAAACGGCGCTGACATTATATCCTTTCCAAAGTCCCCTTTTCCCCGTTGACTTTATATCATAAGAGATATAGAAGTCTACAAAAAATGTAAAAACAAACAGCAGCACAGCCGCTATCAACGGGATTCTCATAATAGCCGGTTTTTAGTTCATTACCATATCATTCCAGGCCACCGAGAAGTGATTTGAGTTTATTTTTGAGAGGATTGGCATACATAATGAGAATCATCTCCCACATAAACTCTCTCTCCTCAGCGGTAACCTCCTCTAAATCCACCTTATCAAGCTGCTTATTAAAATAACTTGTGATCTCTTCTTTTTTCTCAGGAGTATATTTTCTCGAAAAGCGATCAGTATGGTGAAGCAAATCAAAAGCAATGTAGTTTATCTCAAATATTTCATAGCTTCGATGTATTGCCTGATCTACAAGACATCCTACATGTTTTGCCGCCTTGTTGTTGTCTCGGAAATCTCCTATCTGGTCAAGTTTACTGTTAATGCGTGGAGTCAACTGGAAATGCACCTTTCCCTTAAACTGCAATAGCCCCGTCTCCATAGAAAAAAGATCGTCACGCTGTGACTTCTTGAAATTCGGATCGCGGCGCTTCATCAGGAATTCCTTTACCTTTAGATAATCATTAGGATCATACTCGTAGGAAATCGACACTGGCATAAGGTTTATTTCCTTTATCTTATCAACGAAGGGTCCCTGACCAGCTATTGCAAGCATTTTCAGCAACGAATCCTGTGTATGGTCACTACTGTCTTTGGCCCTCCCCTCTCTTTGGGCAATCCAGACTGACTCATGTTTCTCAAGAATGCAATAATGGATATAGGCCGATAGCTTCTTTGCGGCTTCTAACCCTTCACGTAGACCGGTGTTACGCTTTACTATAAAACTTTTGTTAAGCCTTACCAAATCATTAATCCAGTCAAACACAAGCAGATTATTGCCGATCGCCACTTCTGAGGTAGGGAATCCTTTCCTTAAAAATGCGAGGTTCAGAAAAGAGGCATCAAGCACAATATCACGATGATTTGTAATAAAAGTGTAACTTAGGGAAGGATTGAGATATTTTACACCGCCTAAAGTGATGCCGGAAGTGGTGGTTTTCGCAAGCATCTCCAGAAAAGGGAACATAACCTGATGCTGGAAATCATAGGTATTGTCGATTTTCAGCAATTCCTCTATAAGAGACGGCACATCCTCCGGTGGCATGGTATAATTTACCGCATGAAGAAATCCGGGTTCCTTCACAAGATTCTCCATCTTTGAATGAAATTCCGAATCATCATAGGGTGCTATGTCGCTAAAATTATATTCTTGTTGAATCATTCTATAAATATTTTATTCCGGATGCCCCCTTAAGATCCATGACTGCCAATTGTAGAGGGTATCCTGTCTTTTTTTGCAAAGTTAATGTTTATATGTCAAATATAAAACAAACTCAGCTAAAAAATTATTATTCACCCCTGCGATACACTCGCCATTTCTCCACAAGTGAGGTCATATCTTCAGGCACCGGGCTTTGAAAGTCCATTTCTTCTCCGGTGCGCGGATGCCTGAATCCCAAAGTTCGTGCATGAAGCGCCTGCCTTGGGCACGTCTTAAAACAGTTTTCCACAAACTGCTTATACTTCGCAAATGTTGTCCCCTTCAATATTTTGTCACCGCCATAGCGGGCATCATTAAAAAGAGGATGTCCCTGACTGAGCATATGCACGCGTATCTGATGCGTGCGCCCTGTCTCAAGCACACATTTCACTACCGAAACATATCCAAAGCTTTCAATTACTTCATAATGAGTTACTGCGTGTTTTCCGATTGTTGGATCATCAAACACTGCCATTTGAAGCTTATTACGCGGATTGCGTGCTATGTTACCGACGATGGTGCCCTTCTTTTCCGGGAAATCCCCCCATACTATTGCAACATATTCCCTGCGGGTGGTCTTGTTGAAAAACTGAAGGCCGAGATTAGTCTTCGCATCCGGTGTCTTGGCAACGACAAGCAGTCCCGATGTATCCTTATCGATACGATGTACAAGCCCAAGCCTCGGGTCGCTGACATCGTAATCGGGATTATCTTTGAAATGCCATGCCAGTGCATTCACAAGCGTGCCTGAATAATTTCCATGACCCGGATGCACCACCAGTCCGGCTGGTTTATTGACCACCAACAGATCCTCATCTTCATATATAATGTCAAGCGGTATGTCTTCCGGTATAATCTCAAGCTCATAGCGTGGTCTGTCCATAACGATGCTGACCACATCTCCCGGCTTCACCTTATAACTTGACTTGGCAGGCTTCCCATTTACTATCACACAGCCTGCATCCGCTGCTTGTTGGATGCGATTGCGTGAAGTTTTTTCCATTCTGTCAACAAGGAATTTGTCAACCCGAATCATCTGCTGCCCTTTTTCAGCCACAAACCGGAAATGTTCGTACATTTCCCGTCCGTCTTCCGTGATAAATGAGGGTTCATCTATCCCACCACTCTCTGCTTCATGCAAATCTCCCGTAATAAAGTCTTCAAGTTCTGTATCTTCACTCATAATTTCCCTTACTGAACAAACACCGGTTCTATATCATCCTCATCTTCTTCAACAATATCTTCTTCCCTATCAGGCGCATTGTTGTCGTCTTGCAGCACATCTTCATTGCCATACTCAACATAGTCGCTCTGAGCTTGTATGTACTCTTCGTTCTGCAGAGAATCTCGAAGTGCTCCAAGACGACCATCATATACTTCAACCACGATGCGGGCATTCACAGGAACCTTCTCAGTTTTTTTCACCACACGCCCATTGGCAGTGACCTTCACGATGCAGTCATTATCACCCAACACTCTTACCACCCTTATGTTTTTGAAGCCTAACTCTTCAAGACGCGCCATTCCCTGACGGAAAGAAAAACTCTTCAAAGCATCCTCACGTGGATTGTTGTCCTGATCAATAACCACCTCCTTTACATGCACGGCATTAATATATAGAAAGATTTTTCTCCCGGGCTTAACGGTAGAGCCCGCTTTCGGAAACTGTTCGATCACAAACCCCGGTTTCATATCTTCCTTATAGATTGAATCACGTATGTCAACCCGAAACCCCTTGTCGTGAAGCGTCTTGATGGCTTGCGTGTATGACATGTTCTCAACTTTAGGCACGGTGTCTGACGCACCATGATGTGTAAACAGCTGAAGAGAAAGGTAAATGATCCATATGCCTAAGATGGCAACCAAAACTATCACAATTATATTTGCCATAACTGGATGTTTGGCTATAAAACTATCTTGTCCGGCTTTTGATTTTATCTTTTTTAACATCAGATTTTGGAAATTACAGATTTCAAGCCCCAAAGTTAGCTAAAATTTTCTTAACAACCATTTCCTTAATCAAAATAATTTTCGTAACTTTGCAACTCAAAGTGTAGTATAGATGCGTAAATTCATATATATCATACCGATGCTCGTGCTGTTCTCCGGTTGTGGAGAATACACTAAAGTAATGAAAAGCAAAGATGTAGACTATCGTTTCGACTTTGCAAAGCGGGCATTCGATCAGCGTAAATTCACTCAGGCATCTACCGTGCTTGAGACTATTTACACACCTCTGCGAGGCACTGCCAACGGTGAGGAGGCTCTTTTCCTGCTCGCAATGTCATATTATGAGAATAAAGACTATCTGAATTCAGGCCTTTATTTCAAAACCTACTATTCCCGTTATCCACGTGGGAAATTTGCAGAATTGGCACGCTTCTATTCCGGCTACGGATATTATCTCGATTCCCCCGATCCCCAGCTCGACCAGTCACAGACGATAAAGGCTATTGAGGAACTCCAGGGTTTCCTTGATTACTATCCCACCAGCGACAAGGTCTCCATCGCGCAAAACGCAATCTTTGAGATGCAGGATAAGCTGACCCTGAAAGAACTCCAAAACGCACAGCTTTATTATAATCTCGGCAATTATCTGGGCAATAATTATGAGGCGGCGATCATTACATCTCAGAATGCCCTTAAGAATTATCCCTATTCTAAATATAGAGAGGATTTTGAGCTCTTAATCCTGAAATCAAAATATCAGGAAGCACGCCTTAGCGTAGATGAGAAAAAGCTGGACCGCTATCGTGATGTAGTGGATGAGTATTACTCATATACCAACAATTTCCCTGACTCAAAAAATAGAAAAGAGGCAGACAACATCTACGAAATTGCACGCAAGCATGTGCAGGAATAGTAAATATTTGTAATTTAGATTTATCTTAAAAATACATAATTCACAATCATGGATTATAAGAAAACCAACGCTCCACTCAACACCGAAACCCGCGACATGATCGCGATGGCAGAACAGACCGGCAATGTCTATGAAACCGTTTGCATCATCGGCAAACGTGCCAATCAAATTGCCGTGGAGATGAAAAAAGAGCTTGAGAAAAAACTTCAGGAGTTTGCATCAACCGACAATCTTGAGGAAGTGTCGGAGAACCGCGAGCAAATTGAAATTTCTCGTTTCTATGAGAAACTTCCGAAACCCACTCTCATCGCCACTCAGGAATATATCGAACATAAACTCTATTTCGCTAATCCCGCGAAAGAGAGAGATCGTCTTAACGACTGATTCTGCCTAACTCACATCTTAGTGAAGATGCACATATCATTAAGCCGGAATCTTTTCCGGCTTTTTATTTATCATATGAAAAAGTTAGCATTCTATGATTACATGTCATATCTTTAATCCGGAAACCGACTATGCCTTAGGCTCGCCTTGTGCCAATTATAGTCCGCCGGCTTCCATCTTGCGACGCAGGAAAGAGAATGCGCTTTTCCCCGCTTCTTATGCAAGAAAGGGCGATGTGATAATTGTGCTGGATGCTTTCAGTAAAGCCGAACTTACTGCCTCACCCTATTTTCCTATTGTGCAGGAAAAAGGACTCCGGATAGTCAGTACAACAAATGACTTGGAACTCTTTTTCAATACGCTGTCTCCACCCCCTTCCCGTCAGGTTGAGATTATGCCTTGGGGATGGAATCTTTCTTTAAGAAATCTGCTTATAAGAAAGGGAGTGCCTGAGATTCTATTGAAAAGTGAAGACAACATTGAATGGATTCGCCAACTATCTCACAGGAAAACGTCGATCTGTTTTCAAAAGGAGATTTCCCGGCTTATGCCGCGACTTGATGTGAAAGTGGCAAACGAGTTTTTCAACGAGAAAGATGCCTTGGATTTTGCAAAGGAGAACCCGGGAGCCTTTTTCAAGATGCCCTGGAGTTCGGCGGGGCGCGGAGTGGTGTGTGCACACAATCTTACCGATCTTAAATTCAAGGAATGGATTCATGGTGCGATAGTAAGGCAGGGAAGTGTAATGGGTGAATTTGGATATGATCGCACCCTCGACTTTGCAACTGAATGGATATGTGCCAACGGATACGTGAGATTTATGGGGCTTTCCTTATTTGACACTTCTTCCAACGGTACATATTTAGGCAACCGCTACTTGACTCAGTCTGTTATCGATTCCAGAATAAAGAGCTGTTCTTCCTTATGGTCACCTGAGATTATTGAGGTGCAAAAAGAGATTATAGAAAAACTTATTGCTCCCCATTATGATGGTCCCTTAGGCATAGATATGCTTACGGATAAGGAAGGAAATCTGAATCCATGTGTGGAAATCAATGTTAGAATGACAATGGGCATGGCCACTATTCTATCAAACAATAATTAACTCCCAAATGAATGTTATATTATGCATACAGACTCTATTGGGCAATTACCTCTTAAGCACCCTCAATCACCTGTAGTGGCAATAGTTGGCACCGGGAATGTGGCTACTCATCTTGGCAAGGCATTGTCCGGAAAAGTAAACCTCCATCAGGTGAATCCTCATTCATTTTATGGAATGCCCACATATGCTGACATAGTGATAATTTCTGTAAAAGACAGTGTGATAAAGGAGGTTGCAAAAAACGTTCCCGGTGAATATGGCATAATAGCCCATACATCCGGTTCTGTCCCTATGGATATACTTTCGGAATGTAAGACAGATTCTGGAGTGTTTTATCCTCTTCAGACTTTCACGAAAGAAGTGGCACTTGACTATTCCGGAATACCCTTTTTTATTGAAGGAACATCGGAACAAACCGTGAAATCACTTTCTGAGCTGGCAACAAAGATTTCTGACAATGTCCATCTTGCCGACTCCGAAAAACGAAAAGTATTGCATCTTGCCTCTGTGTTTGCATGCAACTTTTCCAACAGCATGATTGCAATTGCCGATGATCTTTTGAAAGACATCAATCTTGACTACAAAATCCTTTTGCCCCTTTTACAACAGACAATATCTAAACTGCAAGACATCTCCCCTGCCCGGGCACAGACAGGCCCGGCTGCAAGAAAAGATTTTCCCGTCATTGATGCCCATGTCAATATGCTGATGGATAACGGGCATGGTGACCTGGCAGAAATATATGAGTCGCTTACCTCTCAAATTATAAGGAGACAATCATGAGTGGAATTAACTATGATCTTTCAAAAATAAAAGGTTTTGTCTTTGATGTTGACGGCGTGCTCTCCCCTTCAACCATTCCTCTTGGGGAGGATGGTTATCCACGAAGAATGGTAAATGTCAAAGACGGCTATGCCTTACAGCTGGCAATAAAGCTCGGCTACAAAATAGCCATAATAACCGGGGGGTTCGGTCAGCCCATCGTCACACGTTTTAAATCTCTTGGCATAAAAGATATATATACGGGTGCTCACAAAAAGCTCCCAATTTTAAAGGAGTGGCTGATAAAAGAGGGCCTTTCCCCGGATGAGGTGATCTATCTGGGAGACGATATTCCTGATCTACCTTGCCTGCGCAATGTCGGGCTGCCCTCATGTCCTTTCGACGCATGTTGGGAGGTTAAGGAAACCTCCGCATATATCTCAAAATTTTCCGGAGGCTACGGATGTGTCCGTGATGTCATTGAGCAAACAATGAAAGCCCAGAATAAATGGCTCTCAGATGAAAGTGCTTTCGGCTGGTAAACAACCTATTAAAATTATATGATAAAATGCTGAACAATCTTCAACGTTATAAAATATTACTTGCAAGTAAGTCTCCTCGTCGCCGCGAGTTGCTCCAGATGCTCCGCGTCCCTTTCAATGTCATTTCTTTAGGAGGTATTGATGAGAGTTATCCCAGCACAATTCCCCCGATTGACGTGCCTCAATATGTTTCCTCGCTGAAAGCGGATGCCTATCAGCAACATATTAAAGACGATGAGATGATAATTACCGCTGACACAATGGTGATTTGCGATGACCGCATCCTTGGCAAGCCAAAAAACTCTGACGAAGCGTTTGAAATGCTTATGTTCCTATCTGGCAAGACCCACAAGGTAGCTACCGGCGTAACTATATCCACCAAAGACAACCGGACTTCATTTACTACCGTTTCTGAAGTTACTTTCTCTAAAATAACAGAAGAGGAGGCGCGATATTATGTAGAGAATTTTATGCCGCTTGACAAAGCAGGTGCCTACGGCATTCAGGAATGGATAGGTGCGGTAGCTGTCAGTGGCATAAAGGGCAGTTACTATAATGTAATGGGTCTTCCGGTTCACCGTCTCTATCAAGAATTGAAACTCATGTAAGAATCATAAAAGCATATAACCGGGATTAAGGAAGAGGGCATGAGGCTAATGTTCAATTGGTAGCCTCATGCCCTCTTCTTAGGAAATGGATAGGGTTTATGCTTCCTTAGGTTCCTCTACAGTAGGAACTGTTCGATCTTCATAACGGTATTTAGCCTCCCAGCCAAGTGCTGAAGCCCCTAACACAGCAGCATCGCTTTCCTTCAGTTCAGAAAGGATGATCTTGGTCTTTCCACGGAAAATTGGTAGGAGGGTCTTTTCGAACGCTTCCCGGATAGGTCGCATCATCAGGTCACCACTCTTTGCGAGACCACCGAAAATAATAATTGCCTGTGGGCTTGAGAAGGCAACCATATCAGCAAATGCTTCTCCAAGTATTGTGCCTGTATAGTCAAAAATATCCTTGGCAAGCTTGTCGCCGGCCATAGCTGCGTCATAAACATCTTTTGATGTTATGTCATCAATCTGAAGATTGCGCAGGGTGGAAGGTTCAGTGCGCACTTCAAGGAACTCACGAGCTGTACGTGCCACTCCGGTAGCCGAACAATATGCCTCCAGGCAGCCTGTTCTTCCACAACCGCACATACGTCCGTTATTACGCTTCACAATAATGTGACCCAACTCGCCGGCAAATCCATCATGCCCATAAACGAGCTGACCGTTTACAACAATACCGGAACCCACGCCAGTGCCGAGTGTGATCATGATGAAATCCTTCATACCACGAGCTGCACCATAAGTCATCTCGCCTAAGGCGGCTGCATTGGCATCATTGGTTATTGACACCGGTATGCCCCCAAATGCCTTGCTTACCTTCTCGGCCAACGGAATGATTGGACCCCAGGGTAAGTTGGGGGGATTCTGAATTTCACCGGTATAGTAGTTAGCATTAGGGGCACCTATACCAATGCCATAAATCTTGTCTTCTGCATCATTAGCTTTCAGCAGACGGGTAACTCCTGCGTGGAGCTCTTCAATATAGTCATCAAAGTTTGAATGTTTGCGTGTCTTGATTGAGTCACTGGCTAGCACGTGACCACGCGCATCTACGATTCCGAACACTGTGTTGGTGCCACCTATATCGACACCTAATACATAAGGCTTGCTCATGATACTATCCTTCTAAAGGCTTGTTAAATATTAAAAATTTCAGATAAACGAATGGAACTATTATCCCATTCCCCTAATATAGTTACATCCCTTTTTCCGACCACAAAGATATAACTTTTTTCAATATAATGCACAATTTATTAGAAAAATAATGCTAAAACTTAATCTTTTTATATATTTCTACTACATTTTCCTGGGTCACTCCTTAATAATATATATCTACACTAATATAACTTATAAAATATATACTTCAATAATATACCTTACCACTAATGCATAACCGCATATAGAATAATAATCATACGACGTAATAAAAACCCAACACCGATTCAACCATCTTCCATGTTGAGGTGTTAATATAATGTAAGAAAGTTAAAAGTTAGCGGCGTGAGTCCGTCGTGCTGCCAACTATAAATTAAGTATCTAACCAAAATCGAAATATATGAATTTCAACAATTTCACAATCAAATCGCAGGAAGTCGTGCAAAAGGCCATCGAGCTTACCCGACAAAACGGGCAGCAACAGATTGAGCCTGTCCACATTCTGAAGGCTCTCATTGCAGAGAGCGAGACGATTGTCAATTTCGTATTCCAGAAATTGGGTGCAAACCTTAATTCTGTCAATATGGCGATCGACAAAGATATACAGTCATTGCCGAAGGTGTCCGGTGGCGAAGTTTTCTTGAGCAGAGAATCTAACGAGGCTCTTCAGAAAGCCATCGACTTCTCTAAGTCAATGGGCGATGAATATGTGTCTGTTGAGGCAGTCTTGATGGGTATTCTTAAAACCCGTTGCAAGGCTTCTCAGATATTGAAAGATGCGGGAATCACTGAAGATGGACTCAAGGCTGCCATTCAAGAACTTCGCAAAGGCAACAAAGTCACCCAGCAAAGTGCAGAAGAATCATATCAGGCTCTTAGCAAATATGCCATTAATCTTAATGACCGGGCACGCAGCGGCAAACTTGACCCCGTGATCGGTCGTGACGAGGAGATCCGGCGTGTGCTTCAGATTCTTTCAAGAAGAACAAAAAATAACCCGA
Organism: uncultured Sangeribacter sp.; assembly: GCA_964595885.1. Taxonomy (GTDB): domain Bacteria; phylum Bacteroidota; class Bacteroidia; order Bacteroidales; family Muribaculaceae; genus Lepagella. Next base: position 17,313 of record CAZQSD010000004.1, read on the forward strand.
TGCTTGTAGGCGAACCAGGTACAGGTAAAACAGCAATCGCTGAGGGCCTTGCCCACCGTATCGTGCGCGGTGACGTTCCGGAGAACCTGAAATCAAAACAGATTTACTCTCTTGATATGGGTGCCCTTGTTGCAGGTGCTAAATATAAAGGTGAGTTTGAGGAGCGTCTGAAAGCTATCGTAAATGAGGTTACTCAGAGCGATGGTGAGATTATTCTCTTCATTGACGAGATCCACACCCTCGTTGGTGCCGGTAAGGGTGAAGGAGCGATGGATGCTGCCAATATTCTGAAACCTGCACTCGCTCGTGGCGAATTGCGCTCCATCGGTGCAACCACACTTGACGAGTATCAGAAATATTTTGAAAAAGATAAAGCTCTTGAACGTCGTTTCCAGAAAGTGATGGTAGATGAGCCTGACGAGATGTCTGCCATTTCTATTCTACGTGGACTTAAAGAGAGATATGAAAACCACCACAAGGTGCGCATCATGGATGAGGCAATCATTGCCGCCGTTCAGCTTAGTGTGCGCTATATCACCGACCGTTTCCTTCCTGACAAGGCTATCGACCTTATCGATGAGGCCGCATCTAAACTGCGTCTGGAAATGGACTCCATGCCGCAAGCTCTCGATGAGGCTTCCCGTAAGATTGCACAGCTCGAAATTGAGCGTGAGGCTCTGAAACGTGAGGGCAACGAATATAAGATCAAGGAGATTGATGAAGATCTCGCCAACCTGCGTGACACTGAGAAATCTCTCAAGGCCAAATGGAAAGCTGAAAAGAACGAAATCAATAAGATTCAGCAGAATAAGATTGAGATCGAACAGCTTAAGCATGAGGCTGAAATGGCAAGAAGAGAAGGTGATTATGCCAAAGTGGCAGAGATTGAATATTCTAAGATTAAACAGAAGGAAGATGAGAATAAGGCCACTCAGGAGAAGCTGAAACAGCTCCAGGGTGAAGGCGCAATGATCAAGGAAGAGGTCGATGCTGAAGACATCGCTGAGATCGTTAGCCGTTGGACCGGAATACCTGTCAAGAAGATGGCACAGAGCGAGAAGGAAAAACTTCTCCACCTTGAGGAAGAACTCCACCGTCGTGTGATCGGACAGGATGACGCAATCAAGGCTGTCAGCGACGCCGTTCGCCGTTCTCGCGCCGGATTGAATGACCCACGCCGTCCTATAGGTTCATTTATCTTCCTGGGAACAACTGGTGTTGGTAAGACCGAGCTTGCAAAAGCTTTGGCAGAATACCTCTTTGATGATGAGGATATGATGACCCGTATTGATATGTCGGAGTATATGGAGAAGCACTCCGTGTCAAGACTTGTCGGAGCACCTCCGGGATACGTTGGTTATGAGGAGGGTGGTCAGCTTACAGAGGCTGTGCGCCGTAAACCTTACAGCGTTGTCCTCTTCGATGAGATTGAGAAAGCCAATCCTGATGTATTCAATATCCTGCTTCAGGTGCTCGATGACGGTCGTCTCACCGACAACAAGGGTCGTTTCATCAATTTCAAGAACACAATCATCATTATGACCTCTAACGAGGGCTCACCTCTTATCCGCGAAAACTTCAAGGATATTGATTCCAAGAACGAAGCTCAGCGTGAGGAAGTGATCAGCAAGACCAAGCAAGATGTGCTTGACTTGTTGAAGATGAAGATTCGTCCTGAATTCCTTAACCGTATTGACGAAATAGTGATGTTCACTCCTCTTAATAAGAAGGAGATACAAGAAATCGTCGATCTTCAGGTTAGAAGCGTACAGAAGATGCTTGCATCTAACGGCGTAACGCTCGAAGTCACTAAGCCGGCTCTTGAACTTCTTGCTGAAGATGGGTATGATCCTGAATTCGGTGCCCGTCCGGTTAAGAGAACTATCCAGCGAATGGTGCTCAACCAGCTTTCTAAGGATATTCTTGCTCAGAAAGTCAACCGTGATCATCCAATAAAGATTGATCGTAAGGGTGATGAGTTAGTATTCACCAATAATTGAATCTGAAACATATCAGCAGAAGAAGACGTGATGTCTTAACTTCATATAACTGAGAATAATGCTGCCAAATCGTTAGTATTTCTTAAATATTATCGATTTGGCAGCTTTATTTTTAAAAATTTGTTAAAACAACCATTCTAAAATTAAGGATAAAGTAATTGGAATAAACTTTTTTTACCTGCCAACGTTATATAAATATAAAGCATCACCTTTATAGTAAGGAATGTTCGGTCGGATGCTCTCATTCCGTAGGAGCCGCTCTGACTTTCGTGACAACAATTTCGTGACAACCGGGGCCTTCCCCACTTTCGTGACAACCAAAGGGAACTGGCAGTTCCCAAATCGTGACAAACAATGGGCGTCGACTTCCACTTGCAGGCTTTTCAACCTGCCGATGTCCCGGATTTCAGTTTTTACGTCGATTATTACTATAGTGGCAATTTAAATGAAATCCAAAGTTAGAGATCGTTTTTGTTATCCAAAAATCATTTGATTCCGGATAACCTATTCATGTAACGAAAAATAAGAAATTGTGAAACTAAAGCACTTATTTTTTTCAGTAGCTCTCACCTCATTTTTATCCTCTTACGTGCCTTATGGCGGTCACTCATTACAGATTGGCAACGATGCCCCTCTTCTGACTCTCTCTTCCAATTCTAAAATTCCCAACCTTGACATCCTCAAGGGAAAATATGTTGTAGTGAATTTCTGGAGTCCAACTGACCCGGAATCTCGTCTTAATAACAAACAGCTCGCTGACTTGATTTCTTCACTCCCACCCTCCCAGATTCAGTTCGTAAGTATCTGTACGGACACCGACATCACCCTTCAGCACGAAATAATGGATGCTGATGGAGTCCCCCTATCTATTAATTCGCTATCCGCTTCTGACATAATCCCAGATGTTTTAATGAATTATCAGGTTGAATCCGGTTATCGGAGCTTCTTAATTGATCCATTCGGAAACTTGAAATCCATCTCCCCCACTTCCTCGGAAATTAAAAGCGTAACTGTTTCCTGATTTCCCTTCGCCCCATATGTAATAATATAATCATCATTTAAATAAAAATGCCCAATTTTACACTCGGTTTAGATGTAAAATTGGGCATTTGGTTTTTTCCCTATTTAGCGGGCAAGGGAGAGATTGAATGAGATGCCATAGTTGGAGTTAGATGTGGGATAAGAGCTGTTGGAGACAAGCGGAGTATTGACCTGATGGTCGAAGAATGCCGACACTGTGACTTTACGGCTAAGCTGATAGCTTGCCATAAAGTTGATGGAGAATGTCTGTGTGCCCTGAGTCGCCTGAGTATAGGCAGTCTCTATGCGCCGGATCAGCGACTGATTATTGCTGAAAGCCACGTCAAGATTCAATGAGAGGTCGTTGCTCGTTCCGCCCTGCGAACTTCCGAATTTAATGACTTTATTGAAATCAGGAATCTTCCATCCGGCTCCCACCGACACCTGTTTGCTGGAAGTCTCCACAAGCTGGCCCGCAGAGGAGTTAAGGTTCAATGTCCTCGCATCACGATATTCCGCATTCACAGTTATATCATTCTTAAAGGTCATGTTGACACCAAACAACGGAGCGAATTTCTCTGTAATAGCCACAGAAGATATGTTGTAAGGTGACGATGGAATAGGTTGTTGGGTCAGTTCATCCATCGTGAAGCCCAGAGTGGTGCTATTGCCGATCCCGATCCAATTGAGGTAGCTGGAATAGCTGCCCACTGAATAGGTGCATTGATAAGCATGACTCAAGGTAAACGATTTGAAGATATTGCTCATGTTTCCAAGCTGCAAGAAGCCGTCATAGGTCACTCGCCAGTTAGGTCGCATTGACCCAAGACCGGGGAAATGCTGAAGCGTTACTTTTTTTGCATCATAGCCGCTGTAGGCAGCGAGAAATGCCGGGATGAGGACATCCGGACTTGTGACGCTTACTCCACCCACAGCCTGGTTATAAGGAGTCCCGGCAAGCACATTTCCCTCCAGAAAACCGGCATCAGGATAACTCGTATCTGCATACATCGCCTCATACCTCTGCGCTATTATAGGGATATTGGCTAAGAAACGGTTAAACGCCGGAGATTCATATCCGTTATCAGCTTTTGAGCCTCTAAGAGCGGTAGCAATAGCCATGTGTGTGCGTGTATAGGAGCCCGTATGAGTGGTCGGCATGCCACTGAACATAAATTGCACCTGACGAGTGCGATTGTCAGTGAGATTGCTTGTCAACACAATCTTCAATCCCCTTATCGGCTCAAGGGTAAGCTCAAAGTTAAATTCCTTGCCTTTGTTCCACACAGCCGGTGATGTCATTTCTCCTGACGTAAGAAGCCATCCCCTGTCAAGAGCCTTGTTAACATATGATTCATCATAGAAACCAAATGCAAAATCAAGACCCGGACTCATCGGACCGTATTTGGTGCTCTGTCCGAAAATGTCACCTACATTCGGAGAGAATTGAGGGATATTGAGAGAATGCGTGCTGCGCCATTTGAAGGAAAGACTTCGTGGCATCATTGCAAACCGCAATGCGTATTCAGCTGCCTCCCTCACAAAAGACTTCTTTGGTTCAGTCTTATCCTCTCTCACTGTGAGCTTGACGCTACCGTTCATCTTTGTCAACACCTCAATCGTATTCTCATCCACAATCTTTATGTCAAGCTTAATCGGCTTATTATTGAGAGTGGCGTTAATCTTAACTTTCTTTGTCTTAAGATTATGTTTCACCAACGTGGTTGTATCTTCAGAAAGGGTAATTGCTCTTTCAAACTTCTTGGCAAGATCCTTGTTGCCCTGTCTGCCTTGTCGGTTGGGAGCTTTAGATCTATTATCACGCGCATTGTTGCCACGCGAAGAAGAAGACGACTTCCCAAAACGCTTATTAATCTCCTGAAGATATTTCGACTTATTGAAAAGAGTCTCAAAATTGAGGCGTGCATCTGCGTTCCAGGTTGCCTGATTCTGAATCGTGTTGCCCATATAGAGATCATCCACCGTAGCACCCTTGTCCCAACGATATGTTGACGTGTAAGTAAGCGAACCTGTCAGATAGTCAAGCACCGGAATCTTATTGAACGGAGCCCGATAGGTGCCTGTAAACGTTTGGTTATAGTTCCAGGGCGTACCAAGTCCGCGTATAGAAGACATAACCGTGTCTTTCCAGTCACGATACTTGTCAGGGAAAAGGCGCTTGTTGACTGCTCCCACAGTTTCCTCAATCCTTGCCGTCGTGTTGCTTGAGAATGAAAGAGTGAGTGACTGGATCAGGTTCCAGGTCAGATTCAGTTGTCGGTCCCAAAGGAAATTCTTACTTACCTGCACCGGAAGCTGGAAATTGACATCAACTTCACTTCGTGTCTGTTCCTCATAATAATAACGCGACATGTTGGTGTAGAAAGTAAGATTGGTAAACAACCAGTTTATACCCCAATCCCTGAAATATTTCGCCGTCTTCCCTTTCCCTTTCAGGAAGCTGAAAGGCTTGATGGGTTTGATATAGGGGCTATAGCTATATTGGAAGGAACCTCTATAGTCATTAGTGTTCTGATATTCGGTATTGGGGTCTACGTTTTTCTGCTTATTAAATGAAAACGACAACTGGAAGTTTGCAGGATCCCAGGGCATAGGATTCTTGCTCTGCACATTAAATTTAAGATTTGACAGAGAGAAGCTTTCCACCGACTTTCTCGTTACGGCGAAATTTCTTATCGAATCCTTCTCATGCTTTGTAGTGGCAGCATCAAGAGCATCCTTAAGAAGGATATCCTGATCAAGAGGATTATACTTCGGAGTGGTCTTCTCGGTTGAACGTGAATAGTAGACCGGGGCAGTCAATTTAGCTGCGGCAGGGAAGACTTTACCTATGTCGCCCTGCACAGCAAAGTTATACTGCTCATAGTCATCCAGACGCCGCGATGAAAGGCCCTGATCTACACCTCCGAAGCCGGCTGTCTCCTTATGCATCGAGAAATTGACCATGCCCAGGTCACTCAATGAAAGGTTGGCATTGACATTGGCAGCCCAGCCCCCTGATTCATTGAAATCAGTCACACGAAGCTCGTTGACCCAGATTGTTCCGTTTTTAACAGAATTTGATTTGTTACGTATACCGATGAGCATGACACGCACGTCACTTAAACTCGGATTGCCAAGCACACTGATGGTGTTATGATCATTGTTAGGGTCACGTGTGGAATAGACCACATTATAGCCTACTCCCTCCATCCCGGCACTGCGGTCATGATTTCTCGCCACTTTCAGGTTAGTAAAAGCGTCAAACGGAACATCCAGAAAGTTTGATATAGGCCAGACAATCTGTCGGTCAGCAGAAGAAAGGTTGTTATATTTACCCGCAGGAGTTAGTTCGAGCGGAATCTCATATTCGTAATAATTATTCTTCACATCTGAACCCACACGCACAAAAATAGCCAGGTCACCGTTTTTCAGATTTGTCGGGTCGTCAATGAATGCTTCCGCATGCACCCACATCTGCATCCTGCGATAGATGCGGAGATCAAGCTGAGTGTTCTTATATGCCCCTCTTGCGTCGCCTGGCTGCAGCCCTGTCACCTTCATCTGAAGTGACTGTTCGTTGAGCTGGGTGGCTTGTGCCTGTCCCGGATCCTGGATTCGGGTCACGTCAGGAGGAAGCACATAATTGACTGGGGTAAGACCTGAGCTTTCCTCAATATTTACCACCGACATGTCAAGTTCTCCCTCGGCGGGTGAATCATTACGGTTATTAAGGTTAAACTCATAATCACGCCACTCTCCGCGAACAAGTTCAAGCGAAGCAAATCTAAGGTGAGTCACTTCACGGAATCCGGTCATGAACATACGAGCAAAACGTATGGTGGAGAAGTCATTGATTCCTCCAACTACTTTGTCAGGTTGACTAAGGGGTATTTTGAACTGATACCATACAGCTATGCCATGCCCCTCTCTGGTAGGTACGACTTTCTCCCGACGGTCAGTCACATAATTCTTCCCCACTACAAGGTCTTCCGGACGTATCGACACCTTATATTGGAAATAACGCTCATACTCATTAAGTGTGTTATCCTGATTGATGTCTTCCACATCAGGCACACTGCGTGACGACTGATACATCCGGTTGGGGCTTTGGTCAGGCGACAGTGAGTTACCCTCCACTCCATTATAATGTTTGTAACGGTCAAGAATGGAGGTGCGATGCTCGTCATAGTAATCACTACGATAGAAGTGATAGTTATCACCGGCAGGGTCACTCATCGGAGAGAACGGCGACTCCTGCATCTCTGCTATGGTCGATGCCGGAAGTCTCGTGCGCAGTTTGTCAAGATATTCACCATAGGAGCTGAAAGTGTACTCGTCATCATTCGGAAGTCCGTCAAGACCCACGTCCTGCATCGGACGCGCATTCTCAGCATTTTCAAAGGCATAGGTCAGTGAGTTCTGTGTAGACACGCGGCCCCAGTTTGTCTCAGTCATAAATTGTTCGTTGCCATCGATGGGTATGCCGTTCTCATAGCTCTTCATACCGTCTTTGAGGATATCCTCGCTGATCTCACCGAAATTGAAATAGAGATCCCCACCCTCTTTATTCGGGTTGTCTTCATCAAGAAACGGGTCAAGCATCCAGAATTGGATATATTCCACGTTGGAGCTTTCAAAATTGGTATTGTCCATCTTCCTCATGATGCCACCCCATCTCTTCTCCGGATTCAGAAGGTTGCCCTCATCGTCAATATTCTCCGCATCAAGATTATATGGGCCACGCTCACGTGGATAGAACGACAGATTGAGAGTCTGGATATAATTTGATTCACCGCTCACCAGTTCTCTGCCGGGATAAATCTCATCAACCCTAACCTCTCTTACATATGGATTCGACAACTGCTTAAGATCACTGCGCAAATAACCCGGCAGCATGGAAGAGTTTTTCTGAGTCCACATGCGGTCAATGTAATTCCATGCCAACAGAGCACGGTTTTTACCGTAATCCACGTTATTTGATAAGGCTGCCTCCGGGAAAAGCGCATCCGGATCGGGATCATAAGGAGTAGGGGCAAGAAACCATGAGTAAGGATTCCTTAGATCAATGCCGATCTGGCTATTTTCAAAATCATCAATATACGACGACCCTTTTGTAGAACCGGTCTTCTGCTTATGGGGAACAAGCTGTGCGAACTCAGCACTGAGCCGCAATGACGATGGTGAAACCGCATTGATGGTAGGCACCTTGTTCAGCAAGTTAGTTAGCCACATGAAATCCTTATTATAGCTCAGATTCAGGCCCCACATGGTATTATTGATCACCTCATCGCCGATATTTACTTTCTCAGTAAGAGATTTCTCAGAGAAATTAAGTATAGTTCCTCCTAAAGTGAAATCTTTATTGAAACGATATTGTGCATCCAGACCCAACAACGTCTTTCGCTGCATGCTGAAAAGCGACTGGTTTTCAAGCGTCACACTCACATTTGTACCCGAATCAATGATGCTCTGGTTTGTTATGGTCACGATACCCATGCTATAGTCTACAGTATAATCGCTGTTCTCGGTAAGGGTAACACCTCCCGCCATGACCACCACTGATCCTCGCGGCACATTCATGGCATTCAACCTGATCTGCGCTCCGTTGGATGCCTGATATTCGCCTACCAACGAGAATTTGTTTTTATCGGCAAACTGACGGGCCACAACAAGTGTGGAGTCATATAGCTCCTTATATACGTAGGGAGCCGCTAATTGTGGATTGCCTATCTTTCGCTCAAGATTCGCGCCGAAAGGTTCTGCCACCGGGAAGATGATGCGGCCATTGGTAGGCTGCACAGTATAACCTTCCACATAGTCAAAGAAACCGTCTGAATTAGATTCCTGATTAGAGTCTATGCGGTCAAGGTTCATCACCTGAAGCAAAGGCATGTTTGATATCTCTCCCACCGGAAGATAATTGATTTCTGTGCCTGTGGTGTCGCTAAGATATTTTATGTTCAGCTTGAAATTCTTTTTCTGAAGTTGGTAGGCACCCAAAGAATACACATTCTTCATCATCAGTTTCCACATCGGCAACTTCGGAGATATTGTGGTGCCTCGCAACATCTTTAGGTAAAGTGACTGCGACGTGGTAGTGACATCGCTGGAGAATTCACCGACCTGATACACCTTTCCCTGATAAGTGTATTCGTATGCCACAGCCAAAACTTCATCTGTGTTGAGAGCCGATTTAAGTGAAATATATCCTAAGGAAGAATTAAGGGTGTATTCTGTTGATTTCAGCAGGCGTGCACTCTCAACCTTCTCATAATCCATGCCTCCGACAATGCCATAAGCTTGCAGCGGCGCAAGAACCTGCGTGACCTGATTTATGTTACGTGCATCCGGATAATCATTCTTGATTACGTCAAGAAGATTGTTTGATTTATTACATGGCACATCTACTGAAAAGTCCGGCTCCCAATAGTCGTTGCCAAGTCGCGTATTTTCACCAATATCCATGAAGCCCACGAAGTTACGTGATTCATCGTAGTTACTGTTCTTATTAGTGATCCACACCTCGATTCTGGTAATGTTTATACCGGAGGAAACGTGTGGCAGTTTAGATGCAAACTTGTCGTAATTATCATAAAAATACTGGGCAAGGAAAAAATGGCGGTTGGCATCATAATCATCCGCCTTTATTGAAAACTTAGTGGTCTGCACACCGCCCTGTGTGTTTACAGTCTTAGACTCGCTGTTCTGCTGGCTGACAAGTCCGGTCAATGTAAGCTTGCCGAACTGCAACTTCGCCTTCATACCAAACAACGATGTTCCACCCCTTATGAGGCTGGAACCTGTGGTCATGCTGACGTTGCCCGCCTCTATATTCTTGATGATCTCGTCTTCCTTCCCTTCATAATTGAGCTTTAGGTTTTTGGAATCGAAATCAAAGGTTGCGTCGGTGTTATAGCTCATGTTGAATTTGAGCTTGTCGCCCACCGAAGCCGCTATGGTAGCCTGAATTTTCTGATCAAAATTAAAGAAAGTCTTCCTGCGCGAACGCAACGACAAAGCCGGATTATCAGTCTTATTGCTCTTTATGCCCATTGAAAGCTGAATGGATCCCTGCGTGGTCAGTCTTACGCCGCCGGGTCCGAACACTTTCTCCAGAGGTCCGAGGGCAAAATTCATGTCAAAGATATTGAACGCCTCCTTATCCTTGTTTTCAAATCCTTCGGCATTACGCTGTCTGAAATAACCAAACATCTCCTTCCGCGTGAGCATGTCGTTATATTCATCGGCAGTCATCATGTAAGGAGTGATGATATCATGATCACCGATCTTCGTATGTAGCACATACATACCGATTTCCGGATCATATACCACCTCAGTCTTTATATTCGACGGAGTAGACAAGTCAGCCGCATATTCCCTGCCTATGTAGTCTTCATAGCTTTGGGGAAGTGTGGTCTGCACCGGCGAAGGCAGAAAAAAACTGTCAGGGATTTGCGTGTCATCAAGATATTCCGGCACCGGCGGAGGCGGCGGATTTAATTCTGATTTACGATACTGACCTATGGACACGATGGTTGCCACCAGGGCTATTACAGGCACCGGCAGCAAGCTTATTACCTTTATTATAGTGGGTTTCCGAAAAATCATTTCAGAGCATCTTCAGCGCAAGCTTTATTGCTTTTTCAGTGCTCAAGGTCGGATCGGTTGCGAAAATCTTCTTTAATGCTTTCTGGCTCTGCTGGGCAGTGAAGCCTAACATAACAAGGGCTGCGATAGAATCCTCATAAGCCTCTCCGGCTGTGGGCACACTATCAATTAACGTTAAACCACTCGTTTTTATTTTATCTTTAAGGTCTACAATTATTCTTTGTGCTGTCTTTCCACCGATTCCTTTCACTGCTTTCAGCTGGGAATCCTGTCCGGATGAGATAGCACTCTCAAGCTGATCAGGGGTAAGTGCCGATAAAATCAGTCGTGCCGTATTTGGTCCGACACCGCTCACTCCGATAAGAAGCCTGAAGAGCTCACGGCTTCTTTTGGTCAGAAACCCATACAACATATGCGCATCCTCCCGAATGCTTTCATGCACAAACAGCTTTACAGTCTCCTTGCCCGGAGCGCCGTTAAGCGTAGCATAATCAATGAGGGAGATATTTAATTCATACCCTATCCCCCCACAGTCAACCACAGCAACTGTAGGGGTAAGCTCTGCTAAATTTCCTGATATGTAGTCAATCATCTTTCCGGAGTGTCTTCAATTATTATAATGGTTCATGGCAAAGGCAGCTCCACTAAGACAGAAAGCTTTGACTGCTTCGGCAGCCCTCTTAAGTTTCTCAGGAAGCTCACGCTGCTCTTCAGGAGGAAATTTTCCCAACACAAAATCTATTTGCCCCCCTTTCGGAAAATCATTGCCAACCCCAAACTTCAGACGCGCATAATTCTGAGTGCCGAGTTGATCAGCTATGTTTTTGAGTCCGTTGTGTCCTGCGTCTGAGCCTCTCTGTCGGATTCTTATCGTTCCGAACGGCAATGAGAGGTCATCCACAATCACCAACAGGTTCTCAAGGGGTAGATTCTCTTTATTCATCCAGAAACGCGCCGCCACGCCGCTAAGGTTCATGAAAGTGGAAGGTTTCAACAAAATGAGTTCACAATTCTTAACCTTCACGATTGCCATGTCGCCATATCGGCATGATTTAAACGGCACTCCGGCTTCGGCTGCCAACGTGTCGCCAACCATGAATCCGGCGTTATGCCGCGTTCCCTCATAATCAGGACCTATATTTCCCAAACACAAAATTAAAAACCTTTTCATGTCCGAATCAGTTTTCGGCGGTTCAAATCCCTTATTTCCGCCAAAAAGTTTCCTTATAAAATTTAACATCTTAGTTTCCTTCCTCATCGTCATCTTCCCAGTCAAGGAAAAAGGCATCGGAATAGCTCTCTTCCTTAAAACGAGAGAGCTCTCTTCCTTCCCGCTTGGTTGGTCGGCCCAATCCTTTATGACGATCTACAAAACCAGAAATCTTCGTCATCTCAAGCAATTCATATTGACTTGGAGGGGTGAGATTCTCAAGATAGTCGGACACAAGCTTTGCACCCAATCTGTTGGGTGCTAACTGTGTAACGCGAAACGTATAGGTGATCGGCGGTTTACGCACATCTATCACATCGCCGGGCTTGATAGCACGGGAGGGTTTCACCACCGCCCCACCGACACTTACCCTTCCTTTCTTACACGCATCTGTGGCTATGGTGCGTGTCTTGAACACACGCATGCACCAAAGCCATTTATCTATTCTTTCTTCCGTCATGATTCTGTTTGATTAACCATCCCGTATCCACAAAAACAAATTACTTATCAGAGGTGCGCTCTAAAAGGAGCACAACCTTGTCCTGACTGTCAAGAAGTGCTACCCTTCCCTCCTTTAGGGGCTTCGCTCTCATCGCTTCCTCAAGTGCAACCACCAACTGAGTCTCGTAATTCCCATCCGGACATGCTTTCCTTGTCATTCCTATTGACTGAAATGAAATAGAATTTGCAGCATCCATATCTGTGTCAAGAGTGCCATTGATTATGTTGCAACCTGTGTTGCCATGAAGTTTACCCTCATCCACGTCTATCACCATCTTCATATCCGGCACATTCACTGCCTGGCCGTCAATTTCTGTCACAAGCCATGTGCCATTCAGGAATTGGAAATTCTGGTGCATGAGCTCCATCACCGGTTCCTTTTCTGAATTATAAAAAGTCAGATAATAGTTATCACCGTTCAGATTCCAGGTATAGTATTGTGTCTCCCCTAATGCCTGATTTATCTCAGTATCGGTGATTCCTTCCATGTCGCATGCCATCATAGTCGACAGAAAGTTTGAAAAAGACAAGGTAGAATCAGAAGGATTATACTGATAAGCCGCATTGATCACATTGCATCCATTATTACCGTAGACCCTCTTTTCACCAGGCTCAAATTTCAGATAAGGGGCAGTAGCCCCAATAGTGGTCTTCCCGTTCACTTTCTCTATGGCCCAATCCCCCTTTACAATCCCTTTTGATATGTCTTGCGAGGTGTAGACCGCTGAAACCGGCTGCACTATCTTTTCACGGTCAGTAGGAAGCACAACTTCTTTCTGCACATCACTGCCTCCACTAACTTTGTCTGCCGTTTTTTTCACCACGTTACACCCACCGAACGGCAAAACAACAGCCAATAACCATATCGGTAAATATTTCCTTGTAATTTTCATAATCGCAAAATTAATAAAATTCCATCAATCTCCCCAATGTTTACGCAAAGGATATTTCGTTGGCACCAACCGCAACCTCATTGAAGATGAATTGGAGAAATAGTTCCACACCCAGTTCATGAATACCGTCACTTTGTTTCTCATCCCTAACAGTGAAAGCAAATGGATAGCCATCCATGCAAACCAGGCTATGAATCCTGACAGCGACACCGTCTTCAGATCAGCAACCGCACGGTTCTTGCCGACTGTGGCCATCGAACCCTTGTCCTTATAATGAAACTCCCTGGTAAAACTACCCTCGTTAAGATTCTTGGCAAGATTCTGTCCTTGCTGAATGGCCGGCTGTGCCATCTGTGGGTGACCCCGAGGATAATCCTCACTCACCATGCATGCAATGTCGCCGATGGCCATTATATCATCACGTCCTGCCACTCTGTTAAATTTATCCACCGATATGCGGCCTCCCTTTGCGAAATATTCTTCCGGCAATCCGGGCATAGGCTCACCTTTCACTCCTGCTGTCCACACCACTGTCTCCCAATACTCCTTACTGCCGTCAGCAAAGGTGACATACTTATCCTCATAGCTTTTCAAAAGTGTGTTCAGACGGACATCTACCATCAGCTCTTTAAGATATTTCAAAGCATTGGCTGATGATTTCTCTCTCATGGCCCCGAGAAGTTTCCCGCTTCCCTCGATAAGGGTGATCCTCACCTCATCAGGGTTGATATCAGGATATTCTTTCGGAAGCACGTATTTCTTCATCTCCCCTATTGCGCCTGCAATCTCCACACCGGCAGGACCACCGCCAACCACAAGGAAACTCAGAAGCTGTTTCCGGCGTTCCGGATCTTTTGCCATCGCTCCTCGTTCAAGGCGGTCGATTATCTCGTCGCGCGTATGGGCCGCCTGCGAGATGGTCTTTATGCCGTAAGTTATCTCTTTAAGGCCATCGTTGCCAAAATAATTGTTAGCCGACCCGGCGGCGATGACCAGCCGGTCATAGGGGATGGTTTCATAGCTCGTGGTCACCTCCTTCTTGTCCACATCTATATTCTTCACATGGCCCATGTGATATGACACGTTCCTATGCTTCCTTAGCTCCCTGCGCAGTGGGAAACAGATATTTGCTGAAGCAAGACTTGATGATGCAACCTGATAAAACAATGGAGGGAAACAATGGAAATTATCCCGGTCAATCAGTTTTACTTCAAATTTATTTTTATCAAGGTTCTTCACTAAATTCAAGCCCGCGAAGCCACCGCCGATAACAACTATTTTTTCCATATTTTCGTTTAGGGTTGAGAGTTTATAGTTCAGGATGGAGAGTGGAGCAGAAGTTCTGTCCCAATACCATAAAAACGTCTTAAACCCCAACATTGTTTACTTAGAGCCTGAAGGGTTAACTGCCATAATGACCTATTAAATTGGTGCAGCCGGAGAATCAGGCTGACTCCCCGGCTGCACACTTTTTACTCATATGTGAATGACCTTTCTCTGATTATTTCACGAATTCTTTAGCGACCTTGTTACCTTTCTTCACGATATAAAGACCCTTTGAAGGATTCTCAATCATGCGGCCCTGAAGATCATAATATACGGGAGCAACATTGCTGTCAGCCTCAATTCCCTCTACGGCTGCATCGATGCCGGCCTGATCAATATAGAAAGTGAGGACAATTTCCTCCTCATCCATCTGGAGAGTCATTGTGAATTCATCCACAAGTCTAAGTTCAGAACATCCGGCTGCACTTCCGCATGCACTTACCACGAATTCAGTCTGCATATCCATCTCCTCATCTGATTCCACCTCCTTGGAAGTAACAAATTCCTTTGTCTCCCCAAGATTGGTGTTAACGCAACTGCCAAAGCCGCAGAACTGAACTGCCATATCAGCACCGTAAAGACCATCAGCAGTCAACGGAGTTTCATTTACGTTATATTCTATTGTAGCCATCATGAGATCGACCACCTCAGGCACAACTACAAGATGAGTGTTATACTGACGTGCATACACATAGACACTACCGTCAGGCATATCCATTGACTTCTCCTCATAGAACTCGGTGATGTTGATGCGATCGCCGCTATTAACTTCTACGCCATTTACATAGCATTTCATGTACTCTCCTGCGGTCGCAGTCATGCCGAGAGCTGCCACGAAGGCAAGCATTGATGTAAAAAATTTCTTCATATCTTTTATTTGTTTGGTTTATAAGGTTTTACATATAAAAATTGGGGTGTCGCAAAAACGACACCCCAAAGTTACAAATAATTTTTCAATTATTCTAAATTATTTCACAAAAAGTTTAACAGTTTTCAGTCCGTTAGCATTTCTGAGACTTACAAGCACCATGCCATTGTAGCCATTTACATCAATAGCATATTCACCATCAACTGCCTGGGCTGCCAGACGAGTGCCATCAACTGCATATACGTCAACCATTGTGAGAGTGTTGGCTTTCACAACAACCTTTCCGTCTGCCACGTAAGCTGATGCACCGGCCTCTGCGCCTACGCTTTCAACACCGGTGGTAGTAACATCAGAACGGTTAGCATTGATCACGAGGCCTGTGTTGGCATCAATAAGCATAACCGTCACAGTCGTGTTGGTAGGCTCAAAGATTCTGTTGTTGGTCGGAACTTTGATGTCGGCTGTGTAAGTCTGGCCACCCACTACGCTTGCCGGGATATATCCACCGGTGCCGTTGCAGGTTGTGCCACCCCATGTGCGCACTACGTCATTGAAGTAATACACTACAGGGTTGCTGCCATAAAGGCCACCCTTACCCCATTCGCCGAGGGCAGGATCCTCCTCGCTTGCGCGGTTGTTTTCCTGAACACCCATGAGATTGTCCTCACAAATCACAGTGAAGATATTGACATTTCGGTTGTCCATATCGAGAGCATACTTCACATCAACGGTTACGTTAAAGTTCTCGCCATCGAACTCAGCACTTGCCACATCAATGTCAGCCTCTGCAAATTCTGTCAGCTCTGCTACCACATAGTCATACCATACGCCATTGTCTTTGTAGAAATACTTGCCATCCACAATCTCCATCGGAGAAGAAATAGGACGACGGTTGATGCGGGCTGTCGGAGCGGCCTGGAAACCGAGGAAGTCCTGAAGCTGCATTGCCTGCGGAGTAGAGAAGCTGTCGCCCGGATAGGTGTGGATAGTCAAGGGGAGGATCACACCCTCAAAGTCTTTCTCAAGAATCTCAAGAGCAGCGTGACCGATAGGACAGTTAGGACAGGTCTGACCGGTGTATTCCTCAATCACCACCTTCTTAGTCGTTTTGATGGCAAGATTCTTGACGGAGCTTTCCACCTTGTCGGTAAGATCACCAACCTTGACATCGATAGCATATTTCACCTCTTTGCCGATCGGAGTCTTGAGAGCCTCGGGGAATACGAACTCTATTTCGTCGCCACCCTTAAGCTCTACCTCTGCATCGCTTACAGTTGAAACAGTATTGCCTTCACCATCAACAAGTGTAAGTTCATAACCCTTGAAAGTCTCAGTCTGGCTTTCGATGGAAAGGATGCCTCTTACAGTCACCTCATCTTTTGCCACAACAGAAGCCGGGGTAAAGTTAGAGATCAAATATTTCACATCACGTGAAACAAGCACGTCATCAATAAATATTGCTGACTGGTTGCGGTTCTCGTTTACAAAAGCTATGTAGATATACTTGCCGGCATACTTGTCAAGTTTGATTACATTCTCAGTCCATTCGCCTGCAAGAAGCTCTTGAGTTGCACCCGGAGTCTGGATTTCATCATACACCACGTCACCGAAATATCTGATATTGTCAACGATAGTCTCTGTAAGAGCTGTGTAGATGTCATTGCTCGGATATACGTATACTTTCAGACGGTCTGACTTGCCGTTAAGGTAGCTCTGCGACTTGAAAGTAAGAAGGGCAGTTTCATCATTGATATAGATCTGGGTTGTCACCATCCAGTCATCTGATTTGCCCACCGGAGAATACATTGAGTGAGAGACAGCTGCCATGTCTGTGCTGTACTCGTCATCACGTGCCACCCACCAAGGCAGCCCATTGTAGAAGCCCCAGGCTGTAGGCTCGTCAGCAGGTTCAAGCTGATCGCCGTCATAGAGCATCCATTTGTCAAGAGTGATACCCGCGTTGAAGTCATCGAAGAACGGCTTGCGCGGATCTCCATCATTAGTCCAGTCGCCGGCATAGTGGATCACGATTTCCTCATTAGGATCCGCACCTGAAATGTCGGCGATAGTGTTTTTCTCGATCACGATCTCATATTTGAACCCTCTTGCAAGACGCTGCTCCATCACCGGATAGATCGAGAGATTGCTACCTTCGATTGAGCCGCTGAGCTGGGCAATCTGATCACGCTTACCGTCATCGTCAAGAAGGTAGAGATACATTTTGCCTCCGTCTTCCACCGGAGAGATAGCTGCGTCAAATGTAACTACCACAGGATTGGTAGAGGCATTGATCTTATTTACAGTAGTGCCGTCTTCCGGAGAGATTCTTACCGGTGCCACAGGAGCCTGCGGACGTCCCTTGTAGTTAACCTTAATCTCCGGGTTGGTCTTCTCCGCATCCCCGGCAATGCTTACCAGTCCGGCAGGGATAGTCACAGTATAAACCTCCCCTACGTTAAGGCGGCGGTTACGGAAGGTAATATTAAGCGTTCTGCTGTCGCCCGGATCAACTGCTATAGAAACAGAGTTATACTGCTCTCCGCTTTCAGATACGGCTGTCACGGCGTTATGCTGATCGCCTATAAGCTCAATGTTACGGTCAAAAATCACCTTCATTTCCTTAAGGATTGCGAAGGCTGAATTATCAAGCGGATATACAAAGTTGTTGCTCAGCAAGTTCACCTGCGGGCAGATCTCAGCGAGGGGCTCAGGAAGCTCGATTACGTATGATTCATATGGATCGCTTGCATAGTCATTTGCAAGAAGCACACACGCATTGTCTGAAAGGCTCATAAGTGTGCCGGTACGTGCTGACTCATCCTGTATAATATCTTTTTGCCAATCTTTTCCCCACACCTGACGATAGATCACGCGGAAATCATACCAGTATTTGTCAGCTTTCACATACCAATTACGGATCGGGTTGCTTGAAGGCTCGGAAGCATAGATAAGGCCATATTGGTCAACTCCACCAAAAAGCATGCCGTCTGATCCATCTACAAGATTCA
Organism: uncultured Sangeribacter sp.; assembly: GCA_964595885.1. Taxonomy (GTDB): domain Bacteria; phylum Bacteroidota; class Bacteroidia; order Bacteroidales; family Muribaculaceae; genus Lepagella. The sequence goes on from CAZQSD010000004.1 coordinate 35,750, forward strand.
CTTCTTTGGTATCCATATTATATGTATAGACACCGTCAGTGTCTGTGGCGAAATATGCTGCTCCGGCCACCTCATTGGAATAAGGACGGAACTTGCCACCTTCAAGGAAGTTGTAGCCTTCGCCTGTAGGGGTGAACTCATATTTATTGCCATTTTCCTTTACGTCAAAACCTATGGCTTCCCATGTTTTGGTCGGCATGTCATAGACAAATGTCCAGCATTCACCTGCATAAGAGAATGCAACCAGACCGATGAACTTCGTGCCGTCGGCTGAGAGGTCACATGATCTGATCTGTTCATAATCCTGAAGTTCACCGCAGAGGCTAATAGGCTTCGGAAGATTATCAGGAGTAATTTCCACCGGCTCGCTGCCAGTAAGATCCCACATCACAAGAGTCTCATTCCAGTTGGGAGAAGAAACTGTGCCGATTGCATATTTACCATCGGGAGTGATATGGCTTGCACGTCCGGAAGAGAATTCTTTTGATCTCTTATAAGAAAGTAAAGTCCACTCCCCGGTAGAAGCTTTCCAGATCGCGGGTTTACCGTTATATTGGCCCACAACGATTGAGCCATCGTTGGTGACATCACATGCCATCATCTCGGCTACACGTGTATCTTCACCGTCTTTGTAGAGCTGCTTTGTCTCATGAGTCTTTACGTTGTAAAGCTTCGGATAGGAGTAGCCGGGATCAACCAAGGTAGCTTTACCGTAGCCAACCGCCCACTCGCCGTTGTCAGACAGCATCTCAAGCGACGCCTTGTATCTGTCGCTCAGGATGTTCACGACAGGATTCTGCGCACTCACGGAAGCCCCGCCTGCAAGCAGAGCTAACATTGCTGCATAAATGCTTTTGTTACTGATCATAAACTTGTAATAGGTTTAGATGTTTGGTTATAGTTGTTTATTTATTAAAAATTCTTAATTATATCAATGGTAAAGATTCTTCATCTAATTGAATTTAATTCTTTAAGAAAAATACGGAAGATGTCAAACTATTGTATCTGACCATCTTCCGTATCATTTTTCATATTCAATTAACCGAAAGATGCATTAGCTTCTTTCTTATAACGCTATTAATGACTGTTTATTATCTGCGGATCACAACTTTCTTGCCATTGATAATGTAAAGACCTGAGTCAAGCGTCTTGGCAGCCTCCACATTAGCATTGTTAAGAATCTGCACACCGTTCATATCATATACATTGATTGTCTCTGCACCACCGACGATTGCATCAACACCGCTACCATTACCAACTGTGTAGTAAAGAACGATCTCAGGATTAGCACGACCCTCAGTGAACTCGCTGTCCTGATATGTCTCTGTTCCGAATGTGCCTTCTGCAACTACAACCTTATACTGACCCTTTTCTGTTACAGTATCAAAGTTAAAGTCATAGATAGTGGGATTCAACCAATCACTTGCAGGATTATCAAGCGGATCGACAGACTGGAGAAGCACCTCTTCAGTGTCATTAAGCTGATAAAGTTCAGCAGGAACAAAGCTTACTGAAAAACCGCTGAGCACCTGTGCCGGGAAGACCACCTCTTCAAATGTAAGTGTTACAGTTGAAATCTCAGCTATCTCACTGTCGGCTTCAGGAGAAATCTCTATAGGCATGATGTCATACACTACATTTGACAGACCAGCCTCCTTGATTACATAATTGAGAACGATTTCAGGATTAGCGTTACCTTCAGTGCCTTCGCTCTCATCATAAGCCGCGTTGCAGAATAGACCTTGTGGAAGAACGACCTTGTAAGAACCCGGCTCTGTAACCTCATCAAACATAATGTCATATACAGTTGGCTCCCAGAAATCGTTATAGATAAACTTCTCTGGATCATCATTCGGATTGATTTCCTGCATTAACACTTCTTCCTCACCCGTTACATTATAAAGTTTAACAGCCGGAGCCCCGTTCATAGGAGTAAACGTAATGTCGTCAAATACGAGATGGAGCATGCTGAATGAAGTCAGTTCCGAGTCATCTTCCGGCTCAATATAACCCGGCAAGATGTCATAAGTAACTTCTCCCGGTGTGGTGCCACCTGTTACCGTGTAAGTAAATGTGATGGCATTGCTCAGATAGCTCATGAACTGCTCACCAAGAACAAAATATTTGTCAGGAATAATTAAGGTATAGATACCTTCATCTGTAAGCGGCTCAAATGTCCATGTAACTTGTGTGCCATCTGAACTGATTTTAGGTGCATCAAGCTCGCGTACAACTCCACGACCACGATCCGAAATCTGAGGCTTGTCTGAATTGCCATCATAGATAGCCATTTCAAGACCTAACTCGTTGGCAACAGTAATAGAACTGAGAACTTCCACCTCAGACCCATCGGTAGGTTCTACGGAAATTAATGCCGGTGCGCCAAGATTGCATTCCCAATCCATATAATACCGATAGTTATCAAATGTGGTGCCCATGTTGCCCTTTACATAAAGCCCATCTTTATCTATTGTCTGCACACTTACACTTATAACTCCGATTGCTTCTTTTACAACTGTCTCGTCAAAGAAAAATTCCCATGCATTGGCATATCCATCTACATCAAGCTCAGTGCCATCAGCCACTTTCCATTCTCCTGCAGGTGCAATGCCGGCTCCCGAGCCAAGAGAGTAATCAAAAGACACCGGTTTTACAGGACCGCTATAAGTAATGAGGAAATGAGCCCATTCCATTGAAGATATGACATAGCCTGAGTTTGGATCTGGAAGTACTGTCTCATATTCATAAGGACTATACTCTGGAGCAGGTGTCAGACCATAATAGTATACTGAGGTTTCAAGTTCTGTTGATGCCTCGAGCTGTTGGGGAGTAGGATATTGATTTGTCTCATCATTATATCCGATCCCACAGAAGCGGAGGTCAAGACGATATTTATGACCTTCAATTAGCTTTTCATTGCTGGCAACTGATATATACAGTCCATCTGACCAAATATCGTCATGATGGTGATAGCGGTTGAAGTCATAACGGTTGTCATTGCCCTGCAGTAGATATTCTGCCACCCCGGGATCCTCGCCATTGGTCACATCATACAGGAACCATTCGATATAGTTGACTGCGTCATCATCACTTGTCTCGATTTTTACCTTGTCAAAGTATGAACCACCCCAAACAGGCCATTTGCTGTCGGCTGCCGGATCAATTGACACAAGCTGAATCTGCGGAAACTCGCCCAATCCGAGATTTGGATCGTCAAGAGTGTATTGAGCGACAATAGCTGGATTGGCCTCACCATTCACTGTAATGGCTCCGGCTGAGAGAGTAAAAGTCCATAGGCCATTGGTAGTGATCTCTCCTTCGTTGAAACTAATGCCGAGACTGCCGGGGTTGCTTTGGTCAACAAACATATTTGTACAGATTACATCATAGCCATCTGCATCCATGAGAGTTGCTCCCATATTGTCAACAATTTCAACTTCGTTTACTCCGGAAAAAGTCAAATTGAAAACTGAGAAGTACTGGTTACTGTCCAATGTACCCTCAGCAGGATAAATGGTATAATCAGGTATCGAAGCCTGAGAAATACCACACACGCCCAACATAGCGGCCGCGCAAAGTAACGATTTAACGTTCATATTGAAAATTGTTATTGGTTAATAATGAGGGAGTAGGCACATGCGCACTCCCCGTTAAATTATTTTATCACTGTTTTTTTACCATTGACAATATAAAGTCCTTTCGGAAGTTTGGAAAGCTCGTTGCGTGAAACCTTATTCATCACACAAAATCCGGCTGCGTTATAGACAGTCACCACGTCACTTTTCTCTCCTATAATACTCTCTATACCCGAGGTCTGGAAGCCGAATTCTGCTGTCAGGTCGCCACTATGGTCAAGACCATCGGCACACTCAACATCAGCAAAAGATATTGTGACTTTAGTGTCAGGGTCAACGTTGATATTTGGAATAATGAAAGTGTAGATAAGGTCTTGCGGTGCGACAGGGTCTTCCTCTACTGTCACATCTGCCATAGGGATGATGGTTGTGGTGCGCTCACCGTTTGAAATATAGCTCAACGCTATGCCTGTGCTGCTGATGAAACCACCATTCATCACCCAGATTTCCATCTTTGTGCCCGGTTCAAGTGTTGCGCCACGTCCGGGAGTATAGTCAGCCGCAATAGTATATTGAATCACATTGAGTTTAAACGACATGGAAAAACCTGTTGGATTTGTCTGTGCACCGGTAAACACACGCTGCCCATCTACCGAATAGATATTATAGAAATTAATCCCGAGATAGTCAGGCTGAGTTTCTGCTGTTGACGCAGGCAGCATATCGATCGGGCGACGCAACTTTCCGCTGAAATCAAACTTAGCTGTGTTGCCTTCATTAACTCCTGGCACGTTCTCACTATATATACCGACATCAAGATTGTCAGGATTGCCATAAGTGACTGTGGCAACCGGCTCCTGGCTCGTTGACAATTCCTCATCAAATATGAATGATATGGTAGCTGCCTGGTCGCCGGTAATATAATATGAATTAAACGGATTGTCAATGTAATTCAAAACGGCATTTTTAACATCTATCAGTTGGGCAGGCTTTGCATTCACCACAAAATCCACCTCAAGTCTGCCGTTACCGTTATATTTATTGGCATCATCATATGCATCTGTCACATTCATTACGCGCAGTGTCATTGTGTCTCCCTTTTTCAACACACCACGTGTATAGAAATCCATGATGGCATCTGCCACATAACATGTGAGATAGGTATTTGATGAGGTCGCATTTATCCTGGCTTTCTCATCGCCAGCGAGCAAAAGCACGTTGCCAACTGAAACAGGAGTATTAAACGATAAATCTATTATGTAGTCGCTGCTCACCGAAAACATTTCACCATCGGTAAGATCTGGTGAGACACCAAGTAATTCAATTTCTTGTTTTCCCTCCAATATAACCAGTGTACTTGCATCCATAGTGTTGGGGCTATACAGATAATAGGTCTCACCTTCTGTAAGCTGATAGGTATGCATCTTACCGGTAGCCACATAAGCATGTTCGAAGGGCACAAGACTTTCCTCACTGTAGTCCTTTGAAGAATAAAGAGTCAATGCAGAAGTTGAGTAGATAAATTTCACAGCACCTGTGATTGACGGAGTAAATTCTCCATATACAGTAGCATACTGCGGATACTCATAAGTCACTCCGGGTTCCAGAACACCCAAATCAACCACCTCAGCATTGGCGGCAAGAGCCACCCCGCTGAAGGCCACGCATGCCAGGGCCGTCCTGATTAAAGATAAAGTTCGTGTCATCTGTTAATGTTTATTGGTTATAAAATAGTTTATCTCATTCTGATTCATCAAACCATACTGTTCCATATTTATCCGTTTCAAGAGGATTGAGTCTATTCATGGAGGTATTAAGATTGATTTTCCGGTACAAAGGTAATACTATTTTTTGAAAAAATGAACACATTTTTACTGTTTTCCATACCTTTTTCTCTGCCACAACCCTATTTTTAACAAAATTTAAGTAACTTCAGTTTACATTTGTCACCTGCGGCATAATGCTCGCAATTCACAGCCGGCACACCTTTTTTCATCATCAGTTGCCTCAAAATCGGCCTTTGTGAAGACATTTTCAAGCATTTTGTACATTCCATCGCTGAAAAAAGATGCATATTGGGAATAAGACGTTACCTCTGCCTTGCCAATCTTCGGAAGACTACTTTTTCCTTTCGCCATATCAGGCACATGATAGATCTCTACCCTCACATCCTCATCAGCAAATCCCCCTGAACTTTTCCCCAACAGCCATGCATATGTGAAAAGCTGGAAAAGCTGCTTTGATTTGTAGTCGCCGTTAAAAAGAGTTTCCTCATCAGGGGCATCCTGCTCAAGGCTCCCCGTCTTATAGTCCACTATCCTCACCTGTGGCCTACCATTTACCGTGATCTCATCAAGCCTGTCGATGGCGAAACGGAAATTGACCACTCTTCCTGAAGGAAGGGAAATTCGCAAGGTCTCGTCAATCTCACATCCCAATATCTTAAAAGGAGTAAGCCTCAGGTCGTGACGTAATACTCGCATCACCTGTTCAAAAATCTGACGTGCCACCATCATCGCTCCTCCTTTCAACGGACGAGAAAGGTCTCCAGCCGGAAGCCGGAAATGAAGACGATTGACAGCCCTGGTGATTAGCATCCTCACAAACTCCGGCTTGGAAATTACATCTTCCAGCCATTTTCCCTCTATCAGCAACGGGTTAAGCAAGAATTTCTTCTGATATTTCTCAGGCACATATATATTGAGCATCACTTCATGAAGAATGTTGCCCACCATAATGGCATCAATATATTCTGTTGCTTCCGGATCAGTGTTTATCCCCAAGACACTCTTATAGAAAAATTTCACCTCACATTCACGATAGGCGCTCAACGATGAGGCAGAAAAATTCCGGCCTCCCTCTTTCCCGAACTCATTGATTAGTTCCAGGATTTCCGGGGTCTTCTCAACCGATGCGTCAGTATCTTCTTTGGCGGTAAGACGGAAATTCCAGTTCTGTTTTTCTATCATTCCTTTCGCATAAAGATGCTCGAGCTGGAGAATATAGCGCGACACTCCGCTTCCTCCGGTGCCTCCTCCGGTGCGTGCGTCATAGACCAATGTCACTTCTTTTGCCCGGCTGATCATACGGAAGAAATAATAAGCGAAAATGCTCTCTGCATAATTTGATGGAGGCATACCGTAGGCACGCCGCAGGCTATCGGGTATGAAGCTCCTCGAACGCGCACGGCGTGGCATAAGCCGTTCGTTCATTGATAGTATAGTTATGTAATCAAAGTCAACCGAACGGGTCTCCAGTGTCCCCATCACTTGCAGGCCCGTCAGAGGTTCCCCTTCAAACCCCACCTTTTCTCCCGCAAGAAGTCTGTCGACAAGGCGGAAAACAGTGGATGGATGCATCCCCACTCCATATTCGTTGAGAAGGTCTCCCAATCGCCTCAACGCATTGCGGTAGACGGTGATATGATCCGTCTCAAGCATGGAATTAATCTGTTGGGCTGCCATTGATTCGATTGCCTCTTTAACTCGTGCAAGTATGGTGTCGATAAAGGCTATGGTGGCTACCGGTGTGTCAATCTTCGACGTGTCAAGGAGCGCCCCTGCCTCTTCGGAAAATCCCTTTATCTCTGTCAGTGTGATTACTGCCTTATGATGCTTGTCAAGCATCTTGATTATTTTTCCGACTGCCTCTCCCCCGAACAAGGCATGTGAAAACGGATGTCCCAGCAGTAGCCTCACATCCTTATGATAGAAAGCGATTTCCCCCTCTGCAAACCTTTTCCTCCCTTCCAATTTGCGCAGCAATGCCACGAATGACACAACCGAGGTGAGGCGCAGTGAATATCCCATCGTAAGGTTTACGTTTCCCATCCCTTCAGGCAGCGAATATAACATCGGCAACAGCAGCCCCTCGTCAGGAAGTACTACCGCTACTTTCGCCTCATTCACCTCGCTTGCCGGTATTCTGCCCCTCTGTTCTTTCAGCAAACTGCCGGCAATCTTCGTCTGCGCGGCTTTTGAGGGCGCACTGACCACTATGATTCTTGGCATTGTCTTGCTGTCGCTCCTGTGAAGCATCGGAAGCGCCCACTCAGGAGCCGGGAAACGGCGTATATTGACGCGTACAAATTTCGAGGCAGAATTAATATTACTTACGGCTGAGCTGACATCTTCCGACAAAACAGGCCCTGTGGCATCCCAGAAAAAATCACCGAATGCATCCATCCCCTCAAATCCTTCCATATCGCGTATCTCGGCAAAGATACCCGCCTCAGCACTACTCAAAGCATTAAAGCCCACAAATACTATTTTTTTATAAGGAAGTGACGTTCGTCCATTTTTCCGTAAAGCCTCTACAGCAAGTTTATAGGAACCTCCCGGTGTGGTCAGGCCTTGTTCTTCCAGTTTCTTTGAAAAAATCTCATAAAGAGGCGTAAGAATCTGCCATAATCTAACAAATCGCTTCTTAAGGTCTGACAGGTCGGCATCGTCGGAAAAATCTTTCCAGAATTTTTCTGATTCATCTTCAGAAGGTCTCCCGAAATACTCTTCCATTATCTTCTTCTGCTCCTCTGTGAGGAAATTTGCCGTAATTTCCCGGTAATCCTTCACATTCTTGAATATGTCCTTGTAGTTAACCATATATTGATCAACCTCACTGAAATCAGCCAACACAGTCTCCCCCCATGTCCGGAAAGAATCAAAATCTTCCCCGAATTCTCTCCATTCTCCATCCACAGGCAGTTTCCTTACCTCCCGATATGCCTCATAAAGGATAAAAAGCTGATCAAGACGTGAGGCAACCACCCTTCCTGAAAGCACTCCAACAAGATCAGTAATAGTCATTACCTCCGGGGATACATAGGCTGCCTTCCGATTTAATTTTTTATCCTCATATTCCTCTTTAAGATATTTAAGGAAGAACGTTCCGCTTCGTTTATTCGGAAAAACGAAACAGATCTCTTGCAGATCCCGGTAGCGGGATACGTATGCCTTGGCTATTGACTTCAGAAACGGTGTCATATCATGAAATAATATTTTGCATACCCGGAAAGTGAAATCGGATAAATGGATTAAGATTCAGTGCCACTAAATTAATATAAATAAATCAAATTGCAAAATAAATCAATCGGAATCATACACAGAAAAAAAATAGACTTGCACCTTTCAAAGAAATTAGGTACTTTTGCAGTTACAAATCGAGGTCATGAAATTTTCAGACATTGCAGGACATAATGACGTCATTTCCGCCCTCCGTTCCATTGCAGAATCCGGACGGCTTCCCCATGCCATTCTTCTTTCTGGAATATCGGGCATTGGGAAAATGAGGCTTGCCCGTGCGTTAGCCCAGTATATCCATTGCCGAAACCATGTTGACGGGGATTCCTGTGGCGTGTGTCCATCTTGCATCCAGCATCAGAAATTCAATAATCCCGATTTACATTTCATCTATCCGATAGTGAAGAAAGACGGCGCGACAGTCTCAACTGATTTTATTACCCCCTGGAAAGAGATGATGGCCGACTGGAGCTATATGCCGGTTGAAAAATGGAACGAGCTGATCAATGCCGGCAATTCTCAGCCATTAATCTATGTCACCGAGAGTGAGGCTATCATTACCCGCGCTTCTCTATCAGCTTATCAGGAAAACTATAAGATTTTTTTGGTATGGCTACCGGAAAAGATGCGCCCGGAGGCTGCCAACAAGCTCCTGAAGATAATTGAAGAGCCTTTTGAGGATACCGTCTTTATCCTCGTCAGCAACGATGATTCAAAGCTTCTCCCAACTATTTACTCACGAACCCAAAGGTTTAATCTCAAGCCTTTGTCACAGGAAGAGATCAGTCAACATCTTTCACAGGCGTGCCACACCGACACAATGACGGCCGACAATGCCGCACGAATTGCAGAAGGGAGTCTCGCCAAAGCCGAGGAGATGGCATGTCGGCCTGAAGAGATGATGGAATTTTCCTCTCTTTTCAAAGACATCATGAGGACGGGATATGCGCTCAATGCCCCACGCCTGAAAATAATCTCGGAGACGTGTGCCGCAATGGGAAGAGAAAAGCTTCTGCGTTTTCTGTCTTACTGCGCCAGGATGATTAGGGAGAATTTCATCAATAACCTTTGCATCCCCCCACTCAATCTGATGACGGATGATGAGCAAATTTTCAGTAATCGTTTCGCACCATTCGTTCACTCGGCCAATGTGGAAGGTCTGGCAACAGAGCTATCCAGAGCCTCAGGCGACATCGAACGGAATGCCAATGCGAAAATAGTGATGTTTGATCTGATGCTCTTACTCTCGCAATGGATCAGGACTCCCCGACCAGCAAATCTCTCCCTCTGAGGAAACACCGGATTTTTAACCTAAAACATAAACTTCGCATTCTTCATATCACAATTTCCTTGCTTTATGAAAGATGCTATATTGTAAAAGAATTATGAAACCTACACTCTTTATTCTTGCTGCCGGAATGGGCAGCCGCTATGGAGGTCTGAAACAGCTTGACGGACTTGGTCCGAGTGGCGAGACCATCATGGATTATTCTGTATATGATGCTTTACGCGCCGGATTCGGCAAAATCGTTTTTGTTATTCGCCATGATTTCGAACAGGAGTTTCGCGATAAAGTGATTTCAAAATATGAAGACCATGTGCCTGTGGAAGTTGTGTTTCAGGATATCAATGCCCTCCCCGGCGGCTATAAGCCAAATCCCGACCGCCAAAAACCCTGGGGCACTAACCATGCCGTGCTGATGGGCAAGGATGTGATCAAGGAACCGTTTGCCGTAATTAATGCCGACGACTATTATGGTGCCGACAGCTTCCGTATCCTTGCAGATTTCCTCCGCTCCGTTGAAGGAAAGAAAAACTGCTATTGCATGATCGGATTCAATGTTGAGAACACCCTTAGCGAAAACGGCGGCGTGTCACGCGGTCTCTGCGAGGTAAGCGAAGAAGGCAATCTCACAGGCGTGACCGAATGTCACGGCATTGAAAGAAAAGACGGCAAGCTGATCCAGGTCGTGGAAGGACAGGAAGTGCCTTTCCCGGAAGGAGCACCGGTCTCAATGAATATGTGGGGCTTCACTCCCGACTATTTTGACTATTCAGTGAAGTCATTCCTCAATTTCCTTGCTAAAAATCACGACGAGCTTAAGGCGGAGTTCTATATCCCCACAGTGGTCAATGAACTTATTCAGGATGGCACGATAGAACTGAAGGTGCTCCCAACCCCATCAAAATGGTTTGGCGTGACTTATGCTGCCGACCGACCTGCAACCGTCGCTCAGTTCCGCAAACTTGTTGACGAAGGTCTTTACCCTGAAAAATTATTTTGACGTTTCCACTTCCCCCCACATACCCACTAAAATGAAAGAGAAAATTCTTGTGACCGGCGGCACCGGATACATTGGTTCTCACACCACAGTTGAGCTTCAGAAAGCCGGTTATGAGGTTGTCATCATCGACAACCTTTCCAACAGCAACGAGGCAGTGCTTGACGGAATAGAGAAGATCACCGGCATCCGACCTGTCTTTGTAAAAGGTGACTGCACTGACATCGACACACTCCGAAAGCTTTTCAAAGAGAATCCCGGCATAAAAGGCATCATCAATTTTGCCGCTTCTAAGGCAGTTGGCGAAAGTGTGCAGAAGCCGCTCCTATATTACCGCAACAATCTCAATACCCTCATTAACCTTCTCGAGCTTATGCCAGAATTTGGGGTTAAGGGAATTGTGTTTTCCTCATCATGCACTGTCTATGGCGAACCGGATATGAATCCCATTGATGAGACTGCCCCAATCAAACCTGCCACCTCCCCTTACGGCAATACGAAGCAGATCTCTGAAGAAATTATCGTGGATTATGTAAAGAGCGGAGCCCCGATCAAAAGTATTCTGCTACGTTACTTCAACCCGATTGGTGCCCATCCCTCTGCTCTCATAGGAGAACTCCCACTCGGAGTGCCTCAGAATCTTGTGCCTTATCTTACCCAGACAGCGGCCGGCATCCGCAAGGAGCTGACCGTATTCGGTAATGACTACAACACTCCCGATGGAAGTTGCATCCGCGACTATATTGATGTGGTTGATCTTGCAAAAGCTCATGTCGTAGCTATGAGACGCATGCTTGATAATGAGGATACCGACGCAGTAGAGGTCTTCAACCTCGGCACAGGGCGTGGTCTCTCCGTGCTTGAGCTTATTAATGCTTTTGAAGAAGCCACCGGGGTGCCTGTTCCTCACAAGATTGGGGAGCGCCGCGCCGGTGATATCGAGAAAATATGGGCTGACCCAAAGAAAGCGAATGAAGTGCTTGGATGGACCGCTGAAGCCGACATCAAAGACACTATGAAGAATGCCTGGGCATGGCAATGCCACGTAACAGGCAAATAATTTACTCAGACAAATAGAATAGTTTTTTCAAGTGGTCAGAGGGAGGCATCCGCTATTGGAGCCTCCCTCTCTTTTTCGTTAAAAAATGTTATTGCCTCAATTCTCTTCTGAAGCGTTTGACTTCTGAATCGGTTGCTACATCAGAACCTGCGGCGCTGCATGTTTTTAGCCTGTTTCAGTTGGTTCATCATCTTCATCGGATTCTTGATATTTGAAGCCGCACGCATCATCTTGCGGGTGTCTTCAAACTGTTTGATGAACTTGTTGACCGATTGTAGCGAAGTGCCGGAACCTTTGGCGATTCTCTGCCGGCGGCTGGCATTGAGAATCTCCGGGTTGTGACGTTCATAGGGAGTCATGGAGTTGATGATGGCCTCTATTGAATTGAACGCGGAATCATCAATATCGATATCCTTGATGGCTTTCCCCACTCCGGGAATCATTGAGGCAAGTTCCTTTATGTTACCCATCTTCTTAATCTGATGGATCTGATTGAGGAAGTCTTCAAAATCAAATTTGTTCTTTTTGATTTTTTCCTGTAGACGTTCCGCCTCCTTTTGGTCATATATCTCCTGGGCACGCTTTGCCAATTCCACGATATCACCCATTCCCAGGATACGGCTTGCCATGCCTTCGGGATTAAACTCCTGAATGTCTTCGAGCTTTTCTCCGGTGCCGATAAACTTTATAGGCTTATTTACAACCGTGCGGATTGACAATGCCGCACCGCCTCTTGTGTCGCCATCAAGTTTTGTAAGCACCACCCCGTCGAAATCAAGTCTCTCATTAAACTCGCGTGCGGTGTTGACAGCATCCTGGCCGGTCATGGAGTCAACCACAAAGAGAGTCTCCTGCGGACGCACAGCCTGCTTTATCGCAGCTATCTCGCGCATCATCTCTTCATCAACAGCAAGACGTCCGGCGGTGTCAATCACCACAAGATCCTGATGATTGCGTTTTGCCTCCGCTATGCCGTTGAGGGCAATCTGAACAGGATTCTTATTGCCTTCTTCCATATAGACAGGCACTCCGATACTTTCGCCAAGCACCCTGAGCTGTTCGATTGCCGCAGGACGGTAGACGTCGGCTGCCACAAGCAGCGGGCGCTTCCCTTTTGATGATTTAAGCTTCTTGGCCAGCTTGCCGGAGAAAGTGGTCTTACCGGAGCCTTGCAGACCCGACATGAGGATCACCGTAGGATTGCCGGAAAGATTCAGCGGAGCCTCCACTCCTCCCATCAGGGCTGTCAGTTCATCATGCACAATCTTCACCATCAATTCCTTCGGCTTGAGGGCGTTGATGACGTTCTGACCTAAGGCCTTCTGTTTTACGGTGTCAGTAAAAGTCTTGGCTACTTTATAGTTGACATCAGCATCCAAGAGAGCGCGGCGCACGTCTTTCAGTGTCTCCGCTATGTTGATTTCGGTGATTCGTCCTTCACCTTTTAATATCTTGAACGAACGTTCAAGTCTATCGGATAAATTCTTAAACATAAAATTTTCAGTTCAATCGGTTTTGCAATCCTTTCCGGTGACTAAGCCGACGGAAAGTTACAGGCGGTTGGTGGCAGTGTCGGGGAAAATGACCGTAGGCTTAAATGTCTTGGCCTCTTCAGGGGTCATCTGGGCATAAGAGATAATTATCACCACGTCCCCGGGCTGCACCTTGCGGGCAGCCGCGCCGTTAAGACAGATCACACCGCTTCCCTCTTCTCCGCCTATGGTGTAAGTGTCAAATCTCTCACCATTATTGTTGTCTACAATCCATACTCTCTCTCCTTCCAATATATTGGCGGCTCGGAGAAGGGCCCTGTCAATGGTGATACTGCCTATGTAATTGAGATTCGCCTCTGTCACTGTGACACGGTGAATCTTTGATTTCATCATTTCTATAAGCATAATGCTCAATCTTTAGGTAGACGGTAAGCTATATTATCAATCAGACGCACTTTGCCACAGTAGACTGTGATGCACCCCACAACCCAAGGGGATTCCTCCCATTCGTCAATGGAAGCAAGGGTGCGTGCGTCAACAATTTCAAAATATTCAACTTCCATGCCGGGGATAGCGTTAATGCGCTCCACAACAGTGTCATGTGTGGCCTGCACTGAATGACTCCGGCTGTAGTCAACGCTATATTTGAGTGCAGAATGTATTTCGGGAGCGATTTTACGCTGCTCAGGAGTAAGAAGAGCATTGCGGCTGGAAAGAGCAAGTCCGTCGGGAGCGCGTTTGATCGGACACGCAACTATCTCCACCTTGATTCCTTCGCTCTTAATCATATTGCGGATCACCGCTATCTGCTGGAAATCTTTTTCTCCGAAATAAGCCCTGTCGGGCGACACAATCCGAAAAAGTAGGCTGACAATCTGAGCGACTCCCTGGAAATGCCCCGGACGATATTTCCCTTCCATCACCTGCGCGGCCTCACCCAGATCAAATTCATGATGCGGCTGCTTATCGGCGCCCCCCGGATAAATCTCCTCAACGGAGGGGGCAAACACCGCTGTTGCACCCGCAGAGGCCAGAAGTTTGAAGTCTTCTTCTTCCTTGCGTGGATAGGTTGCAAGGTCTGTTGGATTATTAAATTGGGTGGGATTGACAAATACACTGACCACCGTCACGTCGTTTTCTTTCACCGCTCGCTCTACAAGCGACAGATGGCCGGCATGAAGTGCGCCCATTGTGGGCACAAGACCCACCGATGCCCCTCGGTCTCTCTGCATGACGACAAAGTCGCGGACATCGTTGACTGTTCTTAATATTATCATTGCCCTTTCGTTATTTTAGGGTTCGCTTATTTTTGGGTGCAAATTTAATCATTTATTCAAAATCTTGCCAACCTCAGGCGTGAAAAATAACTCATATATATTAAAGTTATTTAAAATTAACCTCCCACACACCCTAAAATAACCGAAATACACAAAAATTTTATTAACTTTGCACACGTTTTAAGCCAACCCGATGCAATCAGCGAACAGGAACGGAAAATTCTGTTTTACGAAGACTGATGGCACGCACGGCAGAATTCAATCAGCATGGCAAAAAAAAGAATACTTTTCATTGGTCAGGAAATTGCTCCTTATATCCCGGCAAACCCTCTTTCTACCCTGGGTAAAGACATTGCGACCTCTATGCAGGATCACGGATATGAGGTTAGGATTTTCATGCCGAAATATGGTGCTGTCAACGAACGCAGAAACCAGTTGCACGAAGTGATTCGTCTTTCCGGGATGAACATCGTCATCAGCGATAACGACCATCCCCTGATCATTAAGGTCGCCTCCCTTCAGCCTTCAAGAATACAGGTCTATTTCATCGACAGCGATGATTACTTCCAGAAACTTGACTCTGACGAAGATTCTCTCGGAAGCAACAGACCTGATAATGATGAACGTGCCATATTCTTTTCACGAGGCACACTCGAGACTGCAAAAAAACTTAAATGGGACCCGAAAATCATTAACTGTGCCGGTTGGATCACTGCATTGATTCCCATGTATCTGAAACGGCTCTATCCTGATGACCCATCCTTTAAAGGGGCTAAAGTTGTTTATACCATCCTGCCCGGTGAAATCACAGCGCCTATCGACGAGAATTTTATGGCCAAATTGAAAGCCGATGGAATCCCACAGAGAGACCTGAAGAAATTCGCTGCCCTTACTCGCGACACAAATCTGTTTCATAGATTTGGCATCGACTTCTCTCACGCAGTCATAATAGCTGATCCTGATGCGTCGCCTGAATTGATTGAGTATGTCAAGGAGACAGGTAAGCCTTTCATTACAGCCGACAAACTCGAAGCCGGAGGAACAGATGCTTATGCAGAGTTCTTTCAGTCGCTGTGAGCAGCTTACGTGTTTATTATTTCCGAATAGTGTCTGACAGTCACCCATAATCCACTTAATGATGAATTTATCTTTATTGCGAAACATGGTGGTGCCCTCATTGAAAAATTGTGCCGCTTTGCTCCTCTGCTCCGCTCTTCTTTCAGCATGCGGCGACGACATGAGTAAAATCGGCCCCGCCCTTACTGAAGGCGACACCGCTATCACTCTTGACTCCATCAACTATTTTCTGGACGCACACTCTGTTATCAACGATAATTTTGACGCTCGTACGGGCAACCTTTTGCTCGGCAATATAGACACTAAGGAGTATGGCAAGCTGACTTGCTCTTTCGTGACGAAGCTCATGTGTGCCACCGAACTTAATGTGCCTGATTCGCTGATGACCCCTGAAAGAGTTGACTCCTGTAAACTGCTTCTTGGAATTTCTCGCGGTGACTTTGTAGGTGACTCACTTACTCCTCAGAAACTGGCTGTCTATCGACTCATTAAACAGCTTCCGGCTGACCTCACAAATTCTTTTGATCCCACAGGTTACTATGATCCCTCGGCCCCACTCGGAACTTTAGGTTTCACCACATCCCTTATTTCCGAATCTGACACAGCTTTACTTAATTCTAAGCGTTTCTATCTCGAGATGCCTGTAAGCAAAGAATTCGGTCAGGAAGTTTTCAGACAATATAAGGAGCATCCTGAAATATTTCAATGGCCTCAAACCTTTGCGGAATATTTCCCTGGACTTTACGTCAATCCATTTTTCGGCAAAGGATGTGTAGCCAATATTCAGTCAATATACTTCGCTATCTTTTATCATACTTATACGAAGACAACAACTACTACCAACGGAGAGACCACAACTGAATGGCTACCCACTGCAGTGGTTGCCTATCCTTTCTCATCTTCACCTGAAGTGTTAAGCAGCAACAACATATCTTATGTTGTGTCCGATTGGCTCAAGGGTATGGCAGAAAATGGGGAAAATGTACTGACCACTCCCGGTGGCTACCTTGTGAAATTCAATTTTCCTGCGGAAGAGCTGATTGACAGATATAAAAACGGTGATCACAACCTATCGCTGGTCAACAATCTATCTTTATCTATCCCGGCAGAGGTGATCGAAAATGAATATAATATCGGCATCACTCCCAATCTCCTTTTGATCAAGACTTCCGAAATGGCTGACTTCTTCGCCAATAATAAACTTCCTGATAATAAGACATCCTTTACGGCTGAATATGATGCCATCAACAAGAATTATTCTTTCTCCACAATGAGAGACTATATCGTTGACCTTATTGATAAAGGCACTCTCACACCTGATGATGTAGATTTCACACTTGTTCCGGTTGAAATAACTAAGGAGGTTCAAAACAACTATTATTCATCTCCCACTACCTATGTCACTAAGTGTACGCCTTACACATCTAAACCGACAATGACGCGTCTCCACACTGAGGACGCTCTCATAGTCTTCTCTTTTTCAAGCCAGTATATTAAATAAAATTCTGAGTTTTGATGATTTTCCAGATACTCCTATTCAGCCTCATCTCTTTCATAACAGGGGCGGATTCCATAGGCTCCGCCCCAAAGGCGGAGCTTCTTTTTGCAGGCGACGCAATGCAACATCAGGCACAGCTCGACCGTGCCAAGGAACTTGGCGGCGGGAAGGGCTACGATTACTCTGATTGCTTCACATTGATAGCTCCTGAGATTTTACAAGCAGATTATGCAGTCTGCAACCTGGAAGTGCCTTTGGGAGGCGGCCCCGACTATTCCGGCTACCCCTGTTTCAGTGCCCCCGACTCCTATGCCGAGGCGCTTCGCGATGCCGGTTTCGACATGATGCTCACCGCTAATAATCATTGTCTTGACCGGCGTGATAAAGCGGCACGGCGTACTCTGGAAGCACTTGACAGACTTGGGATTGATCACATAGGCACATATAATGACGAGGCACAACGAGACGCTCTCGTGCCCTTCATAAAAAATATCAATGGCTTTAAAATAGGCTTTCTCAATTATACTTATGGCACCAACGGCATAAAACCTAATGACGGCGTGGAGGTTGCTCTAATTGATAAGGAAAAGATTAGCAACGAGATCAGGAAGACCCGTGAGGCCGGAGCTGAGATATTGGTTGTGACCATGCATTGGGGGATAGAATATGTGCTGCTTGAGAATGGTGTGCAGAGAGAGCTTGCGGATTACCTGATTGATGAGGGAGCGGATCTGATCATCGGTGGACATCCCCACGTAATCCAGCCTATGAAAGTAATGCGGAATGAGAAAGAAGATAAGGATGTGCTGGTTGTCTATTCCTTAGGTAATTTCATTTCCAACATGAAGACGGCCGACACACGCGGCGGAGCTCTTGTGAGGGCGACTATCGTGAGAGATAAAGACGGCAAAGCCCGCTTCAGCCATGCTGATTACGACACCTTCTTCTCCGCGAAACCGACAGGAAAGCATAACTACAGGGTTATCCCGTCATGGATGCCTGAAGAAATCCCTGCGGCTCAGAAAGCTCATTGGGAGCTTTTTGACAGGGGGGCGCAACGCATTTTTGACCATCACAACGTAAATGTTCCACGCCGCCACAAATAATCTTATTCTACCCGTTGCCATACCCTCCACGTATGGCACTTACACACTTCTTCATTAATTATAATTATCTGAATTTTTTTACACAATTATGATACAAGTTAACAACTTAGGAATGCAGTTTGGAAAGAGGACACTCTTTTCAGACGTAAACCTTACCTTTAACCGAGGCAACTGCTACGGTATTATCGGGGCCAATGGTGCCGGAAAATCCACCTTAATGAGAATCCTCTCAGGCCAACTCTCCCCTACTCATGGGACTGTCACTTTCGGCCCGGGTGAACGTCTGTCGGTTCTAAGTCAGGACCACTTTGAGTTTGACGAATGCACCGTGATTGAGACAGTGCTTCGTGGCCACACCGTTCTCTGGGACATCATGCAGGAGAAAGATGCTATTTATGCAAAACCCGATTTCTCTGATGAAGACGGAATTAAGGCTGCTGAACTCGAAGAAAAATTTGCTGAGCTTGAGGGCTGGAACGCTGAAAGCGATGCCGCTGCCCTTCTGAGCGGCTTGGGAATAAAGGAAGATCGTCATTATATGCTCATGAAGGACATGAGCGCTAATGAGAAAGTGCGTGTGCTGCTTGCAAAAGCACTTTTCGGCAACCCTGACAACTTGCTTCTCGACGAGCCTACCAATGACCTTGACCTTGAGACAGTAAGCTGGCTCGAGAATTATTTGTCAAATTTTGAGAATACGGTGCTCGTGGTGAGCCATGACCGTCACTTCCTTGATGCTGTCAGCACCCACACTCTTGATATTGACTATAATAAGATTTCTCTCTTTGCCGGAAACTACAGTTTCTGGTACCAGTCTTCACAGCTTGCACTCCGTCAGCAGCAGGCAGCCAATAAGAAAGCTGAAGAGAAACGTAAGGAGCTTTTGGAGTTCATTCAGCGTTTTAGTGCTAATGTTGCGAAAAGCAAGCAGACCACAAGCCGTAAAAAGATGCTTGAGAAACTCAATGTGGAGGAAATCCAACCGTCTTCACGTCGTTATCCCGGCATTATCTTTACCCCTAACCGCGAGGTAGGCAATAAGATTCTTGAAGTAAAGGGTCTGAAAGCTACCGTCGACGGCGAAGTGCTGTTTAACGATGTCAATTTCCAGATTGAAAAAGGTGATAAGGTGGCTTTCCTGAGCCGTGATCCACGTGCCATGACTGCTCTTTTTGAAATCATCAACGGTAAAAGAAAAGCTGATGCCGGCGAATATGACTGGGGACAGACCATCACAACTGCCTATCTGCCTCTTGACAACAGCAGTTTTTTTGAGACAGATCTGAATCTTGTTGACTGGTTATGTCAGTATAGCAAGGATTCTTCGGAAATCTATCTTAAAGGTTTCCTCGGAAAAATGCTTTTCAGCGGTGAGGAAGTACTTAAAAAAGCATCCGTCCTCTCAGGTGGTGAAAAGATCCGGTGTATGATTGCCAGAATGATGCTTACCGATGCAAACACCCTTATACTTGACTCTCCAACCAACCACCTCGACCTTGAGTCGATACAGGCCTTTAATAATACTCTCCAGGCCTTCAAAGGGGTTATCCTTATGGCAAGTCATGACCACGAATTTATCCAGACAGTCTGCAACCGTATCATCGAACTCACACCTAATGGCATAATCGACAAGATGATGGATTACGATGACTACATAACTGATGATAAAGTCGCTGCTGCACGCGAGAGACTGTATAAATAAGTCAACCTCTCACCCCTCCTTACCGTATTCCCTTATCCCTTAACCAAATAAATCCTTGACCAACATGGTAAAACACGTAGTATGTTTCAAATTCAAAGGCACTGACGAGCAACGCAAGGAAGTGGCCCGCAAATTTGCTGAAGCTCTTGTAAAGCTTCCAAATGAAATCGAACAGCTTATAAGCATCGAGGTAGGTATTAACGAAAATCCCAAAGAGACTTGGGATCTCGTGCTCACCGCTACTGCTGCCTCCCTTGAAGATGTGGCGATTTATTCTGCCCATCCTGCCCACGTGGCAGCCGTGCAGATTATTGCGCCCTATAAGGAAGACCGTGCATGTGTTGACTACACTATCTGATATCAGCGCACTTAACATATAAATCACACATAGAGGTTGCATCCGAATTGTCGCATCATCCGCCGTCAATTCGGATGCAGCCTCTTCCTATATTTTTTTTCATGCACACTCAAACCCGGCTATCATTTCCATTGTTATCAAATAAAAAGATTCCATTATGATAAAAAACAAGAATTATTCACTGATCCTGCTGGCGGCTGTGGCGTTGAGTGCATGTCACGACGATAAGTCTTCACCGGCTCCGGCTATTTCAGACAAAACATATGATGCCGCCTCCGGACTTGAGCTTTATTATCAAGGCAATCCCATGCCCGGGAAGTCAGTAACTTTTTCTCAGGATGGCACAAAAGCGAAACTCATTGCATTTTCAAAATTTGATCTGAGTCAGCTCTCTGAATTCGGACTGAGTGGTGAGATTCCTGCTCCCGGAGTCATTCCCGGTTCTCCCCAACTAACCCTTACCCCCGAACTCGTAGAAACTGATGGAGGATGGTCTTTCGAAGCAACCTCATCTAATGATTATTGTAAGTTCAGCTATTCCGGCTTTGCTACTCCGGAAAAGCTAAAACTCTTCATCAATGATGTAAGTCTCAACACCCCTGTCTCACCCGCTGTCTGGACACCCGCTCCAATCGAGAAAAACAATGATGGCACCTTTAAATCATTGCCATTCTATATTGAGTGGCAGTTCACACCCATACCCGACACAGATATTGATTTCAGTGGCATCTTATCAGCCTTGACCACTTTACCCGTCATACCCGTATATAACAACACAGCCTACATGTCAGTAAGTCAGGCAATGACAGAAGTCTTACGCACAATAGCGTTTAATCTTGACGGCAACATCATATTTACCTATATCAACAATTCGTTTGGGGCTGCCCGTATTGACCAGACGCAGCCTAATGGGTATCAATACGTGATTGACTCCCCCACATCGGTCAGATTATATATTAATCCCTTATCATTCTTCTCTCTGCTTCTTAACAATGCTTCCGGCGGCACTCCGGCTTCTGATATTGATCTGAATGATCACGGACTCTTCCCCGCCAACAATTCAGACAATGGCGGCAATGCTGACTCGGCCACACAAAATCCGATTCTTAAATCCGATCTTGCAAAAAAAATACTGAAGTCTTCTTTGGAAGTTATCTTGCCCCAACTTGCTGACGGGATTCCTTTGTCGTTTGAAACCACTGACTCAGGTATGCATCTGTTTATCGATACCCAGACAACAATGATGCTTCTTGAAAAGATAGTGTTACCCCTGCTTCAGGATGATCCCACTCTTAAAGCAATTGAAGAGTATTTGACAACTGACCCGGTTCTAAAGCCGCTTCTCCCTGTGTTTGAAGAAGGACTGCGTTTGCTTCCCCAAGTCTTTGCACAGACCAATACTATTCGTCTTGGATTCAATTTCCTGCCCTATACTCCCGCTAAGTAACTTCTATTACACTTCAAGATTATTTTTACAAGGCCGGGAATTAGTTGGCAGCATTTGATTATCCACAATGATGAATTATCCACAATGCCGCAACAAATTTGGCAAAACAGTTGTATGTGTAAATATAAAGTGTTAACTTTGCACTGTGAAAACGGATAGCACGTTTGTTTGACGCTTTCATATCAGCCGCAATAGCTCAGTCGGTAGAGCATTTCATTCGTAACGAAAAGGTCGTGGGTTCGAGTCCCACTCGCGGCTCCCCTTAAACTCCTAAAAGTCAGTCCTTTAAAGGCTGACTTTTCTTATTCTATACTGCGAAAAATATTGCGTTTTTCCCAAAAAATGCCCACTTTTGAGCATACATCCGTGCGGATTCCGTGCGTGAATCTTCACCGGTTCAGAATTGAAAGTATATAAACGGTGCAACCTCCTCGCTCATAAATTCAATGACCAACTGAACTATGATCAGGAACAGACAAAGCTTCACCACCCAATTCACCTTAATAAAGGCAACCTGCATCTTGTCGGCAATGTTTTGAGGCACGAAGTGGGCCACTATCAGCACCAACATCATCACACACCACACAGGACGTGCAGTTATAAACTGCGGAATCTGTGTCCAATAAAAATCTACGAATATATTCCGGATTATTAGGACAGAGTCAGAGAATGAGGCAGCCCGGAAAAACACCCAAAGTAAAGACACATACACAAAAGTTATTAACCAACCGAAAAATGAAAACACAAAATTATGCGGTAATCGCGCAAGCAATGGTTTAAAGGCCTTATGAATCGCAAGCCCCACTCCATGCATTGCTCCCCAGAAGATAAATTTCCAGGCGGCTCCATGCCATAAGCCTCCAATAAGCATCGTCAGGAAATTATTAAGGTATGTGCGTAAAGTGCCTTTGCGGTTGCCTCCTAAAGGAATGTAGACATAATCCCTCAGCCACGAGGAGAGGGAGATATGCCATCTGCGCCAGAACTCCGTCAGGTTAGTGCTCTGATAGGGAGAGTCAAAATTAATGCCCAACTTAAAGCCCATAATCAATGCCAATCCAATCGCCATATCTGAATATCCCGAGAAATCGCAATATATCTGCATCGTATATCCCAATACTCCCATAAGGGTCTGAACACCGGTATACATATCGGGAGAATTGAAAATCAAATCATTATATTGAGCTATATAGTCGGCTATAACGGCTTTCTTTATTATTCCCACAATGATAAGCCAAAGGCCCCCCCATATATCTTCTTTTGACGCCTGTCGGTTTTTTTCAAGTTGCGGTAGAAAATAATCTGCTCTCACTATCGGACCCGCCACCAAAGCCGGAAAAAAAGAAAGGAAGAATAGATAATCGATCCAATGCTTCGTGGGCTTTATTCTCTCCTTATATACATCCACCACGTAACTTATCGACTGGAACGTATAAAAAGATATTCCCACCGGAAGAATTATGTCAAGCGGCTGGAAATTCCCTTCCACCATCTGGTTCCAGTTCCATAAGAAGAAGTTGGCATACTTGAAATAACCCAGAATCGAAAGCGAAATCAGGATGGAAATCCACATCACAATCAACTTCCATCTCCTCGTCTTCAGATTATAGATTGCCTTTGAAAGATTCCAGTCAACGAACGATGTGCCTATCAGCATCAGGAAAAACAGACCGCTCGATTTATAATAGAAATAAAGGGAGAATCCTACCACAAAAAACATCATTTTCCCTCTGCTTCCTTTAAGGAGAGCATAGACCGGAAGGAAAAAAATGAACAGCACCCAGAAAAGTCCGCTTGAGAAAAGCATGGGCGACTTCGGATCATAGCGGAGCAAATCCCAGAAATTGGAGAGTGCGGTGGTCAGTGTATCAGCAATTGACAGTAACATATGTTGTCAGCATATAAAAGTTAATAGCAGACGTATTATTTGTTGTAGGGCTTGATGAAGATGACATGGTTGGGCGACTTCCGGAGAGTGTCAGACGGAACTTCCGCAAGAATGGGATGTGCCGACTTCGGCATCCATCTCATAATGCTGTCAATCCATAAAGCCGATGCTTCACGGGTAGGATGAATCTTATCTTTCTTTCTCTTGAACTCCATCCCCGCCGAACGGAAGAATGAACCCTTCTTACACGTAGCCTCAAGCATGTCATTGATGCCGGTGTCTTCATTCCAGTTGGGCGGTCCGATCCACACATAAGGTATGTCGCCTATGCAGCTGAGAATCTTTTTGACATAAGGCATGCGTATAGCCGGATTTTTAAAATATACCTCATTGCTTCCAAGAGAAATAAATACGTAATCCGGTTTAAATTTATTCAGGTAATAACTCAGGGTGTCAGTCTCCGCCCATATTTTGGTGTTACTCGAATCCCAGTTGATGGCATGTAGATTGTGGCCATTCTGAGTGGAATATCTCGCCAGACGGAGAGCAAGATTCAAAGTCATGGAATCACCAAACAAAAGTATGGTCTTAGGTAATGAATCAACCGCCACCAAAGTAGGCTCCTCCACCGGCAATAGAATGGAATCTAAGGCGGCAGCATATTGCATTTGTTGAAAGTTTGTGGAGTCAGGCAATAAAACCTCACTAAAAGGGGCCTTCTTAGGCACCCAGTTTCCAATAGAAAATTCGTCAGCCAGACTTGCTGCAATTGTCACTGCGAGTGCAACTGTGATCAGCAACCATAGGCCCGCATAATGCGATTTCATTGAGTAAAAGTATTATTCTAATTCACTTATGGCTATGCTGCTGATAGCATAGCAGATTATTTCATCATGTGTCGGCTAATTGCCGACAAAACCAATACAAAATTAGTGTATTCCTATTGCTTGTGCAAATATTAACGTAAAAATATGATAAAATTATCATTTTATCCCCCTTTCAAGCCTATTCTATGGATATAATAATTATCCTTAACATATATTCACAAAAACTCATATATATGTTAATTAAAGTTAACAAAACAATCGTTACATACTGATTTATTTGCAAATTAAGTATTTAAGCGTAACTTTGCCATTACGGAAGAAATTCCATATCTCCGTTACAACAAATAACCCAAACCACCATGATCAAGACAATCTTCCGGAATCTTGCCATTGCTGCTATATGTTGCATCATTCCACTCTCATGTTCCACCAGCGTAATAGAATCCCAACCCGATTTTGATCCCCAAACGCCTGTGCGCCCCGGAAAAGGTGAGGTAAAACTAAGGTTCCGTGTGATGACAAACAGTTATACTCGTGCAAACACCAATGAGATCGAATCTATGTATCTGGTGTTTTACCGTGCCGACGGAACCGAACTAAAACAGCTTGCTGCCAAAGATGCAACATCTTCAGATGAGACAGGAGACTATTTTGCTGTGCTATCCCTTTCTGATGAATTGCCGAATATGGTGGTGGCATATGCCAATGTCTCCGATGAAGAAATATTGCTCAAAGCACTTGAAGATAAAACCGCCACTATTGAAGTGCTTAGCGACGAGTCAGGGAATAATATAGTTATGAGTAGTGCCAGATACTATGACACCGAACATAGCAATGCCGACATGTATTATTCTCCAATCACCACCGATAATCTAACAGGCGACATCCCGATTCCGATTTATCTTGAGCGCGTGGCTGCCAAAGTGACCGTATCTGCTGATAATGCAACTTTGGCCACCGAATGCACAGACGGCAATTACGACCATCGTGAATTGACCTTGACAATAACAGGCTGGGATGTCGTGGGGTCCGATAAATCATCTTTCATATTAAAAAATAATGGAGGGTTATCTTTCTCTCAGATGCAAGATGAACTCGGGATGTCGCTATCCGGGGCATGGACCTGGAACAGTTCATCAGATCATACCCTTAAATGGGCACATTCCGTCAACTGGTCAAAACAGGCTTCTGACTTTCCCTCAAGCGGCGAAGAATCGGAAGAAGACCTCACCCGCCAAGTGCGCTTCAGCAAGATCGCCAATACCCTCAACGAGGCTTCCCTCGTGCATGAAACCACACGTCCGGCATCACTTTTCACCACACCCAATGCCCGTCCGGCTATTGTCCTTGCCGGCTATTACACTCTCAATAATAATCGCCAGACTCTCTATAGGCAAGGCAATCATGTTCTCACCGAAGAAGAACTAATTGAATATTTCGCAGCCGTCAACAAAGAGAAAAAGATACTATATTATCCAGACGAAGGTACTAAGCTATTTGATGTTGATGCAATAAATCTATATTTGAAAGGAGTTTCAAAACCATATTTTGTCTTTACTCAACCTTCTGGCACACCCTCCTCACAGAAAAATATGGTCACCCTACAGATCCATATTGAAAATTATGGCAACAAAAGTTTTTTTGTAGATAAGGATAACCATCCTTTTACGGCTTCTGAGCTTGAAGATATCAACAGACAGTTGGCTCAGGCGTTCGGTCTTTGGGAAGTATATAAAGATGGAAACTGTTTCTTCCATATCCCGATCGAACACACCGGAAAATCATTTGATCCTGACAATACAAAAACCGGTAGCTATGGCATAGTGCGTAACCATCATTACAAGCTGACCGTAAAAGAGATT